>DJMI01000048.1 GCA_002435335.1 Nitrosomonas sp. UBA6494
ATTTTGAGCCTGTTTTTAACGCCGCAGCGGCAACGCAGATAGTTTTTCAACGGCTTGTCAATGATATCGTGCTGGAACGCCGGGTAATCAGTGTCGATACCGCGCTTAGACTGGCGAAATACTTTGGCAACACCGCGGAATTCTGGATGGGGCTACAAACCAATTATGGCATGGCCATCGCACGCGATACCCTGCGCGACGCATTGAATCGGATTCAGCAAATTGAATTCACGCCTGTAGAACCACTTTGATTGCATGTGCTCAACAAATAGCAACACAAATCCATCGACCTGACCGTCTCGCTCCGACGAGACTGTCAGGTCGATGATAATCACCGGATTCGGCCTACCGGCCTCACTACCTGCCTGCCTCTTTCAACCTAGGGCAAGACGGAACCCAAAGTTGAAGCTTGTGGATAAAGAGCTCGTTCCTGAGGCGGTTAGCGGAACGCACGTACCTGCCGTGGCTGTCCCAGGAGCCGCCGCGCAGCACGCGATAGGACCCTTGATCAGGTCCAATGGGATCGGTCACTGCTTGCCGAGGATAGTCACCATACCAATCCGCACACCATTCCCAAACATTGCCGTACATTTCATATAAACCCCACGAGTTCGGCGGCAACGACTTGACCGGCACGGTTTTTTCGCGATACAACCCTTTTTGGCCATCAGCATACGGAAAATTACCATCGTAATTGACTTGTTCCGGAGTAATGTTGCCACCAAACGAGAACGGCGTTGCGGTACCGGCGCGGCAAGCATACTCCCATTCCGCCTCGGTCGGTAGTCGCGCGGACAAACTGGGAAAAAGTATGTTCAATTGAGTAATGAATTGTTGTATCTCATTCCAACCGACGTTTACAACCGGATTATTTTCGTTATCCTGAAAATAGGCTGGATTTTTCCCCATCACGACTTGCCATAACGCTTGCGTGCAGGCACTGTCGGCCAGCCAAAAACCATGGGTTAACGTTACTGGATGCTGAATTTCGTTATCATATCGCTCCGGCTCTGAATCCGGCGAACCCATCAGAAACGTTCCGGGGATGATCCAGCGGAACTTCTGCCGCACCCCGCGGCAATCGAGCACCAAATAAAGCCCGAACTGATCCTGCCCCCATTCACTTGCCCAAGGAGCGGGAAAATACTGAGGTAACAGCGCATTATCTGCTTTCATGTTGAATATTCGTCACTGTATTTAACGCGCGACGTAGGGTGGATAAGCAACGCGCCATCCACCATCTGCCAGCGGTCATTCATCATTTGTTCCAAAAAACCAAAACCACCTCACTTCCTTTTTTTTCAACCCCACCATACCCGTCACCATTGTCGTAATTGCAGCGATTGGCGGATGACGCTACGCTGATCCGCCCTACTGCACTGCCAGATCGACGGCGATAACTCCTTTCGGCCTACCTGCCTGCCTCTTTCAACCTAGGGCAAGACGGAACCCGATGTAGACGTTGCGGAGATCGGGTCCGCTCCTGGAGCGGATAGCGGAGCGCACGCCCCCGCCGATGCTGATCCAGGAGCCGCCGCGCAGCACGCGGCCTTTACCATGGTCAGGCCCAAGCGGATCAGTTACCGCTTGCCGAGGGTAGTCGCCGTACCAATCCGCGCACCATTCCCAGACATAGCCGTGCATTTCGTACAAACCCCAAGGATTCGGTGGCAATGATTTGACTGGTACGGTTCGCCCACGGTATAACCCTTTTTCCCCACCGGCATACGGATAGTTACCGTGGTAATTGACTTGTTCCGGGGTAATGTTATCGCCAAAAGAAAACGGCGTTCCGGTACCGGCACGGCAGGCATATTCCCATTCGGCTTCGGTCGGCAGTCGCGCGGATAAACCGGGGAAAAGCGTATTTAATTGAGTAATGAATGATTGCGTATCATCCCAACTGACGGTTTCAACCGGATTATTTTCATTATCCTGAAAACGGGATGGATTTTTCCCCATCACGGCTTGCCATAACGCTTGCGTGCAGGTACTCTCGGCCAGCCAAAAACCCTGAGTTAACGTCACTGGATGCTGTGTTTCGTCAATTCCAAACGACTCTCTCTCCAACTCATCCGATGGCGAGCCCATCATGAAGGTACCGGGAGTGATCCAGCGGAAACGTTGAATTATCGAATTGGAATTTCTGAATAATTTCTTAAAGACCCCACGAGAAAGAATTTCCAAATCAGCGTATAGCCCGAATTGATCACAACCGAATGGATTGGGCAACAACCAATTTCCATTCTCACCGGTCTTGCCGGGTTGCCATCTGACGATTGGAGAATGACCACGCCAAGGGGGCAGTTGAATCATCATGCCATCGGCATGGCACCACATATCGATGGCCCAGGTTGGTTTTTCGATCGTTTTCAGTTCCAATTGCTGCCATCGGGTTTTTATCGTTAATAGGTCGTCTTTCAACTGAAAAGTTTGGCCATTACGTAGCGTGGCAGCATTTTGATCGTCTGTACACTGTAACCGGTAGGTGGGTGGAAACGCCGGATGACTATCGAATTGCGCGATGGGCGGTGCACTGGTTGCAGCGGGTGTTTGCTGCTGGCACACCAATTCGCCTAGCGGTCCGGTTTGGTGTATCGACCAGCGCACGCGTTCCTGTTGTTGTTTCGAGTCCAATACCCACAGCAGACGATTGGGGTCGAAACCCGGCTCCATTTTGTCCGGCCAGCGACCGGCGCGAATATCGTCTTGATGCGCCAGCGCGTACAAATCGTAAGCCACGTCATCGAGCTGACTTTGCCAGATTTGTTTCGGCAAGCATTGCAAAACCGTGCGACATTGCTGCAAGAGCGCTTGCTTTTGTCGCGTGTCAGCGGTGGTTTGTGCCAAAGTGGCGCTTAACTTGCGAAAATAGTGACGTACCGCATCGTTATCGTTACTGTGCTCCAGTGTGCAGCGATTTAAATTTTCCAATTGCCGCAAGCCTTCGAATGCGGCGTGGTGATGCGCGTGAACAAGTTGCCATAACTGGGTGGATTGAAACGAATTTACAAATTTTTCCCGGTAGCGTTGCTGATAGCCTTTTGCGGCAGCTTCCGATAATTGGATACCCAGACCGATTGACCGCATGTCCGGGTGATTCCAGATGCGATGTTCCAAGTCGCTGCCGCCCCATTGGAACGCTTGGCGCAGTTGTCGCAATAAACTCTTATCGATCAGCGGCAATGGCGATAGCAGCGCCAGGATATCAGTCACCGATTCCGCATCAGCTTGCGGCAACCGGAAGCCCCGCTGGCTAGGGTGACGCGACGGCGTCACGAGGTCGTTCAGCGGGCTCGGTTTAGCTATCCGGCATAACCGCTTATTTCGCACCGATTGGCTTGCCGGACTCAGCGTCAAAATCGGCGCCGGGTGAAATTGTAGTCGCCGTAGCCATTGCTGCCAGCGCAACCGCGCATCGGCATTGCTATCGTTACTGGCCAAATCGCTTAGAATCAGGATCGCTTCATCGCTGGCCGGCGTGCGCCAGGAAACCCACTCATCGTTGGGTTGCGTCGGCCAGGCGATGGCATGCGCCGGTAATTTGCCGAACGTTTCTTCGGCAAAACGCAGCGCCGTAACCGCTTCGGTTCCCATTAATCGCTTAAGTTGCGCAACGATTTCGGCAAAATCCGACCAATAAGGCTCTAAAGCGGTACGGGTATCGACGATGATTTGCAACCGTTGCGGCCAACGCAACCGGGTTAATTGCGGTAAGCGCCGTATCGGCCGACCATTTGCCAACAACCGCGTCAGTCGTGAATAATCGATGCGGCAGCCTTGCCGCGGTTGCCCCAAGGCATTATGCAACAGCGGTAACAAGCGCGGCATCGAGAATAGGGATGCAGGCGCAGCGAACGTATAGCTTCTTTTCGGCGCCGAATCCGCAGTCAGGCGCATGTCAGGATCGTACAGGTAATCGTGCGGATGGGACTCAGTTTCATTGGGATCGACATGCTGTATCAGTTTGTTGACGCACAGAAAACGGGCCGATGGTTGTGGTGCTGGTTTGAACGAGTCATAGTCCACTGGAACTACTGGTTCCGTCGTATCCGATCTATCGAAATCCCCCGCTGATGGCCTCGGTGGAAAATCTTGTTCTGGGATAACTTCCGCTTCAGTTTCAGCTTCATACCCGAGCAAATGTGCGATCGCTTTTAAAGCATCATCGCTTTCCCCGGCTGCATGAATCAATGCCAAGCGCCCCCAGGTCATGATCAATCTTCCAGTTCTTTTTTCAATGCGTAACGGGCAATTTTATCCAAGCGTTGTTGTTGCTCGGCGTGGTCGACAACATTGAGCAAGGCTTTGAGTAAATCGATGTATTCCGCCAATCCGGGTGGATAACGGGAAAAAGTACCGGCAGAGCGATCCTGCCATAGCAATTCGGCGGCACGCTGATAAACTGCTTTATGAATACGGTTACCGAAATGCAATTGACCGCGCTCGATCAGCCACTGATAACGCTTTTCGGCATCACCGATCGGGTCGGTCGATTCTTCCATTTTCAGGGTGTGGACCAAGCAACGGCGCACGAATGCAGTGGGAAGCTCGCGCTCTTCGTTAGTGGTGATGATCACCAGTAAACGTGACGGATCGGCCGTGATTGGATTTTTAATCGATTCACTGCTGTCTTCCGGGTGAATATAAGGTACCGTAAATTGATAGTTGCCGAGTGTTTCGAGCAAACCGTTGGGCAAATCGGGTTCCGCCTTGTCCATTTCATCCAGCAGCAACACCACGCCATTTGGTTCTTCGTTCGAATTGTCGGCTAAAGTCGGTTTAGGATGCAATTTATTGAAGCAAGCACGATATTGCAAATCGGCGGATTTCCAATCGTAGGCCCACCAAAACGGCCCCGGCGATAAAAAATGCCGGGGATTCATGCGCTTTTCCCAATCAGCTTCGGAAATTTCCGGTTTATGACTCATCGCTTGCGCTTCACCCAGCCTGCCGATGGCATCGAAATGCCAATGCAAATCGCTTAATTCGGTATTGCCACGAATCACCTCACTGACAAAAGCCCAACCAAGCTGAGCAGCAATCGCTTTGGCGAGTTGACTCTTGCCGGTGCCCGGCTTGCCGCGCACCAGTAACGGACGACCGGCGGCATAGGCTGCCCAGAGGGCATAGCAATCGGCTTCTTCGAAAATATGGTGCAAATTCTGTTCAGGCTTCGAGACTTGCAAACCTGGCGGGATGAATTGCTGCAGTTGCGGTGGTTTGAACATAGTTAAATCATTCTATTATTTCATTGATAGAAGCAGCGCATATTGTTCTATTAACAATTCCTGATTATTGTGTGGCTGATCGATATTTTGCACAGAGTTTTTCTCAAAGCTAACAAACTGCAGATATTTTGGGAGATCATCCTTTAACAGTACAGGATACCAATCCTGTTTCTCGATAAGCTGGAGTGTCTCTTTTGACATTAAATAATAAATTGGCTTCTTAAATGAATCAAAACGAACAATTGCACGATTCTTAATACCGTTTAATAACCTATTCAATTCCGATGGCGGTTCAATTTTGGTTAGGCTAGCGGCAAGGCGAATCGAAGATTCATTTGGCGATTGATGTAGATCTTGATAAATAGGGTACAGAAGCTGGGTGGCAATTGCGTCTTCAGAAACACCATCAAAGAATGGAATTTCATAACCATTATTTGCCGGTTGGGCTTTTCCTTCTTTATCCAATTGGAACCGGGCATCTCGCAATACGGTACGAGACACGATAACTTCCACATAAGGTTGATGGATTAATGCATAGGTACGACTTACGCTTTTAGTAGCAAGCTGTTGCATTTTCAATTGATGATTGAACCACCAGAATGGATCTATACTATTAATCAGTAACCAACCTCCAATTTGGGAAGCAAGATTATGACATGCTTCCCATTGTTGCTCATTGAAGTTCTTCGATTTTTTCTGTTCCCGAATGGCATTA
>DJMI01000012.1 GCA_002435335.1 Nitrosomonas sp. UBA6494
CACGGTGAAATGCCCCATCTTGCGCCCTGGTCTTGCTTCGGTTTTACCGTATAGATGCAATTTGGTCGATGGGTGTCGCAATACGATATTCCAGTCGGGATCGCCGTTGCACCAGATATCGCCGAGCAAATTGACCATCACCGAGGAACTGAGCTGCGTGGTGGCACCGAGCGGTAAACCGCACAGCGTGCGCACTTGTTGTTCGAATTGCGAGGTGATACACGCATCGATCGAATAATGTCCGCTGTTGTGCGGACGCGGCGCGATTTCGTTGATCAATAATGCATCGTCGTGCAACACGAAAAACTCCACGCACAGAACGCCTTGATAATTCAGTTTCTCGGCGACTTGGCAAGCGATGTTTTGCGCACGCTCGGCTAACAGCGGTGAAATTCGAGCCGGCACGATGCTGACATCGAGGATGCCGTTGACATGCTGGTTTTCGGATACCGGGAATGTCGCCACTTCACCGTCGCCGCCACGCGCAACCACCACCGAGATTTCGCTTTTCAGTGGCATGAATTTTTCCAGCACACATATTGCGTGGTTCAATTGCACATACGCTGCATGCAATTGAGCAACATTGTTTACAATGATTTGGCCTTTGCCGTCATAGCCGAATTGGCTGACTTTCAAAATTCCAGGTAAAAACTGCGCTACATCTTGCGTGGCTATATCTTCCGCTTGCGTGATCACCGCAAATGACGCCACGGAAAAACCGCTATCGACGAGAAACTGTTTCTCTCTTACGCGGTTTTGCGCAATCGACACGCTGTTAGCATCGGGACTGACGATACAAAATTCGGTAAGTTTGAGTAGCGATCCGGCTGGAATATTCTCAAATTCAGTGGTGATGGCTTCGCAGTGTTCACCCAGTTTTTGCAGTGCGAATGGATCGTCATAAGCGGCGCAAATAAATGCATCGGCAACTCGTCCGGCCGGGCTGTCGCGATCGGGATCCAATACGGTGACGGCATAGCCCATTTGCTGCGCGGCTTGCACAAACATGCGTCCGAGTTGTCCGCCGCCGAGAACGCCAAGCATGGCTCCGGGCTTGATCATCATTATGTCGGCAATGTAGTGTTTAATACTGCATCGGTTTGTCGCTGGCGGAACGCTTGCAGCCGCACGTTCAATTCACTGTCGGTAACAGCCAGCATGGCCACCGCGAACAAACCGGCATTCGCCGCACCGGCTTCGCCGATGGCAAACGTCGCAACCGGTATGCCTTTCGGCATTTGCACGATCGACAGCATCGAATCCAATCCTTTCAGATATTTGGAATTCACCGGCACACCCAGCACCGGCACGGTGGTTTTAGCGGCGATCATGCCCGGCAAATGTGCCGCGCCGCCGGCTCCGGCAATAATGCAGCGAATGCCGCGCGATTGCGCTTGCTCGGCAAATTGAAACAGCAAATCGGGTGTACGGTGTGCGGATACCACGTTGGCTTCATGCGGCACATTGAATTCCTTAAGCACCGCAACCGCGTGTTGCATCACGTCCCAATCACTGCTGCTGCCCATTACCACGCTGATAAGAGGTTTAGTCATTGGATTTTTCGAGTTAACTGCAGAATAAATCAATCGAAGTTGTCACAAAAACGGATGGCTATTTTATTCGTCTGTGTAATAATTGTCCCGTTTATTTCAATTGAGAACTGGTATTATACGGACTCTATTTAAGCAATGTGCCTTTGGAAGATATTTTCGAGACCAAGAAAACAAGCAAAAGCATAAAAGCACAGTTTGTTTATGTACTTCACCTGACTTGCATCTGATGAACTTTCAACGCGGAAAACAAAACGACGAACCGGAAATCAATCTGGTGCCGATGATTGACGTATTGTTGGTCATTCTGATTTTTCTGGTAGTCACTACGACTTATTCAAAATTTACCGAGCTTGAAATCACGTTGCCGCAAACCAGCGCCGAGCAGGTCGATCAAAACGTTGAAAAGCCTAATCGCATCGACATTACCGTCAATGCATTGGGGGAATATACCATCAACATGTCGCCGATCAAGTCGGGTGCCAGCATTGAAAGCTTGCGCGATGCTTTATGGTCTGCTGCCAATAACCGTGAAGACCCGTTTGTTGTCATCAATGCGGATGCCAAAGCCACGCACCAATCGGTCATTACCATCATGGAAGCGGCGCGCTTGGCAGGGTACAATAAAATCACGTTTGCTACGGAAACGGATAACCCCAAGCACTAAGGATATTCTTTTATGTTTGATTTACTTAAAAAATATTACAATAAATTTACTAAGGAGACTGTTATGTCTAATGTCAATGTCGATAACTTTTCTCAAGCTGCACAATCCGGTACGCAGTATGTTCTGGCGCCCCTGCCGTACGCGGATACCGCATTGCAGCCGATCATTTCCGCCAATACGCTCAGTTTTCACTACGGCAAGCACCACAAAACCTATGTCGATAACTTGAACAATCTGGTTGCCAATACCGATTTGGCAGGAAAATCTCTGGAAGACATCATTCGCGCATCCGCTGGGCAAGCCGACAAAGCGGCTATCTTCAACAATGCCGCGCAAGTATGGAACCACATGTTCTATTGGCACAGTCTAAAACCCAACGGTGGTGGCGAACCATCCGCAACATTGAAACAAAAAATCGAGCAAGCTTTTGGNNCCATTATTGACCATCGATGTATGGGAGCACGCCTACTATTTGGATTTTCAAAATCGCCGCGCGGATTATGCCAACGCGATTTTGGACAAATTGATCAACTGGGATTTTGCCGCAGCGAATCTTGGATAATTCCAGCATTTTATGACTGAAATCACCATCGCCCTATCCAAAGGGCGAATTTTTGAAGATACTGCGCCGCTGTTGAAAGCGGCCGGTATCGAAGCACAAGACGATCCGGAATCTTCCCGCAAGCTCATCATCTCCACTAATCGCGGCAATGTACGTTTGATTATCGTGCGCGCATCTGACGTACCGACTTATGTACAGTACGGTGCCGCTGACATGGGAATTGCAGGTAAAGACGTACTATTAGAGCATGGCGGCGCAGGCTTGTATCAGCCATTGGATTTGAATATTGCACGTTGCCGCATGATGGTCGCCGCGCCGGAAGGATTCGATTACGAGTCCGCAGTACGCCAAGGCGCAAGATTGCGCATCGCCACCAAATACGTACAAACCGCACGCGAGCATTTTGCTGATAAAGGAGTGCACGTCGATCTGATCAAATTGTACGGATCGATGGAACTGGCGCCGCTAGTGGGTCTGGCTGACGCCATTGTGGATTTAGTATCCAGCGGCAACACGTTGAAAGCAAACAATCTCAAGGCAGTTGAAGAAATCAGGCAAATCTCGTCTCGTTTGATCATTAATCAGGCAGCGCTGAAATTGAAGCGCGATACCATTCAACCGATTCTGGATGCTTTTTCCGCTGCGGTTAAATAGGCACAGCTCTTTACTCTTTCACCATGAACCATGATTCACATTAAACGATTTGATTCCACTGCTGCGGCTTTTGCTTCACAACTGGAAGCATTGCTCGCTTTTGAAAGCGCGCAAGACGAAACTGTCGATGCGACTGTTGCCAATATTCTTAACGATATTCGCAACCGCAAGGATGCGGCCTTGCTCGATTATACCAACCGCTTTGATCGCCTTTCTTTGCAATCGGCCAAAGAACTGGAGCTCACGCAATCGCAATTGCAACATTCACTGAATGCGTTACCGTCTGCTGAACGTGCTGCGCTGGAACAAGCAGCAGATCGGGTACGTAGCTATCACGAAAAACAGCCGTTGCAATCGTGGCAATATACTGAAGCCGATGGCACGCTGCTGGGACAAAAAGTAACCTCGCTTGATCGAGTCGGCCTCTATGTGCCGGGTGGAAAAGCATCCTATCCTTCGTCGGTGCTGATGAACGCTATTCCGGCCAAAGTTGCCGGTGTGCCGGAATTGATCATGGTAGTGCCCACACCGAACGGAGAGCGCAACGATATGGTACTGGCTGCGGCTGCGATCAGTCACGTTGACCGGGTATTCACCATCGGTGGCGCACAGGCTGTCGGCGCGCTGGCATACGGCACTGAAACCGTACCCCCTGTGGATAAAATCGTCGGCCCCGGCAATGCTTATGTGGCAGCGGCCAAACGCCGCGTGTTCGGTATTGTTGGTATCGACATGGTGGCTGGGCCTTCCGAAATTCTGGTGATTTGCGATGGCGGCACCGATCCCGATTGGATCGCGATGGATTTGTTTTCTCAAGCTGAACATGACGAATTGGCGCAATCGATTTTGCTATCGCCTGATGGGCAATTTCTGGATCGCGTATTACAGAGCATTGAACGCTTATTGCCCGAAATGCCGCGCAAAGAGGTAATTCGCGCTTCGCTGGAAAATCGCGGCGCATTAATCCAAGTCCGAGATTTGGAGGAAGCTTGTGCCATCGCTAACAAAATTGCACCTGAGCATCTGGAATTATCAGTTGAACAACCGGAAAAATGGGTGGAAAAAATCCGCCACGCCGGCGCCATCTTCCTGGGTCGTCACGCCTGCGAGGCATTAGGCGATTACTGCGCCGGACCGAATCATGTGTTACCGACTTCGCGCACCGCGCGCTTTTCCTCCCCGCTGGGTGTGTATGATTTTCAGAAGCGCAGCAGCCTAATACAAGTTTCAGCACAAGGTGCTGCGAAGCTAGGAAAAATCGCATCGATATTGGCTTATGGCGAAGGATTGCCAGCACATGCGAAATCGGCAGAATATCGCTTTAAAAAATAGCAATCCGAAAAACGTTTCTATAGGATAGCGATCACTCCGCTATTGGCTGCCAACATATAAACTAATCGAGACCTTTGCACGGTGTCATGANNGTGCCGCGTAGTAACCGTGCAAAGATCTCTAATCGTCTTTATCGAGCAAATCCGTTAAAGCCGCTGTTAAATCGTCAAATTTAAATTTGTAATGATATTCTTCCAGCAATCGCGATGGTGCAATGCGATAGCTGTTCAGCGCCAAGGCGGCGGCTTCTCCCAGAACCAATTTGAGAATAATAGCCGGGGTCGGAAAGAATGTGGGTCGATGTAACACTTTTCCCAGTGCAGTAGCAAATTCGCGATAACGTACTGGATTGGGTGACACCGCATTGATAGCTCCTCGATAACCCGCATTGAGTGCAGCTTCAATATACACTGAAACTATATCGTCTATATGTATCCACGGTAACCATTGACGACCATTACCGATCGGCCCTCCCAATCCAATTTTGAATAGCGGCAGCAGTTTTTGCAGCATACCGCCATGCCCGAGTACTACACCGGTACGTATGCTGACACGGCGCACTCCCCTATTTTCAATGCTTGCCGCTTCCGTTTCCCAATCATGACAAATGGTCTGCATAAAACCTAGCTGACCGGGGACAGAATAAGACTCATCATACCAATCATCGTTTTTCCCTGGATAAATGCCGATAGCGGAGCCGCATACAAAAGCTTGCAAGCTATCCGGGGCTGCGGCAACCAACTTGCGCGTGCTGAGAATGCGCGAAGCATAGATTTCGTGCTTGCGGGCATTAGTCCATCGGCCTGCACCCAAATTTTCCCCCATCAGATTAATAATGATCTGACAATCACGCACTGCTTCTTCAGGTACATCTTGTGTCGCATAATCCCATTCGTATGCCGTTAAACCCATAGCCTCACTTGCTCGCATGCCGTTACGACTCAATACCCGGATATTATGATGATCCTGCTGCAAACGCCGCACCAGCTGCCTACCGATAAATCCCGTTGCGCCAGTAATCAGTATGTTCATTTTCATATCCCTATACAGCTTAAAGACCGATTCAGAATACACTTTTTTATATTTTTTTTCAGCCCTGTAAAAAAGTATCAGATGAATTCGATTTAGAATGCATCTATTTGACAGCCCAATGCGCTTTCAGTACATTGAACCGGATATTTAGTCATGTGAGGTAAATGCCATGTTTAAAAGCGCATTATTAAATCAATTAGCCCGTTCCATGCGCATTGCACGGTTTGCGGAAAAACGCCGTATCCCAACGCATCATGCTTTAGAGCAAGTTCATGAACTGGAATACCGGCAACAACAGATCAAGCGCAATCGCCGGGACTTTCTCGCATTAGTCGCAGGCAGTGGCGCGGCGATTGGCGCTTCGCTGCTGGCACAACCGATGCGAGCATTCGCCGGATTATCTTCAGGACCGCGAATTGCCATTGTCGGCGGCGGCACAGCCGGTATTGTTTGTGCTGAACAATTGGCAGCAAAAGGGATAAGTGCCACGATCTTTGAAGCCAATCCGAATCGATTGGGTGGACGTATGTGGTCCAGTCATCGCTTTCCGGGCCGGGTGGTTGAACGCGGTGGAGAATTGATCGATACCACTCATAAAACTTTACTGGGGTACGTCAATGCGCTTGGCTTAACATTGGAAGATGTTAATAAAAATCCAGGTGAAACTTTTTATTTTTTTCAAGGTAGACGTCATAGCGAAGTGCAAGTGGTCGATGAATTTCGCGAAGTTTCTAAGCGCATGCAACCAGATCTAAGGTCGCTAGGACAACCAACTTTCTTCAATCACACCGAAGCAGAAAAAAAACTGGATTTTACCGATCTCGCTACTTATCTCGATCGTTATGCTTCAGATTTTCCATTGATACGCGGCGTACTCGATGTTGCTTACACTATCGAGTACGGTCTTGAAACGCACCAACAAAGTTGTTTGAATTTCCTACTATTCATCCATCTTGACCGGCGCAGCCATTTTGATCCCTTTGGCATTTTCAGCGATGAACGTTATCACATAGTCGAAGGCTCCGATCAAGTACCGCTACGACTGGCACAGCAATTGCCCGGTACGATTCAGACAGGGATGTATTTGACGCGCTTACGCCGTAATGGACTTGGCCAGTTTGAATTATTCTTCAATAATACCCTGACACCTGAATATGCGGATGCGGTGGTATTGGCGATTCCTTTTTCCGTGTTACGCACCGTAGAACTCGACAAATCGCTGGGCTTATCGGAAGACAAAAAACGCGCCATCAATGAGTTCGGCTATGGTCAGAACGCCAAGACCATGCTTGGCTTTAACGGCAAACCGTGGCGAGATGCCGGTTGCAATGGCGATATTTACAGCGATCTTTCCAATCTACAAAATACTTGGGAAACCAATTACAGCAATGCTGCAGCCGTTGCTGTTTTAACCGATTACGCAGGTGGGAATCGTGCACGTGATTTACAATTCATGCCACAGAAAGGATTAGGTAATTGCAGTCTCTGCCACAGCGGCAACAATCCGACCAGCGGAAATTTCATGAATATCGATGATAGTAGCATTCAGGCGCAAACCGATGCATTCCTCGATGATCTGGATAAAATCATCCCCGGAGTCAAACAAAGCGCTACTAGAATCGGCAACGAATATTTAGCTGAGCGCGCCCACTGGGGGCAGCAATCATATTCATTGGGATCCTATTCCGGTAACCGCCCGGGTTATTTCACGACCATTGCGGGTCTGGAAGCGCAATCCGTCGGCGCACTCAAGTTTGCCGGTGAGCACACCAATTCATTTTATGAATGGCAAGGTTTTATGGAAGGTGCGGCATTATCCGGTGTAGCAGCCGCTCAAGAATTGCTCGCCGATATTAAAACACGTCGTATTGGTTGATTCGAATTAGCGTTCGTAATGACTAGGGCATCTGCGGGATCAATGAAAATGCCTAGCATTCTCGTAACCGGCGCCACCGGTCAAATTGGCACGGAATTAACGCTGGCATTGCGCGAGCGCTATGGCGACGACACTGTGACTGCCGCTGGGCATCGCCGCGAGCCACCCAATAATTTGGCAACCGGCGGTCCTTATTTCAGCCTCGACGTGCGTGACGCGGCAGCGCTTGATGCGGTGGTATCACAGCAAAAGATTACCGTGATTTATCATCTCGCCGCATTACTTTCTGCCGTAGCTGAATCGCAACCGCTGCAAGCTTGGGACATCAATATGAACGGCTTACTGAACGTGCTGGAGTGTGCACGCAAACACAATTGCCAAGTATTTTTCCCCAGCTCCATCGCGGCATTCGGCCCAGATACACCGGCATTCGATACACCACAAGACACGGTGCAGCATCCTTCCACGATTTACGGCATCACCAAAGTCAGCGGTGAATTGTTGTGCGATTATTACCATCGCCGTTACGGCGTGGATGCACGTGGTGTGCGCTATCCGGGCCTGATTTCCAATCAAGCCATGCCTGGCGGCGGTACTACCGATTATGCTGTTGACATATTTTATGCGGCAGTGCGGCAAAAGCATTACGAGTGTTTTTTGCGTGCCGATACGCAGCTTGACATGATGTATATGCCCGACGCTATCACCGCTGCGATACAACTGATGGAAACCGACGCAAGAAGGTTGGCGCACCGCAACGGCTTCAATGTCACTGCGATGAGTTTCACACCAGCGCAATTGGCGGCAGCGATCCAGCAACATTTACCCGATTTCACCATCAACTACAAAGTGGATCCACTACGCCAGGGGATCGCGGATTCCTGGCCACGGCACATGAACGACAGTGCCGCACGCGCTGAATGGGATTGGCAACCGCAATTCGATTTGCCTGCGATGGTTGCCGATATGCTCGCGCAGATCACGGCAAAACTGCACAACGCATAGATCGGAACCTGCTATGACACTGTCAAAAATAGAACCGCTGTTACTGGAAAAACTCAACCAACTGCAGCAACAAGGCATCCGAAAGCGCGATGAAAAAGCCATTACCGGCATCCTGCCGCCAGGCAATGGCTACGGTCCTCGTTACCAATTGCAAGGCTACGGTGAGCGTGCTTTCTTGCGCATGAATTCGAATTCCTACCTTGGCCTGACGCGGCACCCCACCGTGATCACCGCGGAAATGCACGCCGCCGAGCAATACGGCGTTGGCCCCGGTGCAGTACGCTTTATCAGCGGCACCTACGCACCGCATGTCGAACTGGAACTACGCTTAGCGGCGTTCCACGGTCGCGAAGCAGCAATGTTGTTTAGCGCCGCGTACGCCACGATGGTCGGCGTTTTGCCGCAATTGATTTCCGAGCAAACACTGGTAATCAGCGATGCGCTGAATCACAATTGCATCATTAACGCGATCCGCTTGGCACACCCTGCTGCGAAAGCTATTTATGCACACTGCAATATGCGTGATTTGGACACTGTTTTGAATGAGAACCGTGGCCGCTACCGACGTGTTTGCGTCGTCAGCGATGGAATTTTCAGCATGCGCGGCGATCACGCGCCGCTCGACGAGCTCACCGCCTGCTGCACGCGATATGAAAACGATTATCCGGAAGGAGTGATCACTGTGGTGGACGATTCGCACGGTGTCGGCGCTTTCGGCAACACTGGACGCGGTACCGAAGAAGTTACCGCTTCGAGGGCGGATGTATTGATTGCCACACTTGGCAAGGCATTCGGCGTCAACGGCGGTTATGTCGTTGCCAATGCGACCACAATTGCGTATTTGCGCGAAACCGCGCCACTGTATATCTATTCCAATCCAATCACCCCCGCCGAAGCCTCAGCCGCATTAGCAGCACTGAATGTGCTGGAAAGTATAGAAGGTACAATTTTGCTTGAACGGTTACGCCATTTCAGTCTCAAGCTGCGATCTGGGTTACAACAATTTGGGTTAGAAACATTGCCCGGCGAACATCCGATCGTGCCGGTATTCATCCGCGACACAGCCAAAACCACCGCACTGGTGTCCCATTTATTTAATCGTAATATTCTCGCCACTGGCCTGAATTATCCTGTGGTGCCGCAAGGCGACCAGGAAATCCGCTTGCAGGTTTCTGCTGAACATACCGAGATGGATATCGACTATATCTTGAATGTGTTAGCTGACTTTCGTTATCAATAAGTCACTCAATCAGAATGAAAACGGTATCAAGAACCATTATCGTTTATAATCAATAATATAGTATTGTAATTACACTTCATGATTCATATAATGCTCGAGTGATTGTAAAAGCGATCAGTGTTTTTCTGGCTCAAAATTGAGAGCTTTTCACAATCCAATATAAAATCAAAGGAGCAAAATCATGAAAGGCAATCCAAAAATTATCGCACTGTTGAACAAGCTGCTAGCTGAAGAATTGACAGCTATGGATCAATATTTTGCACATTCTCGATTGTACGAAGATTGGGGATTTACTAAGCTGTACGAAAGAATCGATCATGAAATGAATGATGAAAAGCAGCACGCCGACCATTTAATAAAACGTATATTGCTGTTGGAAGGTACCCCCGTAATTGGTAATCGAAGCCCGCTTAAAATAGGCAGCACGGTTCCCGAAATGCTGCAAAACGATCTGGCGCTTGAAAATTCCGTAATCACCGCGTTGCGCGATGCCATTGTGATTTGCGAGCAAGAACGCGATTTTCAAACACGAGAAATTCTCGAAGCCATGCTGGCGGAAACAGAAGAAGATCACGCTCATTGGCTGGAAATACAATTGGGATTGATAGACAAGATAGGATTGCAAAATTATCTGCAATCGCAATTGTGATTCTCGTGCACGGCATTGTTCATTGAAACGTAATTAGTCGCCCCTGAAAAATAACACAACCAATTGATACTTAATAGGTATATTGTCATTTAAGCTGATCTAATCGACCAGAAATGATAAAATTGCAGTTAATTTCCTGGTCGAAATGGTGAATACAGATGCTTACACCCAGCCAAACTTTCCATCAACTGAGTTTGTTCGAAACAGATCTTTTGTTGCAACTCGATGCTGCTGATCCATTGTTACTGCTTGCGGCGGAAATACCATGGGATGAGTTCGACGACGCATTTTCGGTTCATTATGCGAAGGGGATTGGCGCTCCCAGCAAACCGATCCGGTTGATGGTTGGATTGTTAATTCTCAAGCAATTGGAGAATCTGAGCGATGAAGCGGTTGTTTTGCAGTGGAAGCGCAATCCTTACTATCAGGCTTTTTGCGGCATGAAAGAGTTTCAACGTACACTGCCATGCCATAGCACGGAATTGGTACATTTTCGTGGTCGCATTGGTGCTGAAGGCTTTGATCGGATTTTCCGGATGAGTGTTGATTTGCATGGGGAAGCGGCGCTGGAAGATGCGGTACATATCGATACGACGGTGCACGAAAAGAACATCACCTACCCAACCGATAGCAAGCTGGCGATCAAAATCATCAATCGGCTAAACAAGTTAGCGAAAGTGCATGACATTCAACAGCGGCGCACGTTCATCAAAGAAGTCAAATCGTTGCGTCTAGCCATCCGGCATTTCCGTCATGCCGCTAAAAGAGCCAAGGCTAAACGAGCACTCAAACGGCTGAGAACCATTGCAGGAATCTTGATACGGGAATTGCGCCGACAATTGCCGCAGCACTGCTTGTTCGAACGCTACCAGCAAGATTTCCTGCTGTATGAGCGCGTGTTAAAGCAACAACCCAAAGATGCCAACAAGATCTATTCATTGCATGAACCGCAAGTGTACTGTGTCGCCAAAGGGAAAGATCACAAACAGTACGAATACGGTAGCAAAGCATCGATTGCTAGTACCGCGAAAGGCAATCTAATCGTTGGCGTGGTCAATCATGATCAGAACATGCATGACAGCCATACACTACCGGAAATACTGCATCATGTTGAAGCATCGCGTGGCAAAGCCGTCAAGCAAGCAGTATGCGATCGTGGCTATCGCGGCAAACGGGAAGTCAACGGCACGAATATTGTTTTACCCGGGAAAGCGCTCAAACAGGATAGTCGCTATCAAAAAGACAAAAAACGAAAACAGTGCAAAAGACGGGCAGCAATCGAACCCATCATCGGACATTTGAAATCGGATTATCGAATGGCGAGAAATTATCTAAAGGGCGCAATCGGTGATCGCATCAACCTATTAATGGCTGCTTGCGCCTGGAATCTGAAACAATTGCTCCTGGCCATTTTTTTGCTGTTTTTCCGTGTAAGAAATATGCAAATTACTCCAATTTGATGATGAAAATCTCAATCTATGAAATTCATGCCTACAAAAAAAATGAAAATATTATTAACGATAAAAGATAATAAATATTGACGGTATTTTTCAGGATCGACTATGTATTCTCATCTACAGCATTCTCGCAAATACTGTAAACAATGCTAGAAATTCTTACATCTTACTTATTCATTTCCTTCGACTTCATTAAAAAAATGGAAATCAATCAGAATATGTAAGGAATGATTCGAAAGCGTACTTGCTTCATATAATCACAATATGTGGGATCAAGCGACAAATGCTTTTCCTCTTTAAACATACGCGCACTTAGAAAATATATCGCAGCAACACAAATTATTATATTGAACAAGGTGGTATGAACTAAAACATAACAACAATAAATCATGAAATAGCTGGCATAAAGTGGGTGACGAACCAAACGATACATCCATTTAGTTTTGATTTCACGCTTTGCGGCCACAAGAGCAAGACTGCGGTTCAAAGACAGCACACCAGCTATCTGTATCGCGATACCAATAGCCATTACAATTTCAGCTTGCGGCAGAAGACCATCGGAAGCTGGACGAAAAAAAAGAGGTAAAAATGTTCCCAATATTGCCACTAGCCAATCATAGGGATCCGTGGACACAGTTACCGGATCACGCCGTATAATTAAAAAGGCAATAATCAGGCTTTCGGAAATAACAACCAATATCAGCGATAATTTGCCAGTCTCTATGAATCTTTCTACGTGAATGTAAACAAACAGAGCAAAGATTGTCGCTAGAACAATCCCACAGGCCCGATTAAATCTTTTGGATTGAGAAATTTTTAACAATACATCCATAACCATTTTTTGATGTTTCAGTCGTGCAACACTCAATAAATTAAGGTTAAATTTTTGAATATAGCAAAAAAAGTAATGGCTCCACCAAGAATCGCAATTGAGTAAGGCAATTTACCAACAGATCGCTTTGACATACTTTTACGAACCTCATCCGAATTCAAATAACGAGTTTTCGAAAACATCAATAATCCGGCGTTTACGATATTAACAAATAACTGACGAAGCATACCTTTATGCAAAGCCACCATTATCGCCATACCCCCACCCCATAACATAGACAACAGAAAAATACTTAGAATATCAAACGGGCCAACAAATGTACCTACCATCGCCACTAGTTTGACATCACCTGCTCCCACCGATCGTGTCATATATAATGGAAGCGAAACTAGCAACCCTGTGACACATCCCATAACAGAATCAAGTATACCGATCCCAGCAGAGGGTACAGTATTAAAAACAACACCGAGTATCACGCCCAACAAAATTAGCAAATTCGGTATACGATAAGTGCGACAATCCTGCCAAGCTGCCACCAATAAAAGAAAAAATAATGTGAATAAAATCAAATGCAATTCTCCCAACGTTCACTTGATTTACCCTAAGGTCAATTCTCCATCCCAATAACTATCTTTTCTTTTCATTTCTCGCAACTCTAATCGCAAAGAAACACAAATTCAGCGATTAACAAACGGTTAATTAGTATGCTATGGGTATGTTTAAAATTCATATCTTTGTTCCAATACACATTGTTTATAATAAAAAATCCTTACATAAAAAAATATGTTTCGTCAATTTTTTTATTTTCACCTCATTTCTGGAGATTCTGCGACACATCCAAGAAGCGAGTTTTTAAAACAGGAAATTTTATAAATGAGTTAGTTAAATTATGAAATCAGATGTTAAGTGGGTAACAAATGAATATTTTGAGGGCAATTTGAAGTCGCTTCTCTAATGCTCAAGCTGCAATAGTCTGTAGGACAAAGCAGCATCCATATCCAAGCGTTTTATTATCGCAAATAGAAACTATAAATTGATGCAATTTCTTTACTTTGCCACAGATTTATCGTTCTCGTTTTTTTATAATATTAAACAGATAATGCAACAAACCGTATGCCATCTATATATAAATCTTTAATTTATTCAAAAATTTGAATTTAATCGAACACTTTTGATTCGAAATCATATACTAATAAAATATCAAAATTGATCAATTTTTATTATACCAAGATCCCATGCTGGATCCCTCAAAGAAACGATTGATTTACAGGTCACGATCAGCGATTTTTATCGCAAGTTTTAACGATCACAACGCTTATCCTCTTTTAGGACAAAAGCTAACCATTTCCTCGTCCCTCAATTGCAACGAACACAATGGAAATCTGCATAACGATAAAAACCTCTAGAAATCCCCTCCAGAAAACTGGAGAGGACTTGCTTATCATTTATTAAACAGCAATTATTAAACACCCTGTAACGCGGTTGCTATTGCACCGAAAACAGTATCTAAGTTAGTACCTACTAATTGAACTGAACCTATAATAACAACAGCAATCAATGCAACCATTAATCCGTATTCAACAGCGGTCGCACCAGATTCATCATTCCAGAAATTTTTAATGATTTGTGTCAATTTATTCATGATTTTTCCTTTTTAAACATAAACGAAAAAGAAGCGGTAAGCTGCAATACTGCAATACTGCAATACCGACTGTTTGCTACAAACAGCAGATGAACCAGCAGCACGCTATCACTGCATTGCCTGCCAAACATCCTAAAAGGACATTATTAGTAATTTACTTACCTAACAACGCATCGAAATGATTTCTGTGTGTGCATTCTCAACTACTACTGCTTTCTAGTCGCTTAAAAATTTAAGCAAAAGAAAAAATGTAGCT
>DJMI01000088.1 GCA_002435335.1 Nitrosomonas sp. UBA6494
TGGCATTATCTACCGGTACTGGAAAAGAAGCCTGGTGCACTACGTCATGGGGTGCCATTCCAACAGTGGGATTTACCGGTATCCATTCGAGTGGTTCGCGACCGCATTCTGAAACAGGATAGAGGCGACCGTGCATTTGTCGAATTACTGTTGATGGCCAGAGCGCTGGGCGATACCGGGCTTGAAACACTCGAAGTTGCGTGTGATTTAACCCTGCAAACCGGCATTATTGCTGCTGCCGTTGTCATGAATGAAATGCGCCGTTTAAGCGAGACTGTGCGCCCTAAACGATTAAGCACGCCATCTGTACCTAACCTGCATATCGAACCNNATGGCCGCTGCCTGGCAGGAATGGCAAGCTGAAACCAATTCAGGCCAGAAGCCGGTGATGCCCGAAGTATGGCTGGATCGGTTGATTGCCGCTGAACAGACAGATCGCAAGGCGCGCAGTTTAAACTATCAGTTGCATGCCGCCAGGTTTCCTCATCATCGCGATCTAATCCATTTCGACTGGACAGAAAACCTGTTGACCAAGGAACGTCTTGAACAACTGGCCAGTGGTGCGTTCATGGAACAGGCAAACAATCTCATCTTTGTCGGTGGCACAGGAACCGGTAAAACCCATTTGGCCATCGCTTTAGCAGTTTCAGCCATCCATCAGGGAAAACGTGTGCGGTTCTATAATGCCGTTGACCTAGTCAATCTGCTGGAGAAAGAAAAACAGTTGGGTAAATCCGGTTCCCTTGCTAAGCGGCTCATCCAAATCGATGCTGTCATTCTTGATGAACTGGGTTATCTGCCATTCCCGGAGTCCGGTGGCGCATTATTGTTCCATCTCATCAGTCAGTTATACGAGAAGACTTCTTTGGTTATTACCACAAATCTCAATTTTGCAGAATGGGTGCAAGTTTTTGGCGATGAAAAAATGACCACCGCTTTACTTGATCGCATTACCCATCACTGCGACATCCTTGAAACCGGTAACGATTCCTATCGATTTAAGCATCGCAATAACGCGCTCAACAACTAAATTATAGTACCTACAACTGGTAACTTTTGGATGTTGATACCTGGTAAATTTTGAATGTTGATTGACACCTATGCCTTTCTTATCAAAAATATAACCAAAAATACTTTAGCACGCCATAGGCGGATTCATTCTTTGGCGGATTGTTTTGAGGTACCGCACCTATGCTTTTCTTATCAAAAACATAACCAAAAATACTTTAGCACGCCATAGGCGGATTCATTCTTTGGCGGATTGTTTTGAGGTACCGCACCTATGCCTTTCGTGTCATAAACATCCACAAAAAAGTTTTGCACTGGGGGCATCGAATCTTTGCAGCTTCGACCAGCAGTACCGCATCCATGCCTATTTTTTTGCGCGAGCGAAATTAGCAAGGGGGGGTACTTTTCAAAATGTGAGTAACTTTGTGAGTAACTTTCAAGATCACAAAACAATAATGCTCATTTATAAATGGTTTCTGAGAATCATATGAATCCCTCTCTCGCCAATTACCTGCCAAACGTTGCCTAGCAACACCAAAAAAACCAAGCAAGTTCAATAATATCACAATAATTTAGCCAATCATTGGCAATCCTGAGCAAAGCGGGTAACATTTCAAAAAGCGGGTAAAAAAGCGAGTAAAAATTTACCCGTATTTTTGTTACCCGTTTTTTTGTTTTGTTTAACGGCATTCAGGGGGCTACATGAAACTGACCGATTCGATCATCAAAGCAGCAAAACCCAAAGTTAAGCGCTACAACCTACCAGACGGAAAGGGGTTGACATTATGGGTACAGCCAGACGGTCAGAAAGCATGGCGGATGCGTTATTACTTTAACGGTAAGGAAAATATGCTTTCCCTTGGCTTTTATCCCACTGTGTCGCTAGCAGCCGCAAGACTGGAACACACCCGCTTCAAGCAATTACTGGCGCAAGGTATCGACCCTTCAGAAAACCGCAAAGAACAAAAACTACAGGCGGCCATTGCAGCAGATAACAGCTTTGAGACTGTGGCGCGTCAATGGTGGGATCATTGGAAGTACAACAAGAACGAACGACACGCAAGCTACACGATTCGGCGCATGGAAGCGGACATATTTCCGGTCATTGGTGCAAAGCCGGTTAATGAAATCACAGCGGCGCAGTTTATAGCGATGGTGCGCAAGGTTGAATCCCGTGGCGCTTTGGATATAGCCAAGCGAGTATTAACGATGTGCGGGCAAGTGATGCGCTATGCCGTGGCGCACGGGCTAGCAGAGCGCAATCCGGCGGCAGACATAAAACCTTCCGATGTACTGAAACCCGCAAAGAAAACCAATTACGCGCGATTGAGCGAGAAGGAATTACCTGAATTATTGCGCAAGATCGATGAATACGACGGACAACCACTCACCCGCTTTGCATTGCAGCTTATGGCTTTAACGTTTGTCCGTACCAGTGAATTAATCGGTGCACGTTGGGAAGAAATCGATCTAAACAAAAAGGAATGGCGCATAACGGCGGAACGCATGAAGATGAAAACCCCGCATATTGTTCCTTTATCTGATCAAGTCATAGCATTATTACAAGAACTCAAGAACCTGGAAGCCGATGAAGTATTGCTATTCCCTAGCGAAAAACGCGATGGAAAAAGCATGAGCAACAATACCATTCTTTTCGCACTTTACCGCCTAGGTTATCACAGTCGCATGACAGGCCACGGATTCCGGGGAATAGCGTCAACGATCCTTCACGAAAAGGGATTTAGTCACGACCATATCGAATTGCAGCTTGCGCACAGCAAACGCGATGCAGTGAGCGCGTCGTACAACCATGCGCTATATCTTGAACCACGGGCGAAGATGATGCAGCAATGGGCGGATTTTTTGGATGAACTGCGGACGAAAAATACCGCTAATTGATTTTCATTTTTCATCCTGTTTTATTTCTGATCTTTAGAAAACACTATATCTAGTAGCAAGCGTGTTTTTTTTGATAGGTATAGCGTAACCTTTGCGTAGAAAAGTTAACTGAGAATCGCTATAACTGTGGTAATCTGCTGGCATCCTCAGTTCACCAAATGAGAAAACCCGCTAGGACGGCAATCCGTAGCGGGTTGGTGCCGAATTTGAGCCACGGCGGGCTATGTATGCTTAGTCCTCTACCTACTCTCAACGACGCACCGGAGGTGATCGGTATCCGCGTCTTTTTTTATTAAGTAGTTTGCGTTTACGTTTTATTCATTAATTTTTGGCAATGATCGCCAACATGTGTAAACGTAGAGCAAAACTATACGCTCATCGAACCCATTGTGCAATTAAATCGATTCAGCGAAGCGATGTGAAGCGATGCCGGTCACAAATTGGTGATTTTTATCAATTAGATCGTGAGGGCATTTTATGCAACAAGACAAACAAACTTCACCCGCCGTTTTACCACTCACCGGGAAATCTCGTTGGTCACAATTTAAGAAATTCTCTCCTGTTTCAAGGGAAACATATAGAAAGTTATCGTTAGAAGGACGGGCACCACAACCAGAACGCCTTGGCATTCGTTGTACCTACTTTGATAATCAAGAATTGCATCGCTGGTTAGCTAACCCAGCCGCCTATCGAATCGATCCGAAAAAATAGCCTGCTACTTGCACCGGTTAATTTTTTTGATTGATTTTGATAGGAGGCGCTATGCACTCACAGACAACAAAAAAGCCGCACCCGGCAGGGGTAACGGCTTATCAAAACACACACGCGCATTTTACCGCAAATCTTCATCAGCAAGTGCGTGAAGCGATGCTCTCGGCAGGACTACAGCCACCGGCAGACATTCAATTTGACGGTGAATTGCACAGATTCAGCAGCAGCGGCAAGCGCAGCGACAAAAACGGTTACTACAAGCTATATGGCGACCCCCCCCTAGCGGCTGGCTATTTTGGATGCTGGAAGACTGGCATTACTTCGAAATGGCGGGCAGACATTGGACGTGACCTGACCGATGACGAAGTGCGCGAGCATTCACGGCGCATGGCTGTATTGCAGCAAGAGCGGGAAGCCGAAGAGCAAATCAAGCACCAAGCGGCAGCAGCAAATGCGCGAAAACTTTGGAGGGCAGCAACACCGGCGGAAGAAGCGCATCCGTACATTCAGTTAAAGCGAATCAAACCGCACGACGCGAGAGTTGCGAAAAATGGCGATCTTTTAGTGAGCATGATCGACGCTGACGGCGCTATCTGGAACCTTGAGCAAATCACTGTAAGCAGCGACGGCAGCAACAAAAAACGCGGACTGACCGGCGGCAGGCGCACCGGTTTGTTTCATGTTATCGGCGAGATTAATCAAGATTCAGTGATCTGCGTTGTAGAGGGCTTCGCAACAGGTTGCAGCATTCACGAAGCTACTGAACACGCTTGTGTTGTGGCTTTCAATTGCGGCAATTTGCCGGCCGTGGCGCAAGCAATCCGCCAAAAGTACCCCGATCATCAAATTATCATTGCAGCCGACGACGATTACATGACGGACGGCAATCCGGGCCTGACAAAAGCGAAAGAAGCAGCCGCATCAGGTTGTGCTATTGTCGGAATTCCGACATTTGCTAGTGATAGACCTGAGAAAGCGACCGACTTCAACGACATGGTGATCCATTGCGGAGTTGAAGCAGTGCAAAATTATTTTCTGGGATTGATAAAAAGCGGTGTTACAGGTGTTACAGGTGTACAAGCCAATGAATACAACACTTCACCTGTAACACCTGACCATTTCGAAGGTGTTACGGGTGTTACAAATCCTGAAACGGAGCAAAAAAACGCGATACCCGACGAAAAAAAACGCCCTTGTTTTCGTGTAATCGATGAGTGGATAGATCACGGCAACGACAAGTACAAGCCGGGCGTGTGGTATTTTGGAATCAAGCAAAACACAGATGCGCCTATTCTGACGCGGACTTGGATTTGCGGACAGCTTCACATCGACGCGGTTACCTGTGACGCTCACGGTAACAATTTCGGACGGTTGCTTCGCTTTAAGAATACGCTGGAGAAATGGCGCATTTGGGCAATGCCGATGCACCTAT
Source organism: Nitrosomonas sp. UBA6494 (assembly GCA_002435335.1). Classification (GTDB taxonomy): domain Bacteria; phylum Pseudomonadota; class Gammaproteobacteria; order Burkholderiales; family Nitrosomonadaceae; genus Nitrosomonas. Next base: position 5,051 of record DJMI01000088.1, read on the forward strand.
TAAAAGGATCGGGCGACGAACTGCGCGGAGAACTATTAAGCATGGGACTCGAGATCGACCAGGCTAATCGATTTAAACTTGGCGAATACTTGCAAGACCGGCCACCAGAAAGGCGCATAACGTGCGTTAAACAAGCCGGATGGATCGATGAAGGAAATTTCGCACTACCGAACGCGATTTATGGCGCTAATGCTGCAAATTTTGTTTATCAATCTGAATCAGCGCACAGCAACGAATACAACCGAAGCGGCACATTGCAAGGATGGCGCGACGGTGTGGCAGCGTTAGCCGTTGGAAATCCTTTAATTCTTACCGCAGTATCGGCGGCATTTGCTGGGGCGTTGTTGAAATTGTGCGGCGTTGAAAGCGGCGGCATTCATTATTACGGCCGATCATCAACCGGCAAAACATCAACGGCAGATGCGGCATGTAGTGTATGGGGCGGCAGTGGGTATCGCCGATCATGGAAATCTACCGCAAACGGCCTTGAAGGTGTGAGCCAGCTATTTAGTGACAGCTTGTTGGTGTTGGATGAAATCGGCCAATGCGAACCGCGAGATGTTGGCGAGATTGTCTACATGATAGGCAACGGACGCGGCAAACAAAGAGCAGCCAGAACCGGATCGGCGCGTGAAATCGCGACATGGCGTTGTATGGTGGTTTCTACCGGTGAAATGACCGGAGAAACTAAGATGCAGGAAGGCGGTTTCCGTATCCAAGCCGGACAGGAAATGCGGTTACTTAACATACCAGCGAATCGAACGTATGGCGCATTCGACGAACTACACGGCGCAGCGGATGGGGCGGCATTTTCTGAGACGATCCGGCGCTCAGCCTTGCAGCATTACGGGCACGCTGGCGCGGCTTATCTGGAAAGGTTAACCCACAACACCGCCGAAATATCACCAGCTTTTCAGCAAATCAAAGAATCATTCAAAACGGATGGCAGCGGTCAAGTATCGCGGGCAGCGGCAAGGTTTGCAGTGATTGCATTAGCTGGCGAATTGGCGACGGATTACGGCATCACCGGGTGGACAGCGGGCACAGCCACCGAAGCGGCGAAAGTGTGCTTTGATGCTTGGAAATCAGCGCGTGGACATACCGGACAAGGCGAGGATGTGAAGATACTTGACGCGATCCAAACATTCATTGACAGGCACAAGGACTCACGATTCAGTAGTGTGCAAGACGCTGGATTGAAAGTGATTGACCGAGCCGGCTATTGGAAACCTGATGGAGAAGGCAGAATCTACCTTTTCAACACGCACGCATTCAAAGAAGCAACGAGAGGATTCGACAGAAATACAGCCGTGGCGGTGCTACGCAATGCGGGTGTGATGGATGAGGCGGGATCTGACGGGAAAAGCGCGACACTGCATCGTATTGGCGGCGAAAGCGGACGTTATTACGCCATAAGATCGTCGAAACTGGAGGCATGATATGGCGATCTTGGACACCATAAAGCGAATTCAGGAGCAGGACAAAGAAGGTGTTACACCCGTAACGCCACAACAAACACAAGCCACCGAAAAACACTTATTAAACAATTCTGTAACACCTGTAACACCTCAAGAAATGCAAGGTGTTACAGAAAAACTATTATTAAACAACACTGTAACACCCGTAACACCTGTAACACCTCAAAAACGCAATACCCAGATAGGAAAATTAACACACTGGCAGGTCGAAACGATCAAAAAGTGGCTGGTTGATATTGGCGAACCAGCAACCGAACATCACCTTGTTTTCAACAAATGCAGGGTCAACCCGGAAGCTGCGGAGTATTTCTTACGACTGGCAAATGAATGCGCCACGGAGAAGCGACGACAGAAAGTGTTGGCGATGCTGGCAGAGAACCCAGCCGCTCAACGTACTTTTTTAACTGACTCAGAAACTGATCCAAATAACGTGATTGTGGCACTGGCGATTCGACATGTTGGGACATGCGAAATGACGATCCCGCGTGATCGATATGATCCATTTCAAATGTTAACGATTTTTGAAAAAAGTGGCATCCAATGAGAAAACGATGTAATGCAGATCACACGCAAGCCGTTGAAGGGATAGTAATACCTGTTACCCCCTCCCCCCCTCGTTTGAAGACGATCAGGGCTTGCCGTTTGGAGATGGCGGCGGTGTATGCGGACATGCGAGCAAATCGGCTTGATAGTCGGGACGGGGCGAGGCTGATCTATTGTTTGACAGCAATTTCAACGACGATCCGCGATGACGAAATCGAAGCGCGAGTATTAAAAATTGAGGAGGCAATGCAGGATGAGAACCGATCTTAAAAAACGATTGCAGCGTATTGAAGATTTGCATCGAGCGCTTCAGCCACCGGAACCATGCGAGTTTTATTTCACACCGCACGAAACCGAGCAGCAGGCGCAAGAGCAGTATCTGAGCGAATACGGTAGAAACCCAGGCGTGAACGATTTAATCTGCATCGAAGTGTGGGACGCATCCAGGCGGCAGATATAACTTTTCTTATTATGAAATTATTCTATATAAGTATTTCTTATGCTAAAGGTACTGGACGGTTTTCCTGGATGCGGGTAATGAAGACCCCGCTTAAATTCTAGCCTGGTACCTTTTCAACTTGGTTTCACGAGGTGAATATGGAAATGAAATTACTTGCACAGCAGCTTGGCATTAGTCACCAGATGGCGAACCGCTACCGGCGGCGTGGGATGCCTAATGATTCACTTGAGGTCGCTAAAACGTGGATTAAATCCAACATTAACCCGTTTCGATCCAAAACCGGGCGCATTGGCGGCAATAGCGGCATGAAACCGAATTCAACCGAACCCGCTGAGGTTTCAAGCGATATGGCCTTGTTATTGCACGAAGTAAGCAACACACAACTTAATCTTGACGGTAACGACGCAGATGAGCTTTTCAAAAATGCGCGTGCGTTGAAAGAAAAAACACTCGCCATGCAAGCGGCGGCGGAGCATGAACGGTTTGTCGGTGCGCTTGTAGAAAAGGCAGTGGTAGAAAAAATTGTTTTCGAGCGTGGGCGTCAATTCCGTGATGGATTGTTGGGGCTATCACGAAGGCTTGCACCTGAGCTTATTGGTGAAACAAATATTTCTGTTATCGAGAGTCTTTTAACTCAAGAATTTCGGCGATTACTTGAGCAGTTTGCAAAATTGCCGGTGATCGAAAACTGACCCACCAGGATCGCGCACAGGCGGCTATCTTTCAACGGTCTTGCCCCCCCTCTAGTTTTCTTATTGTGCCCGTTTACCAGGGTTTTGGTGTTTCTGAGTGAAAACTGTTAAGAAATCGTTAAGTTAAAGCCTATCTGTTTGATGAAATAATCGACAGCTTCGATTTATGCTTGGAACTTAAACAGTTCACTTTTTAGGAGGCAAGACTAATGAACATTATATCGACTCCGTCGGCATTCATGACGGGAGTGTTTGCGCGTTACGCTGTATTTCTGTTTATAACTCTTCTGATGATAACTTTATGTTCAACGTCTATCGCCGCCCCGAGAGTATACGAAATAAACGTCGTTGAAGTGGTTGGTCGTGAGGGTCATGAAGGTTTATTTCCTATTCAAGGACAACCTGTTGCAGGTTCAAATGCGATCGTGAAGGCCATTCTAATAAATGGTACTGCAACTGAAGTAACTCTGCTTTTTCACGATGCGAACGGCGACTTATTATTCAGGACACCCATGATAACACTACCGGAAGACAGGGTTAGGCGTGGCACTTATTTCGCAGATGTTGTTATTCCTCTGGTTCCCTTTTCAATGAGCATTTCTGGTGTAGATGAATCGGGGGAAAACTTTGAAAGCTCTCCAGACAAAAAGCCTCTGAGTACACCTCAAACTATGGATGTTAGAATCATCCCTTCAATGTCTGAAATTTCTTCAGGCTTGCCTAATTATTTTGTTGTTCGGGTAACAAACTTTGGTGGTTTAGATACATTCAGTGTGAAATTGGAAAGTGATGTGGGTGGGATATTTACCCCTGTTTCGTTCGCCAATATTAGCCTCGACTCAGATCGTTCTGCTGATGTCGAGTTTGTTTATACTGCACCAGCAAATTTGACTTCGCCTGGCCTGGTTACTCTTAAAGCCACAGCAACCAGCAACTCGTTAAATACCTTAACGAACCAAGCTTCTCTGAAATTGCTAACGTCGATAATGCCTACTCAAAAGCTTTTAGCCTGGATTAATAAGGGTGACCAAGGGGAGTTAAATCAGAATAGAAAGAATCCGTTGACTGTTTGGTTATGCAGTGGGACTTATGAGAATAACACGATTATGCTAGCCAATTCATTGCCGCCTAGTGATATTAAGATTATCGAATATGGATCAAATGATTACACTAACGCATACAGTCAAAATAATGTATCCATTAAGAGTCAGTGCAAAAACTCATCGCTACTGAAATTACAGTTCGATTCTCATCACCTGTTTGAATCCCTAAGTCTATTCTCAAGTCAGCCAGATGCAATCAACCTAATGCATGTCCCCATTACTGCTCATGCCAAGGACGGGACCGAGTTTATAGGCTATTTGCCGCTTAAATTTAAGCAACCAAAATAAATAACAAGGGCTAGATCATGCAACAGACACCTAAACTGCAAGATGGAAATCTAATCACCAAAAGCTTAAGAAAGTCATACAAACCTATGTTCTTGGCTTACCTAAGGTATCTTCCGTTAATTCTGCTCTCAATTTTGTTCGCACCCAAGATTTCATATGCATTTGGTGTTGGAATCGTTGATGGCCTTAACTGCACTACCTCACTATTCAACCCCAAACCTGTACCTTGTTCGATAGCGGAACTTGACAAGCAAAACAGTTATGAGGAAGTCCATCAACATATTACGAACGAAGCATTAAAAAATTTAAAATATAAAAATGCAAGAATAAAAGATGAGGTTTTAGCGTTGATAGAGAAAGCAAACGCTGATTCTGACTGGAACCAAGAAAACACCGCTATACATTGTGATAATGAAAACACATATTTTTGTGCATTGCGTGTATCCAAATATTACAAATATATTTCCGTATATCTGGAAAGGCAATCTACTATCACTAAAGAAGAAGCTCAACATATAAGATATTTATTTGGGCACACGCTTCACACGATCCAAGATTTTTATTCACACACAAACTGGGTCAATACGCACCCTGACCCAAAAGATATTCAGCGGTTTTGGAAGGATGGGCTTATGAGTCTGGAGTTAACACAAAGATCAGAACGAGCATGTGTTAATACCCCTGATCTTCTTTGGAACGCTCCACTGGGTACAGGCCTTTTGACTGAAGAAACTTCAGATAAGGGTGGTCTGCTAACTTCTGGTTATGCCTGGACTCCTTTATTAGCTGCTTATGCACCATGGTCAAAATGTGCTCACGGATTGGCAGGGACTGGAATTCATAAAGATTGGACTAGTAGAGAGTTGCATACTGAAGCTCGCGATCGTGCTGTTCATGCAACCTACGAATTTGCCCAAGATCTTCTCATTAGAAATGAGAAAAACTATCCTGATAATGTTTGTATGTTTTTGACTAACGCTCCTTGTACTATCGTTTCAGTAAAAAAATCAGGATCAGGAGGCAGAGTCTATTCTGTACCCGGTGGAATCTTTTGCACGGATAGTATAGATAGTGAATGTTCTGCAGCATTTAATGCGGATGATAAGGTAGACTTATTTGCTTCTGCTAATGGTTCTAGTACCACCTTCAAAAGTTGGTCAGGCGACTGCGCTTCCGCGTCAGTTGAGCCAGATGGCAGTTTTGGAAGATGTACCATCAATATGGATGGAAATGAAAAGAATGTAGTGGCGAATTTTGATGGTGGTGATTGTTCATATCCCAAAATTGGCGATAAATGTCATGGTGGGATAGTATTTTATGTGGATGGTACTGGTCAGCATGGGTTAGTAATTGCTGAGCAAGATCAAGGAAAATTACCATGGGATCCCAGACCTTATCCTTGGCCTTACTTAGGTGCAACGGCTGACGGCGTAGGCGCGGGCGCTAGTAATACCACCTTGATTATCAACTCAATCGGACCTGGAGGATATGCCGCAATGGCGGCCAGGAGTTATAACGGAGGAGGTTATAACGATTGGTATCTTCCATCTCTATATGAGCTCAATTTACTACGTAACCAGGCGTTCGTTGTAGGCGGTTTTGTGGATGACGATTATTGGAGTTCTTTGGAGTACGGCAATTGGAGCTCTTTGGAGGGGATCTTCAACCCCAACGCGTGGGGCCAGTACATTGAAGGCCAGTTTAACTACTTTGGCGGCGATTCAGCACCATTTAAGAGCGCCACATATAGGGTTCGTGCTGTTCGGGCTTTTTAACAATTTAGCTATTTAACTATTTGTTTTTACCGCGAAGCGGTCGAAAAATTTTTTTGAAGGGGTATGGCGCTTTATTACGACTTGCCGGTTTACCGGGATACTTATCTGTTGGTGCTGAAGATTTTTGAGGTCACCAAAGATTTTCCGAAGGAATACAAGTATACCCTGGGGCAGGACATGAAGCGCGATGCCCTGCAACTGGTCAGAAGTATTTACCGCGCCAATAAGTCGACGCATAAGAAAGAGCCTTTAGAAGCTTTTTTGGATGAGTTTGAATTGCTGAAACTGGAAATTCGCTTATGCGTGGATTTGAAAGTGCTGCCGTTTAAAAAACAGGCTGAATTGACTGTTTTGATGGACGGCATCAGCAAGCAGATTACCGGTTGGCGCAATGCCAGCCAGTAAACGCCGGAATTGCCGCTGCCACGGTAGCGGCAAGTGAGCAGTTTTTATTTAAAAGCGATAAAGGGACTGCTTCGTTAGAAGTAGTTAATTCATGTAATCCCGAGAATCCTCGTCGATTATTATTACGCCTTTATAAAACGTTGTAGGCGGTTTTGCCAATAACAATTATTGGAGTTCTACGGAGAACGACGCTAACAATGCGTGGAACCAGAACTTCAACAATGGCAACCAGAACAACAACAATAAGAACAACACAAATAGGGTTCGTGCTGTTCGGGTTTTTAAATAAAAGCAAGATGGACAACCCGGGTGGCGGCTTGAGCTGTCCATCCGGGGTTTTCTGACACCAAGCCGCATAAAGTATGCCATGCGGCAATTATCACTTTTTGATGCTCATGCGAAGATTGATCTGCCTGAGCTTTTTCAAGCTTATTTCGATTGCCGCAGGAATAAACGAAGCACCCTCAACGCCATTGCTTTCGAGTCAAATTACGAAACCAATTTGCTGAAGCTTTGCGATGAAATCAACGATGGCAGTTATCAACCGGGCAAATCGATAGCATTTATCGTCAACAAACCGGTCAAACGCGAAATATTTGCTGCCGATTTCCGTGATCGGATTGTCCATCATCTCATCATCAACAAACTGAATCCGCTGTTTGAAAACCACTTTATTTATGACAGCTACTCGTGCCGCAAAGGCAAGGGAACGCACTTCGGTATCCATCGCGTAGAGCGCTTCATCAGGCAATGTTCGCAAAATTACAGCAAGGATTGTTATGTGTTGAAACTGGACATCCAGGGTTTCTTTATGCACATTGATAAGTTAATTTTGTTTAAAAAATTGCTCGATTTCATTCAACAAAAATACCATCAAACAGACAAAGAACTATGTTGTCGATTGAAAAGTCAGTTATCGTAAATTATGATTAACTTTATTTTAAAACAGGCAGCGTTCTAATTTTTAACCAAGTAACTCCAAAACCAATGTATTCTATGAATAACGAAACTGATGATTCTATCTATGATTATGTAGGCACTGACGGCGATGATAACCTTCACATTATCGGCATTCCAGTGACCTGGTCAAGTAAAACCGGACACCTCAGTTAAGCTGCTTTTGTCAATTTTGCTGCTTCTGCTTCATATTGGTTTGGACTTTTGTAATCCAGGTATGAATGCAGTCTTTGGTTGTTATAAAACACAGCGATATACTGCAAAATATCTTGCCATGCTTCATGGCGGGTTTGGTAATGCCGCCATTGGCAACGTTCTCGTTTGAGGTTGCCAAAGAAGCTTTCTGCAACCGCGTTATCCCAACAATTTCCCAGGCGACTCATACTGCCAGTAAAACCATATGCTTTCAACATGATGTGGTCCAATAGATCCGGGCACTCCAGTTAAGAGAAAATAATCTTAATTGGAGGA
>DJMI01000084.1 GCA_002435335.1 Nitrosomonas sp. UBA6494
TGTAAATCAACATGCAAAAATTACCAGGGAAAAGCTGGAATCAACATTGAAAAGTTACCAGTTTGTTAGTGAGAGAATCCGGCATTTAACCGGAGAACCCTGGAGTGATAGACATGGAGCAAATAGCCGAAATCAGGCGCCGTTATTTTATAAATAAAGAAAGTATCAGTAAGATCGCCAATCATCTTAATCTTTCCCGGCAGACGGTACGGAAGGCATTAAAGAGTCAGGAACCACCCGTTTATCAGCGTGCTGTTCAGCCGACGCCGAAGTTAGGCGCTTTCAAATCGCAATTGGTTGATTGGTTAGAGTTGGATGCGAAACTGCCTAAACGTCAACGCAGGACTGCGCAGCGTTTGTATGAATGCTTGCAGGTTGAAGGCTATCAAGGCTCCTATGGTCCAGTACAACGGTTTGTACAAGACTGGAAGCAACAAGTACAGCATCGGCCATCGATAACCCAGGCTTTTGTTCCTTTGGCGTTTCCTGCAGGAGAAACCTGTCAGTTTGACTGGAGCCATGAATACGTCATATTGGGTGGTGTGCTGCAGGCGGTCAAGGTTGCACATTTCCGGCTGGCCTACAGTCGGCGGATGTTTCTGGCTGCGTATCCTCGCGAGACACAAGAGATGGTATTTGATGCGCATATCAAGGCGTTTGAGCACTTTGGTGGCGTGCCTAGGCGGATGATGTACGATAACCCGAAGACGATCGTGGATGCGATATTTGTCGGCAAGGCACGTCAGTTTAACCGGCGCTTTCTAGCCCTGGCGAGTCACTATCTGTTTGAACCGATAGCCTGTACGCCGGAATCCGGCTGGGAGAAGGGACAGGTTGAAAACCAGGTGGGTAATGTCAGGGAATGGTTGTTTACGCCTACGCCGCGCTTCAAGGATTTCGCCGAGCTGAATGCGTGGCTGGCATTGCGATGCGAGGAACTGTCGCAGCGCAAGCATCCGGAACAGACTGGTCGTAGTATTTCCGATTGTTTTGCTGAAGAAAAAGCGTTACTCATTCCTGTCAAAGCGGTATTTGACGGCTATGTTGAAAAGACCATGCGGGTTTCCAGCACGTGTTTGATCAAGGTTGATCATAATCGCTACAGCGTACCGGCAGAATGGTCGAATCATGTTGTTTCGGTGCGGATAACGGCAGACCGGTTACGGATCGTTGCACAGAATCGAGTTGTTGCCGAACACGCGCGCTGTTACGGCCGTGGTCAACTGATTTGCGATCCTTGGCATTATCTGCCGGTACTGGAAAAGAAGCCTGGCGCACTACGCCATGGGGCGCCATTCCAACAGTGGGATTTGCCGGTATCCATTCGGGTGGTTCGCGACCGGATTCTGAAACAGGATAGAGGCGACCGTGCATTTGTCGAATTACTGTTGATGGCCAGAGTGCTGGGCGATACCGGGCTTGAAACACTCGAAGTTGCGTGTGATTTAACCCTGCAAACCGGCATTATTGCTGCTGCCGTTGTCATGAATGAAATGCGCCGTTTAAGCGAGACTGCGCGCCCTAAACGATTAAGCACGCCATCTGTACCTAACCTGCATATCGAACCTAAAGCCGACTGCAGCCGCTACGACAGCTTGCGGAGGTTGCGCAATGATCACTGACCGTTACGCGCAACTCAAGGCACTCCATCTGCACGGCATGGCCGCTGCCTGGCAGGAGTGGCAAGTGGAAGGCAATTCACGCCAGAAGCCTGTGATGCCCGAAGTATGGCTGGATCGGTTGATTGCCGCTGAACAGACAGATCGCAAGGCACGCAGTTTAAACTATCAGTTGCATNNGCGGTTCTATAATGCCGTTGACCTGGTCAATCTGCTGGAGAAAGAAAAACAGTTGGGTAAATCCGGTTCCCTTGCTAAGCGACTCATCCAAATCGATGCTGTCATTCTTGATGAACTGGGTTATCTGCCATTCCCGGAGTCCGGTAGCGCCTTATTGTTCCATCTCATCAGTCAGTTATACGAAAAGACTTCTTTGATTATTACCACAAATCTCAATTTTGCTGAGTGGGTACAAGTTTTTGGCGATGAAAAAATGACCACCGCTTTACTCGATCGCATCACTCATCACTGCGACATCCTTGAAACCGGTAACGATTCCTATCGATTTAAGCATCGCAATAACGCGCTCAACAACTAAATTATAGTACATACAACTGGTAACTTTTGGATGTTGATACCTGGTAAATTTTGAATGTTGATTGACAATATTTGGATTATCTCGTGACGGCAAGCTGATCTCGTATTTTTTCGCTCGGTGCAGTATCCGGGAAACGGCATATTCCAGATTTTGATAAATTCGGCTGATTTGCTGCATTTCCTTGACGATGTTTTTAGCCAAATCTTTCAGATCATCATCGCTGGCATTAAGTGGAATGCTGTTTTTGGTGATCGGACCGTAAGTTTCAAGTAAGCTCAGATTCGCATGATGCCTGCCATCGAAGATATAGGTTTCCTTGTAGTCATGAGCAACGATTTCGGCAAAGCGTTTTGGCAATTGCCGGAATATCGGCGCACGCCAGCTTTTATCGCTACTATCCGGTTCATCCAATAATTCCAAAATGCTTTCAGCAATACGTTCGCCGGAAGTGAATCGCTCTTGACCGTTATTACGTACTGACGTGTGCATACACACCTCAGTACTCGCTGGTTGAATAGTGCGTGCAAGATTTAATATAGGCGAGCAGATCGCTATGGCGATAGCGAACTGCTCGGGAGCCTATTTTGACGAAAGGCACTCGCGCCCCAGCCCAGCGGTCTCGTTCCAGAAATGCGATGCTGACGCCTAAGATTTGTGCAGCTTGTTTAGTGGTGAATAGTTGGTCCTGCATGATTGCCTCCAGTAGTTGAATAACGTGGAGACAGTATTAACTGAGCAATAAAACATTGGAATTGCGTCTGCGCGCAAACGTAATACGTTTACGTATAATCAAGGATTGATGGAGGTTTGTGCGCATATGGCCTGCGCGCAGGCGGTATTATGTCTGCGGATTCTCGGGGTTAAAATTTTCTAACCAGCGTGGAAGCTTGTCTTGTACGATCAGTTTTTCACGGTTTTTATAGTTGGAAATAGCGATTGAAAGGGTTTTGCTTGCATTAGTGGGTTTAAGCAATTTTTGCTTATCTTCGGTTAGTGATTCGTAAAATTTGCTTGCAGCTTGGTTATTACTGTAATTTTGATGTTGCAGCCAATAATGGATGCATTCTTTTTTTAAATTCGCAATAGGTTTGTGTCTTTGAAATGCAGCGTTTCTTTGTTGCTGTGCCTCTCTTTTTTCATTTTTGGCTTGCGAATTGTTGTCATCGTTATTTGTTATTTGTTTGTCTGAAGAACTCGTTGGCACCCAACAAGGTGGTAGATCAAGAAAAGCCACATTTTTACACCAGGTTATGACCTCATATCTTTTAACATAAAGATTGTTTAAGTAATCCTTATCAAACTTGTTTTTTCTCAGGCATTGATAAAATTCCCAATAATGATGGGAATCAAACGCGAATGTCAATAATGAATCATCTTCAAAAAATCGCCTCCTTCTTGATCTTGCTGAAATTTCATGATTAACGATAGCATGCATCAATCGATGGATGGCTGTTTTAAGTTTGGGTGAAATCGCGTTAACATCGGTTTTGTTTGGATCTTCACCGGCCCAGTTATGCGCTAATTGCCAGACTGACTTGAAATCTTCACCGTCAAGAAACATTGTTAGTTATTCCCGTAAGATAATAATTTCAATTGTCGGCACGATATATCAAATTCTTAAGCAGTCAGAATTAGAATAATCGAAGTGTTACCACCCTTGACAGGCTGCCGCCGCTCAAATATGTGTTTTGCATGAAGGATTGACGTTTTGTGGTCGGGTAGGGAACAAGAGCACCTGGTTTTTGGATGATCTGTTTGTGCGTAGAACTAATTGCGCTTCAATCCTTCCTGCCTGGTTATTTTCTTGAGCGGCGGCAGCCTGTCAAGGGCAAGCCGCTTCGCGGTGGCAAGGATAAATTTATGCAGCGATTTCCTTCAAAACATCCGGGCGGCGTTCGGCTATGGCAATCAGTGTTTTAGCCGCACCACTGGGTTGACGGCGGCCTTGTTCCCAGTCTTGCAATGTTCTTACCGAAACGCCGAGCAGTTTTGCAAAATCGGATTGTGACAAACCCGATTTTATACGTGCAGAAACGACTGGCGGGACTTCAACTTTGTGTATTCGGCTCGCGCGCCCGGCTTTCATTTGCGTGACAGCTTCGAGCAATTCCGCACCTAAATTACGTTTGGCATCACGTTCTTTTAGTTCTTTTTCAGTCATGGGCATGATATTTTTTCCTTAATCGCTTTGAGTAAATGAGCGGGGATGTTTTCGTGTTTGTTTTTGGCATATATCAGCAATAACCAGATAGTGCCATCCTCAAGCATGTTGTAATAGATCACACGCAAACCGCCGCTTTTTCCTGTGCCTTTGCGTGACCAGCGCACCTTTCTGCAGCCGCCT
>DJMI01000051.1 GCA_002435335.1 Nitrosomonas sp. UBA6494
GGCGTGAAAGTCTAAAGTAGAGTACCCGTTAAATTACATTGATTTAAATCAATTTATTCCATTTCATCCATTTACTTTGGAATCACTCAAATTTCAAGTGACGCTGAAATTGCCTGCGCAAATGATCAGTCGCATTGGAAGGCGCTCATAAATTCACCTATCATTGAGTTTTGTTACGACAAACGTGTTACGACAAAGGTTGTACCAGAGAACAAAAACTTGTACATTGACCGACATGATCTCTACCGAAGTGTTACGCTGCTGATCTCGATGAATAAGAAACTTTTATCCCTACTCTGCGCCGGTCTGCTGATGAGCGGCTGTCAGATTTTGTCCACTAATGCGCCGTCCTTGCCTACTGCGACGACCAAGTTGCTACCGATGCCGGTAGCCAGCCATGAATTCCGTTTTGATCCGGCACACGACGATGTGGTTGGCACGGTGCAAATCATCACTGCACATCAGGACGATACGTTGTCTGATATTGCGCGCCGCTTCAATCTGGGTTACGAGGAAATCGTCAACGCCAATCCCGGCGTCGATCCGTGGCTACCAAAAGCAGGCACACGCATTGTCGTACCGACGCAATTCGTATTGCCCGATGCGCCACGCCATGGTGTTATCATCAATTTGGCCGCGATGCGGTTGTTTTATTTCCCGAAAGTCAAACCGGGCGAACTACAACGTGTAATCACGCATCCTGTCGGGATCGGGCGGGTAGAATGGAAAACGCCTGAAGGTGTGACCCGTGTCGTCGCCAAACAAAAAAACCCAAGCTGGATACCGACACCGTCGATCCGTAAAGAACACGCCAAGAATGGTGACATCCTGCCAGCGGTGATACCGCCGGGTCCGGATAATCCGATGGGTACACATGTATTGCGCCTCGGCTGGCCGAGCTACGCCATTCACGGCACCGACAAACCGCCCAGCATCGGATTGCGCGGCAGCCACGGTTGCTTGCGTATGTACCCGGAGGACATCACCGGTATCTTTCACAACGTACCGGTTGGCACACCGGTGCGTATCGTCAATCAGCCGCGCTTATTAGGTTGGCGCAATGGTGCACTGTATCTGCAAGCGCACCCTATTTTGGAAGACGATAAGCGTAATCACGGCAAACTTCTGACGCAAGCACTCACTTCCGCACGCAGTAAGCGATCAAAATCCACCATGTTGCCTACCACCAGCATTCAACAAGCGTTAATCAATGAAGTCATTCGCGAACCGCGTGCCATTGCAACACCGGTGACGCAACCCGGCATGACACTGCAAAGCTATCTTGACAATGCCAAGCATGTGCAAAATATATTGCCATTCAATGCCACTTGGGACGGAGACATGAGCCGCCAATTAACGGCTAATCAATTACTGAAAATGACACGCGAGGAAATCGAACGATAAATAGGCATAAGCCTGTTTCATGTGAGCATACCTGCCACACTTTTTTCCACAATCCATACCGACTACTTCTCGAACAAATTAATAACGCCATCTAAACCAATGTAATCGAAAGCATACGTGGCGTGCGCTTTTACGATGGGTTTGGCGTGATAAGCAATACTGATACCTGCTGCCGCCAGCATACCCAAATCGTTGGCTCCGTCGCCGATGGCGATGACTTGTTCGCGCTGCAAACCCAATTCGTCGCATACTTGTTTCAAAACACGTGCTTTTCCTTCCCGTCCGATGATCTCTCCAAGCACTTTGCCCGTCAATCGCAGATTTTCGATACCCAAAACATTGGCCGCAGCATAATCGAAAGCCAATTTTTCTTTGATTCGTTCGGTAAAAAACGTAAAACCACCCGAAATTACCATGGTTCTCAAACCAGCTCGCTTGGCTTGTTTGAGCATTTGCTCCGCTCCCGGGTTGAGCTTTACTCGTTCGTCATAGACCTGCTGTAATGCATCCAGATGCAAGCCTTTCAGTAATTGAGTACGGCGCGTCAGACTTTCTTCGAAACTGATTTCGCCGCGCATGGTTTGCAGCGTAATCTCGGCAACTTGCGGTTTGATTTGTAGCATATCGGCGATTTCATCGATGGATTCGATCGCCAGCAGCGTCGAATCCATGTCCATCGCAATCAATTTAAAATCGGTTAATTTCCGCCCAGCATCGACAAACGCATAATCCAATTCGGCTTGCGCACAGTAATGAGGCACTTCAGATGAATAAACGGCATTCGTCAAGCGAAAAGCTTGACCGGTAATGCGTTCTATGCCGTCGGCTTGAGCCAGTTTCGCGATTGCACGCAAATCGCTATTTTGAATTTCCGGTGCTTGAATGATCAGATTCATGGCGTTTGAACAGGATTTACTGCAAATTCCATTCTTTGATTTGATTTCGCCCGGCATTTTTGGCGGTATAAAGTGCAGCATCGGCGGCATGCAACAGGTCGACGGCACAGCGCATGTGCGCTGCATGCTCAAGAAAAGCAGCAATTCCGATTGATACGGTGATTGTTATCGAATCGCCGTCATCGATCTGATGCACAATTTCAGCAATTGCATTCTTCAGGCGAATAATCAAGCCTTTTGCGGCAGCGAGTGGAGTTCCCGGCAGAATCAAAGCGAATTCTTCACCACCATAACGGCTGAGCGTATCGTCTTGGCGAATTCGCTTCTTAATCAATTCGACCATCGCAATCAATACCGCATCCCCCGCGACATGCCCGTATGTATCGTTTATCCGCTTAAAGTGATCAATGTCGAATATCGCTATCGTCAATGGCAGGTTATTTTGCTGCGCCACTTGGAATTCCAGTTGCAACGTTTCGTCAAAATACGCGCGGTTATATGCGCCGGTCAATCCATCACGCTTGGATTTGTTCTCCAAAACCTGCATATTAGACAGACTATAAAGCAACAGCAATTCCTTGGCTTCCGCCAAAATCTGATTGACTTCAGAAGGTTGATGAATCGTTATTTCAAACAAATCTTCAACTGCGCTCAACTCTTCTTCCATGATTTTGATCACATCGATCAAAGTGCTTGCTTCCAGCCCCAACCAATCTTGCGCGGCTTTATTGAGATTCATCATTTGTGAATCTTTCGGAACTAAAAAATAATCCGCCAGATACCTCGATACGGCCAGACAGGCTTGTAACATTGGACCGAAGCTTTTCGGTTCAGGAGCGCAATGGCTGTTTATGCACGATAAAGCAATATAATCGGGAATACCCCATTTGTGCAGCAACGCATAGCCCAATTCATCGTGACCAGCACCAAAAGCTTCACGCTCGGCTATGAGTAAAGCATCATGATCAGGTGATGACTGAAAAATCTTACTATATTCATCAGGCATAATGACCCAAAAAGCAAGAATGCCGATTTCTTGTATCAAAGAAGCCAAAAATAAGTCGTCTAAAAATTTTACTCCAAGCTTCTCTCCGAGCGCGACGCCTGCCAGAGACGTCGCGATTGAGCGACGCCAAAAAAAATTACTGTCGAAAACCGGGCTTTGATTCGGCAACGTAGTTTTCATCAGTGAATTCGCCAGCGAAAAGGACAACGCAATAACGATAACCGTGTGCATTCCGAGAATACTGACAGCCTGGCGGATATTTGTCGCACTGCGACGAGATTTGTAGATGGGAGAGTTGGCAGTGCGAATCAGCTTGGCCGCCAATACGGGATCGAGTGAAATATACTGACAAACCGATGCCATATCGGCATTCGGATCGTTAGCAATCTCAATTATTTTAATCGCCACAGCGGGTAGACTGGGCAACTCCTGACAGGAATCCAGTCTAATTTTCAATGACTCAGCGATCATTTGTAATGTTTATTAAAATATTCTTTTGCATATTACTGAATAATA
>DJMI01000023.1 GCA_002435335.1 Nitrosomonas sp. UBA6494
CACAAAAGTTCTTACACTCTCAATATTGATGGAAGCCTATTTTCTTAAAAAAAACTGGGGTTTAAAAAAAATGGCAACATTAAGTTTGTTGGCAGGAAAAGATATTAGCAATAGCTACGTTAATGCATCAGAAGTTTCTGATTCTTCGGTTAGCGTAGGGTTTTCGGCGAGCGGATCAGGCAACGCCAGCGCGGATGTTTTGATTGTGCTGAGAGATAGCAGTGACAATGTGGTTTGGTGGGCGACACAGACCAATGTTGGCACTACCAATTATGAAAAACTGATTCCATCTTCCCTTTTTTCTCAGGGCAGTTATACCCTTACTGGATATTTTCATTCATCTGGTAGCTACAGCGGAACCTCTACTAATTCTGTTGCGGCTGGCACGCTAACTCTGCCAAGTGCGGGATCTGTGCAAAGTTGGACTACTACTGGCGCCACCCTCGCTACCAAAACCTTCACCTATGATACCGTGGCTCCGAATGCAGCAACGTTGACTTTGGCTGCTAACGTCGCGAATGGCGGCGCTACAAACACTGAAGCGACAACAAATTTGGGCACTGTCAATGCTGAAAGCGGTTCAACCGTTACCTTGACTTATACAGACCAAGACGGTGATACCAAAACAAAAACATTAACCGCAGATGGCACTGACCAAATTATTAATTTGGTTTCAGGGGATTTTACAGGTGGGGGTAGACTAAGCGATGGCACTATCAACGTTTCAGTAACAGTATCTGATGCAGCAGGTAACACTAGCGCAGCTACGACCGGAAGCTTTGTTTACGATTCATCTGCTCCTGCTGCACCAACGGCAACTTTGACAACCGATAGTGGTTCCTCTAGTTCGGATCATATAACCAATGATGGTGCCTACACAGTTGGCAATGTTGAAGCCAATGCCGTTGTAGAATACAGCACTGACGGTGGCATCAATTGGAGCACAACCAAACCAGCTGCAGTGGAAGGTTCAAATTCTATCGAGGTGCGTCAAAGTGATGCCGCTGGCAATGTGTCGGCTGCTAGCACATTAAGCTTTACGCTCGACACTGCTTTGTCACCAGCAGCAAGTTTGGCTTTAGCGGCTAACGTTGAAACTGGCGGTGCAACAGCAGGGGAAGCCACAACTCAATTGGGCACTCTCACGACTGAGAGCGGCGCAGCAGTCACGGTACAATACACCGATGGCACGGTCACTAAAACAAAAACTTTTACTTCAACTGGTAGCGATGCCATCAATTTAGCGAGTGGCGATATTGGAACTGGAAGCGGCACTCGGCTAGCAGATGGCACGATCAACGTTTCTGTTTCCGTATCCGATGCGGCAGGTAATACCAGCTCAACAAGCGGTAGCTTTGTTTTAGATACAAATATTCCCTTAGCGCCAACATTGACACTGAATTCTGATACCGGCACTTTAGACTCGGACAACATCACCAATGATGGTGCCTACACAGTTGGCAATGTTGAAGCCGATGCCGTTGTAGAATACAGCACTGACGGTGGCACCAATTGGAGCACAACCAAACCAGCTGCAGTGGAAGGTTCAAATTCTATCAAGGTGCGTCAAAGTGATGCCGCTGGCAATGTGTCGAGTGCTAGCACGTTAAGCTTTACGCTTGATACGACAGCGCCTGCTGATGCCACTTTCACCAATTATTATGTATTTGATGTGACTTCGCCTATCTATGAAAAATACATAGTCGACAGCTCGGCAACGTTTAAAGGAACTGTTGAAGCAGGAATAAAAATCGCGAACTTGACATTGGTAGATGAAAATGGCGATGAAATATTGAGTCATGATCTGGATCCAACCGGAGGCGGACAAGCCGAACTGAAAGCTGATGGCTCCTGGAGTTTCGATGCTACGAATGACCCGGTTGCGTTTGCTGCATTAGAAGCGCTCAACGGAGAAAATTGCACACTGATAATTACATCCGAGGATGTTGCTGGTAATCAAACGACAACGTCAATCTCTGATGTTTATGTCGATACTAATATTCCACCAGTGCCTTCCGTTAGCGAATTCAATTTCTTACCGCCAGATTCCAAGTGGCAGCATGACATAGCTGTATTAGGTTATGTTGGTGATGTTTTTGTTGCAACAGATCCAGCCGCACATGTTACAGCGTGGATACAAGCAGGTAATCAAAGGGTTTATGAGCAGGAAGCCGTTTATGATCCAGTTGTTGGTCAATTCGTATGGTCGCCGACAATAGATGATTCCGATGGCGACGGAATATTGGACGCTGCTGACCCTGATAGCGACGGAGTTAATGCCCGAATTGATCTCAATACGCTTTATAACCCAGTTGAATTTGTCTTGGCCGCTCAAGACGATGTAGGCAACATCGTGACCATCGGTGGAGGAAAACCAGCTGTTGTTAACGTCGGATTTGGTGCTCATGCCGTTGAACTCGGTGATGATCCTTCTACTCCTGTAATATACGATGTGGACGGAATAACCGTCATAGGTGGCGTTGAGACTAATTTTGTGCTCAACAACATCAATGACAACCTAGTCGGATCCAACGGTTATGATGATTTACTTATTGGTTACAACGGCGATGATTCACTTAATGGACAGGGTGGTAATGACTGGTTATATGGCGGACAAGGCGCAGACACTATCAGGGGCGGGGCTGGCAATGATACTATCGCCGGAGGTACGCAAGCTGATCGACTCGATGGTGGATCGGGAGCAGATACTTTCATTTACTCACGTTTTAATGAAAGTTCTGTTTCTGCGCATGACACAATTGTCAATTTCGATGCAGTCGAAGGCGACAAAATTAGTCTGGCGGAGGTATTTGACTCGCTAGGGGTAACTGGTCAATTCAAAAATTATACGTTCGGCTCTTCTGGTAGTAATGCAGCAAAAGTGAAAGGAAAGTGGGTAGGAGATACAGCTACCACTGGTGATGTATGGGTCGGAGATGATGGCGTGGTATATGTCAATCTTTCTGGCGATAACAAGGCTGAAATCGGTATTTATCTCGTTACGCCAACTACGAATCCTGATACGGGTATTACCACTGATGTAGCTTATGCCGATGTGGTCGGTTTGAGAACTCTGGATGCAAATCTCGATTTAGTTCCAGATTGGTTGATTTTGTAAATTTGATACGAATCGATTTACTATAAGTCATATAACCTCTGGCTCTGATGGAGGTTATATGACTAATCAATCATGGGGAACTTATCACTGGGCGCGGACAGATCATCCATTTACATTGAAACTTGGGGACAACCTAACTGATGCAAACTTTACTAAATTTTTTTTGGAAAAGTTGATGTAGCCCAAATTGGAGGAGGTCGTAGTCATTAAAACAGGAAAAAAGCACTTTCTGTATAATAAGAAAATTAGTGTTGTTGAAAATACACTTTTACTTATATTAACTGTTAGTTCGGTAATTATTTTTATATCACCACTTCTAATTACTCTAATAACTGCAATCAATAACGTTCTCGATAAAATTTCTTTTGCTTTTCATTAAAATTTTTGCAGGAGTGGAGATATTTGTAAGAATTTCTAGCTTTTCTTGCTATATTTTTTGCGGATCAGCCTCAAGTATTAAAAAAAGACTGTCGTTATTAAATTAATTTCGCTTTGCATGAAAGCAGAGAAAAAAATAGAGTAAATTTTATTAAAAATCAATGGCAAGAATATGCTATTCAAAAATGGCAATAATAATAGGGTGTATTTAAACAGAACAAGGGAGAGCTACTTGAACAAAAATATTCGATTAAATATTTTTCCGATATTTCTTATTGTTGTATTAACTATAATTTTCTCAAGCACAGCGCAGGCAACTCATTCATGGGGAAGCTATCACTGGGCTCGGACAGCCCATCCATTCACATTGAAACTTGGCGATAATCTAACTTCTAAAGAATGGAAAAGTTATCTTTCGCAAGCTTCTCAGGATTGGAATTCTGATCCATTAGGGCAAAGCCCTCTTATGACTTCCATAGTAACAGGATCTGGTGGAAAACGATGTTCTTCTGTTTCTGGAACTACACAAGTATGCAACGGAACATATGGAAATAATGGCTGGCTTGGTCTAGCCACGATTTATCTTAGTGGTGATCACATCACGAGGGGTACTGCGAAAATGAATGATACATACTTTAATTTGGACAAGTATAACAATCCAAATGAGAAATTGCATGTCATGTGTCAAGAGGTTGCGCATACTTTCGGATTAGGCCATCAGGATGAGTCTGGAGCATCGCTAAATACTTGTATGGATTATTTTTCTAATACTGGAGCAAATGCTCTTAACACAGATAGCACAAAACCCAATGCGCATGATTTTGAGGAGTTGAATATTATTTACGGTAGCCATTTTGATTCAACTACTACGCTCGCGTCCTCTGCAACTAATCCTAGTGTGCCATCACAAGCAAATGATGAAATCACCAATGATCCTAATAGTTGGGGGCAATTGATAAGTCAATCTGCAAATGGTCGCAGTTCAACCTACGAGCGACATATTTCAAATGGAACAAGAGTAATTACTCATGTTTACTGGACAGAAGAGGCTGCACATCGTTGTCCTGCATGCGATCATCGCTATGATCATTAATTAGAAAACATATCTCTATTTTCTTTTCGAGCGTAAAAAGGATTGCATTGATCGTAAAGGCTCTTTTTGCGTTCGAAAGAAACTTCCCTGTTTTATTTGACCTCAACAAAGCTAAGCGCTATTTAATCTGACAGCATATATTTATTTCTTGCATGCAGCTCTATCTTCAGCATTGTAAGCAATAGAAAAAAAGAAAAGAATAACATTTAATTATTATTGGAATTAATGCCACTTAATAATTAATTTGGTTTCATCTTCTTGTTGGCGGTCAAATTTGAAAAGCTTCCGAAGGTAATCCCCCCATTATTAACCG
>DJMI01000091.1 GCA_002435335.1 Nitrosomonas sp. UBA6494
CTTAACCCAAGCCAGTCCGGTGGTTTTAACGGTCCCGTGATCTTTGCCGATCAGGCAAATCGTTTTCAATTGAATCAGTTCAATTTGTTTCTACGCCGCTCGGTTATATCGGAAGGAAAGACATGGGATTTCGGCGGACGGTTTGATTTTATGTTCGGAACCGATGCCATTTTTACCCAAGCTTTTGGCGTTCCGACTTTCGATGTCAATTCCGGCGAGCCTCTCAAAAGAAGTAATTGGGATTTGGATTTGTGCTGCAATTCCTCGCGCACATACGGTATCGCATTACCGCAAGCTTATCTGGAAACTCATGTGCCAATCGGCAACGGACTCAATATCAAACTTGGCCATTTCTACACACCAACCGGTTATGAAACCGTTCCTGCACCGGAAAACTTTTTTTACACCCGTGCATACACACTAAATGTCGGTGAACCGTTTACCCACACCGGCATGCTGGCAAATTATGTCGTCAACAAGAATTGGCAAATTCTGGGTGGACCGATTACTGCAAGCGCCAATGGCGGCTGGGATGGCGGTTGGGATAAACAATGGGGAAACTGGGCCGGTCTTGCCGGTTTTACTTGGACAAGCAACAACGCAGCAACCACTTTTCATTTTTCAGGAACTTATGGACATGTATCCACCCGGAGCAACGAAGTTTGGGCATTCTATAATGTGGTTCTGCAACACAAGATTACCCCGAAAACCTTACTGGTTTTACATCATGTGTATGGTGAAGTTGGTGGTGTTTTACTGAACAATCTGAAATATACCAACGTTGTTCAGGATGCCGAATGGATGAGCGCTGTCGCTCACTTATACTACGATCTAACCGAGAACCTGACAGTCGGTGCACGCGCCGAATGGTATCGTGACCAAGACGGTTTCCGCAATCCGTCGCCTTTTCGAATTGCCGCAGCGACCAATATCGTCAATGGAAATCCAATCAGCTATGCCGGCAATCTTAGTCAAGTCACTATTACGCCCGCCGACTATTACGATGTAACGATTGGATTGAATTGGAAAGCTGGCAAATCGCTGGGAATTAAATCAAAGCCACTGCAAAAACTAAGCATCAGACCCAACATTCGCTACGATAGAGTTGATGCATATCGTGCCCCGGCCTATAGGCCATTTGCCGGTCATAAAGATCAAATTCTGTTTTCTGTCGATTTTTTACTGCCATTTTAAAAGAAAAAACCTCCGGCAGTTGCCGGAGGTCAAAAGTAGCAATGATTTTCAACTGAAACTACGAGGTTACCAGTAAATTACATAACTACCGTACTACTGATTCATTTAACAAATCCGCTTTAGCCTTATTGATTTGCGTATCTTGCGGTACTAATGACATTTTCTTGTGCAATTCTACTTGCTCCAAATCTTCGCTCAGCTCTTTACTATATTCACGGATATTGGCATGGAGATGTCCGCTCAAATCCTGTCCTTGTCTACCGTAAGTATAAGGATGCGCTTCGTATTCCTTAAGTGCTTGTTGATTGGCTTCCAATTTATCCGATACTTCTTTTGCCAAACCTTCATAGTATGCTGCTAACGCTGCATGATTATCAGGATCGATATTGCTTGGCGCTACAGGGGCTTCAGCCATAGATGAGGTTGCAAATAAACCCAATGCTAACAAAGAAATTACTAATTCAAATTTCCGCGTTCTCATTTTAACTTCCTCCATAAACAATCACAGTTTCACCATCATAACGAAGACAATTCATAACGTATATTGGGGAAACTCTGGTTTTTATCTAAAGGAAACCATTAGGATATTCCAACTTAATTTCAATATACTACTGCTATATTCCTCATGAACAAAGGCTAACCCGTATGCTTGCGGTTTGAATGTTCTGGGTTAGCGCGTGTTTTCTTATAAAATTGGACTCAGGTACGACAGCGGCTACCACTTCCGCATCATAGGCGTAGTTCTTCACACCATCACACAGAATCAATGATTCAGACCATACAATTGAAACCCCTCTCCTCGAAATCAAAAGGGTCGCAAATAAAACAAATCAGGCAGATTCAATTTTGAAGTGCAATGCCTTCATAAATGCCGGCTGTAAGTTTGCAGCAAAACTTTATACAGTACAGAAATAATGTACATTCATGATGTCCGTAATGACATCGATTAACATCATGGAATTACGCCAACACCTGCCGGAATACCTTAAGCAGGTAAAGGCGGAAAAGTTCTTACACTCTCTACATGGAAAAGCCATTGCCCGGATTGTGCCCGATCTCCGGGAAAGCAAACGCGATGCGGCGCTTAAGCGCCTGGATGCGCTGCGCGGCACGGTGATTGCTGGCGATATACTTGCGTCCCTGAATGAAGAATGGGCAAGTGATGCTGACAATCCGTGACACGCATGCCCTGTTATTCTGGGCAGATTGCCCGGACCGCTTAACGTTACCCGCGCAAGTCAGGTTGGATCGGAGCGTGCGTGAATGTTCCTTAAGTTTTGAATTGTAGTGCTCCATACTTTAATTCTAATACCATTAATCCTCCTTTTTCAAAGGAGGAAATTAGTCAGCAGCTCCGTGCCCCACCCAGAATCCCTCCTTTGAAAAAAGGAGGCAGGGGGGATTTGCATTTTTTAAATGATAAAACAGGATCATACTTCCCGCGACAAATACCGGCTTGCAGCAACCATATTTTTTAGCGCCGGTTTGACTTCGTCCCAGGTACGGGTTTTGAGACCGCAGTCCGGGTTGACCCACAGCCGCTGCGCCGGAATGCGTTGCGCCGCTTTTTGCATCAGTGCGATAATCGATTCGACCGTGGGGATGTTGGGTGAATGGATGTCGTAGACGCCGGGGCCGATTTCGTTCGGATAGTGGAATTGGTCGAACGCGTCGAGCAATTCCATGTTCGAGCGCGAGGTTTCGATGGTGATCACGTCGGCATCCATGCGCGCAATCGCGGGCATGATGTCGTTGAATTCGGAGTAGCACATGTGCGTGTGGATTTGCGTCGCGTCTTTGACGCCGTTGGCGGTGACGCGAAATGCGCGGATCGCCCAATCGAGGTAACTATTCCATTGCGCTTTGCGCAGCGGCAAGCCTTCGCGCAGCGCCGCTTCATCGATCTGGATGATGCCGATACCGGCTTTTTCCAGCGCCAGCACTTCGTCGCGGATCGCCAGCGCCAATTGCAGGCAGGTTTCGTCGCGCGGCTGATCGTCGCGCACAAAAGACCAGTTCAGCATCGTCATCGGGCCGGTGAGCATACCTTTCATCGGTTTTTTCGTAAGCGACTGCGCGTAACGACTCCATTTGACTGTGATGTCGTGCGGACGCGCAACATCACCGTAGATGATCGGCGGCTTTACGCAACGCGAACCGTACGATTGCACCCAACCCAGTTCGGTAAACGCGAAGCCGTCCAATTGCTCGCCGAAATATTCGACCATGTCGTTGCGCTCCGGCTCGCCGTGCACAAAAACGTCTAAGCCAAGCGCTTCCTGCTCATAAACACAGGCTTCGATTTCAAGCCGCATCGCTTCGCGGTAATCTCTTTCGGATAATTGACCGGTGCGAAACGCCTGCCGGATTTTGCGGATTTGTTGCGTTTGCGGGAACGAGCCGATGGTGGTGGTTGGAAACAGCGGCAGTTGAAATTTTTCCCGTTGGAGCGCGGCGCGTTGCCGATAGCCGGATCGACGCAATTCCATCGCTTCATCGATAGCCAGCACGCGGGCTTTTACATTGTCCCGATGCACCCGTCTTGATTGGCTGCGGCTGTCGATTGCCGCGCGATTGCTGTGCAACTGTGCTGCGACACTCTCCCTGCCGTGATTGAGCGCCGCTGCCAGCAGTTTAACCTCATCCAATTTTTGCAGCGCGAACGCGAGCCATGTGCGAATTTCCGCGTCCAGCTTTTGTTCGCTATCCAGATCGACCGGCACATGCAGCAGCGAGCACGACGGCGCCAGCCATAAGCGATCTTGCAGGCGCGCGGCAACCGGCTCCAGCCAATCGAGTGTTGCGGTCAGATCGGTTTTCCAGACATTGCGGCCGTTGACGACACCCAGTGACAGGATTTTATGGCTCGGTAGCCAGTCGATAACTTTGGCGACTTCATCTTGCGCCGAAATTGCATCCAAATGCAGTCCAGCGACCGGCAATTCGCACGCCAATTGCAGATTGTCTTGCAGTTGCCCGAAGTAGGTCGTCAGCATCAATTTGAGCGGACTTGCCTGTAGTTGGAAATACGCCTTGCGCAGCGCATACTTCCACGCTTCGCTCAATTCCATTACCAGCACCGGTTCGTCGATTTGCACCCATTCGACGCCCGCTTGCTGCAACGACTGAAACAATTGTGCGTACGCAGCGAGCAGATCGTCGAGTAACTCGAGTTTATCGCTACCGTCTTTGGATTTTCCCAGCCATAAATACGTGACCGGACCGATAATTACCGGTTTTATTTGCCGGTGAAATTGCCGCGCTTGACGGATCTGCTCCAGCAGCCGAGTGGCGTTGAGTGAGAAGCGCGTTGCGCTGTCGAATTCGGGGACGATGTAATGGTAGTTGGTATCGAACCATTTCGTCATTTCGCCGGCATGCACGCACGAACAAGCGCTGTCATTCGCGGAGCGGCCTCTGGCGACGCGGAAATAGCGATCCAGCTCGCTTCCTGGCAACGCGGCGGCACGCGCCGGTATGTTGCCGAGCAAAAAACTGGTATCGAGCACATGATCGTAGAGCGAAAAATCGCCGACCGGAATCCAATCGAGCACTGCTTGATCCTGCCAATGCCGCGCGTTTAATTCGGCGGCAATATCCGTCAGTGCCAACTCGGTAATTTCTCCTTTCCAATAGCGCTCCAAGGCGAATTTCAATTCACGTTTTTTTCCAATGCGGGGAAACCCAAGATTATGCGTCGTTATCATTTTTCATCACTTTCGTTGTCAAATAATTCCGGCTATTGTATGAACAACGATTAATGAATAATAATGATAAGTTTTAACCAATTCATTATATTTTCTCATGATTGAACACAGCCATCTAAAAATCATCCAAGCGCTGCACGCCAACGGCACATTAACCGAAGCGGCGAATGCGCTGTGTTTAAGCCAGCCTGCGCTGTCACATCAGATCGGGTATCTGGAAAAAAAATTGGGCGTAACGCTTTGGGAAAAAGACGGACGAACATTGCGTTTAACGCAGGCCGGAAAGGTATTGCTTGAAGTTGCACAGCAAGTGCTGCCGGTATTGATGCAAGCTGAGAAAACACTCGTTGCTTTGGGTGAAGGACGGCAAGGTGTATTGCGCATCGGTGTTGAATGCTATCCGTGCTTCGAATGGCTTACCGGCGTGATCGGGCAATTCATGCAACAGATGCCGGACATTGATGTCGACATCGTGCAGAAATTTCAATTCACCGGTTTGGAAGGATTATTGAATCACCATATCGACGTGCTGATCACGCCCGATTGGATCAGAAAGGACGGCATCGATTACGAAGTATTGACGCAGTATCGACTGGTGCTGCTGACGGCCCCCGATCATCCGCTGATCGGGATAGCCGAATTGACACCGGAGCTGTTAAGCCGAGAAACCTTGCTGACTTTTCCGGTATCTTTGGAACGCCTGGACATCTTGACATATTTCCTGACACCGGCGCATCTCGAACCCAACCGACTGAAACCTATCGAATCTCTCGACATCATGCTGCAAATGACGGCATTGAATCGCGGCGTGTGCGTGCTACCCGAGTGGCTCGCCGACCTCAAAGGCAAGCATTTGCCGCTGAATAAAATCCGCATCGGCGCAAACGGACTCGAGCAGAAGCTCTATCTGGCATTGCGGGAAACTGATAAGACCGTGCCTTTTATCAGGAAATTTATTGCGGTTGGACGAGAATCGGCGATTGGGCAATTAAAAACCATGTAACAAGCCATTGCAGCGATATTGCACCGGATCAATTTTTCCCGCTGCAGCGAACCCCGCCTTCCGGATGCGACAGGAATCGCAAACCCCGCAAGCGCGGCCTTCTTCATCCGCCTGATAACAAGAAACTGTCAGGCCGAAATCGACACCAAGGTTGTCGCCCGTTTGAATGATTTCTTGCTTCGGCATGTGCATCAGCGGAACATGGATGGTCAATCTCTTGCCTTCGACAGCAATTTTGGTAGCGAGATTGGCCATGATTTCGAAGGCTTTGATGTATTCGGGACGGCAATCTGGGTAACCGGAATAGTCGACTGCGTTGACACCAATAAAAATATCGCGGCAATCCAGCGTTTCAGTCCACGCCAGCGCGAGCGACAGCATGATGGTATTGCGGGCGGGCACGTAAGTGATGGGAATGCCGCTTTGCGCCCCTTCCGTTGGCACGGCGATCGACGGATCGGTCAGCGCGGAGCCACCGAAGGCAGTCAAATCCAGTTTGACGATTTGGTGCATGCGTGCACCGAGTGCACGCGCAACGTTTTGCGCCGCGACCAATTCGGATCGGTGCCGCTGGCCGTAGTCGACGCTTAGTGCGTAACATTCGAATTGTTGGGATCTTGCGA
This sequence comes from Nitrosomonas sp. UBA6494, assembly GCA_002435335.1. Taxonomy (GTDB): domain Bacteria; phylum Pseudomonadota; class Gammaproteobacteria; order Burkholderiales; family Nitrosomonadaceae; genus Nitrosomonas. The sequence goes on from DJMI01000091.1 coordinate 6,528, forward strand.
TGGCCAATGTGGTTGCGGAATCCAATCCGCCGGACAGCAGTACCACAGCTTTTTTTAACCCCGTTACCATCGCATCAATGCCCCGGCTGCTGGCCCCATAGCAGCTTGTGTAATTGCAATTGCATTCTGACGGGTAGCCGATCGCGCAAGATCCAATCAGCGAGTTGCGTCGGATTGACTTCACCGTGAACGGGTGACAACAAAATTGGACAAATATCCGCTAACCGTTTGCTTTGAATAAGCTCGGCAGCCCAGCCATAATCGGCTTCATCGCATAGTACAAATTTGATTTCGTCTTGCGATGTCAGATACGCCAAATTGCTCCAGTTGTTTTTATTGGCTTCGCCGGAACCGGGTGTTTTGATGTCCATGATTTTGCTTACCCGCTTATCCACATGCACCAGATCCAATGCGCCGCTGGTTTCCAAAGATACCGAGTAACCGGCGTCGCACAATGCGGTAAGTAAAATTTGGCAATTTTTTTGCGCCAGCGGCTCCCCGCCTGTAACCGTTACGTAGTGCGTTTGATAACCGGAAACCTGTTTCATGATCTCCGCAATCGACTTCGTTTCGCCGCCGCTAAACGCGTATGCGGTATCGCAATAGCCGCAGCGCAGCGGGCAACCGGTTAAACGCACAAAGACTGTCGGCAATCCCACACGGCTGGTCTCCCCTTGTAACGAAAGGAAAATTTCGCTGATTCGCAAGGTTGCTGTTTCTAACGCTTGCATGATACTTAGCAATGAAAATAACGGGAACAGGCTTCAGGAAAACAGCCTGTGAATTTCAAGAACGGATTTATTTGAGATTGGCCAAGCGTTGCTTGGCTTTTTTTGCGGCATCGCTGTTTGGATATTTCGCCAGTAAATTTTCCAATGTGGCTTTGCTGGTTTTGCTATCCCCCATTTCATACAAGCTGCTGGCCATATTCAAGTAGGCATCCGGAACTTTATTGCTGTCCGGATACTTACCGATCAATTGCTTTTGTGCTTCGACTGCCAACTGGTAATCACGCATTGCGTAACGCGCATTACCGATCCAATAGGCAGCGGCAGGTGCCAAATTGGATTGCGGAAAACTTTCCAAAAAACGTGCAAAATGCGTAATGGCATTGGCATATTCGCCATTTTTAAATAATTCGTACGCCGCTTTATAGGCACTGCTCTCATCCAAATTGGTTGGTGCATAATCTTCAACGGATACCTGCGTATCCGGCGCCACCATAGCAACATTACTTTCCGGCGTCATTACCGGCGCTTGTTCTGCAACGATATCGGCGGATGGTGCTATGGCATCGCTACTGGAATGATTCATTAGTTCGGCTGGCATGGCGGCATTATTTTTGCTACCGGGCTGTTCGATATGCCGCAAGCGATTGTCCAAATCGATATAAAAATCACGTTGGCGCTTTTGCAGCATGGCATTTTCATTGGTGAGCATTTCAATTTGCCCATTCAATTTCCCCAGCTCTTGCTCCAGCGTTTCTACCTTGCTATACAATTCGAGCAGCCCTTGACTACCGAGCATTTGCTCCATTTTGGCATAACGCGCTTCCATGTCACCGATTTGTTTTCGTAACGTATTGATCTGCTCACGTGCTTCATTATCACCGAATAATGAGGCATGAACGACATTACTGCTCAGTAAAAAAAACAACAAGAAAGCGCGTATCAACATCTTTATTCGCCCCGGTAAATAATATCGGTACGGCGATTCTGGCTCCAGGCAGTTTCACCGCTTCCGTAGGCGCGCGGTTTTTCTTCGCCAAGGCTGACAGATTCGATCTGCGCATCACGCGCACCACCCAAGGTCATCATATTTCTGACGCTGTCGGCACGGCGTTGCCCCAACGCAAGATTGTATTCTCGGCTACCGCGATCGTCGGTATTGCCTTGCAGAATCACGCTGGCGCTCGGATTGTCACGCAAGAAACGTGCATGCGCAAGAACCAATTCACGGTATTCGCTTTTTACCGTATAGCTGTCGTAATCGTAGTAAACGCTGCGCTGCGACAAGATATTGCTGGGATCATTCAATTGATTGAAATAGCCGGGTCTGCCGGAACCGGAACCCATCAATTCACTGCCGCTCATGCCGTCACCACCAGCTCCTCCTGCCATTTCATCATCTGGTTGTGTGGTTTGACTGGCACAGGCCGACAACAGGACAATCATAGAAATACTCAAGAATTTTCTCATTTATAGCTCCTTTTAATTAACGTCTGAAACGCTATTTCCATTTTGGCAACGGCCCCCAGGCCGGCTCGCGTATATCACCTGTTTGAACGGTCAGGTGCTGCCTTGTTTGTCCGTCGCGTGAAACAGCCGATAATATACCATGCCCATTTATCTCGGTTGCATACAAGATCATTTTGCCGTTCGGCGCAAAACTGGGCGATTCGTCAAACTTCGAATTGGTCAGTATTTGCATTTGCCGTGAACCGATTTCTTGCACCGCTACGTTAAACTGCCCATTGTGCCGGTGAATGAAAGTAAAGCTTCTGCCATCCTGGCTATAATCCGGACTCACATTGTAATTGCCTTCAAAGGTCAATCTTTCGGCATTGCTGGATTCAGATCCGGTTACCGGCATCCGGTAAATTTGCGGACTGCCGCCACGATCGGAAGTGAACAAAATATATCGGCCATCCGGTGAAAAACTCGGTTCCGTATCGATGCCGGGGCTTCTGCTCAGCCGCTGCAAACCGCTGCCATCCACATTCACCAGAAAAATCTGCGATCCGCCTTGTCCGGTTAGTACCACGGCGAGTTTTTTTCCATCCGGAGACCAGGCCGGCGCACTGTTACTGCCTTTAAAGCTGGCAACCGCGCGGCGCTCTCGCGTTGTCAATGTTTGCACATATACAACCGGTTTTTTGTCTTCAAAAGACACGTAAGCCAGTTGCGTACCGTCCGGCGACCATGCCGGAGAAATAATCGGCTCGGTATATTCGATAATCGATTGTGCATTGTAACCGTCGGCATCGGCTACTTGCAGGGCATACTTATTACCACGCTTCAACACATAAGCAATGCGCGTGCTGAATACACCGACATCTCCCGTCAATGTTTCATAAATTACATCAGCAACGCGATGTGCAGCCGCGCGCAATTGCGTTGTCGGTGTTGTCAGCGACAAACCTGCCAATTGCGATTTCGTAGCTACATCCATAACACGAAACTGGATTTCCACATGACCTCCCGATGCGGGAACCACGCGACCGATCACCACTGCATTGGCACCGCGATTTGCCCAATCGGAGAAAACCACTTCAGCCGGAGTATGCGGCGAAGAACCAGCCGTATCAATCAAGCGAAACAAGCCGGTACGCATCAAATCCGCGCTTATCACCGGCGTAATCGTTTGTGAAAGCTGACCCTCTTCGGCAAAAGGTACGATCGCAACGGGAATACGGGATGTACCACCGCCGAAAATCTCGATATTCAGTTGCGCATATAAGGGAGCGCTGATGAGCCACAGCAGTATAAACACTGTGCCACGGATCGATTTACTAGAAAAAAATGACGACATAAAGGTATTAATTTTTCAAAAAACAAAAATCTTTCTGATTATAACAATCATTCACGATAATGCACTTTAATATTCAAGTTTCGGAATTCATTAAATAATGCCGGATCTGGCGGCAAAGGCAGCGGCTTTGACAAAAAAATCGCACGCTCTACCGCACTATCGAAAACCGAATGTCCACTGCTGCGCGCTAACCGAACATCCAGAATATCGCCCCCTGGCAACAATGTGACACTGAACTCCACAGCCGGATTCCCCGGCAAGTCTGGCGGCATCACGATTCTGCTTTTGATTTTGGCGAGAATCAGCGCCTTATATTTAGCAATCTCATTCGTTACCTGATTCCTGGCAGCCGCTTGCTGCGCCGCCCGTTGCGCTTCGGCAACACGCTGTGCTTCGGCTGCTTGCCTTGCTTTAGCCTCTTGTTCACGCTGTCGCTGCGCCGCGAGCTCTTTTTCCCGTTGCAGTTGCAGTTCTTTTTGTTTTGCTATTTCTTTCTGTTTTTCCAGCTCTTTTTGTTTCTCAAGCGCCTTCTGTCGCTCTAATTCCTTTTGCTTCTCCAGTTCTTTCTTTTTTTCAATTTCTTTTTGTTTTTCGAGTTCTTTTAATCGTTCTTGTTCTTTAATTTTTTCTTGTTCTTTTTTCTTCTGCTCTTCCTGCTCCTGCTTCATCGCGATATCCGGCTTCTTTACCGGCGGTGTTACCGCTTTTTGCGGCACAACCTTAGGCGGCTCCGTTTTTTGAGGTTCTGGCTTCGGAGGCTCTGGCTTCGGAGGCTCTGGTTTAGGAGGCTCTGGTTTGATTGGCTCCGGCGGTTCCGGTTCTTGTTTTACAGGTTCAGGTTGCTTAGGTGCAGGTTGCGCCTTTATCGACTCTTGTATCGGTTTCGGCAGCTCAGTCCAAATATCGACTATCATGCCTTCCGGCGGATGATCTTTCCAACTTAACCCAAAAACCAGTACCGCAATAAAAAGTACATGTACCAGCAAAGCCAGTACACCCGCCATCAATCGCTTAGGTTCGGTATGCGTTGAATTGCGAGATGCGTTTTCGCTCATCACCAATCATTCATTTTTGTTGCGCCAACAAGCCCACTTTCTGCACTTGATTTTGCTGCAAGATATCCATTACCTTGATAACTTCTTCGTAGCGCACATTTTTGTCAGCGGCGATCACGACCGGTTGTTCGGGATTCTGCGCTTGCTTTTGCTTGATCGTCTCGACCAATTGACTATGGCTTACTGCCGTCTCAGTTGACGATAGCGCGCGATCACGAAAAGCAATGCTGCCGTCCGCTTTAATTATGACTTCCAATGGTACTGCCGGAGTCGCCAAGGATTTGCCGATCTGCGGCAATTCGATCTGCCCGTGATTTATCATCGGTGCTGTAACCATGAATATGATCAGCAACACCAGCATTACATCAATGTAAGGCACCACATTGATTTCGTTCATCAAACGATGCTTGGCACGACGCGCCATATAACTTCCCTCTCGTTATTTTTTATGCTGCTGCCCGCCGTTGCAAAATATTGGAGATTTCTTCCATGAAACTTTCGAATCGGGTCGCCAATTGATCGGTACGGCTGGCGTAGCGGTTATAAGCGACTACCGCCGGAATGGCTGCAAACAATCCCATCGCCGTTGCAATCAGCGCTTCCGCAATACCTGGCGCAACATGAGCAATGGTTGCTTGCGTCATGCTGGATAGACTTCGAAAAGAATTCATAATTCCCCAAACGGTACCAAGCAAACCGATGTAAGGACTAACCGAACCCACGGTAGCCAGAAACGACAAATGTGATTCCAGATAATCCATTTCGCGCTGATAGGTAGCGCGCATGGCTCTGCGGGTACTTTCCATTACTGCTTCCAGGTCGGTTCCATCCGGATGCTTGTTAAACTCTCCGAACCCGGCAGCAAAAATTCGCTCCAGACTGCACGAGTCGTAACGCGGACTGATAATGCGCTGATGTAGTGCATTCAAATCGACGCCGCGCCAGAAGATATCTTCAAAATCGTCGGTTTTTTTAATTTCATTACGGATTACAAACAGTTTACGAAAAATAAACCACCAAGATGACAATGAAATTAAAACCAAAATCAGCATCACCAGTTGCACCAATAAACTAGCGCTGCTGATTAAATGAATAAACGACATATCTTGCGTTACTGTTGTATTCATGCGGGTTTCCCAATTTTTTCACGTAATGGCGCTGGAATACTCACCGGTTTGAGTGTTTCCGCACCGACACAAACCACATGGATCGTGGCACTTACTAATTTGATATGACTGCGTAATACTTCTTGATATAAGGTAATTCGGCTTCTACCTATTTCCTTGGCAGCGACTGTTATCTGCAACAAATCATCCAATACTGCAGGCTTGAAATAATCAATCTCGATCGAATGCACCATAAACAAGATTTTATGATCTTCGATCAATGCGTTTGCATTNNCGGTAGCGAAAAATAATCAATCAACATACTGAGACAACTTTTAAGAGCTATTTTGCAAACACATCATTGGCAGGAAAAACACCCGTCGACAAATAACGATCTCCCCGATCACAAACAATGAAGACGATTACAGCGTTTTCTACTTGCGATGATAACTTTAACACCGCCGCCAGTGCACCACCCGATGAAATTCCCGCAAAGATGCCTTCTTCACTAGCCAATCGGCGTGTCATATCCTCCGCCTCGGCTTGAGAGACATAAATCATGTCATCAATACGGTCTGCATCAAAAATTCTCGGCAAATATGCCGGTGACCATTTTCGTATGCCGGGAATTTGTGACCCTTCCTGCGGTTGTACTCCGATAATTCGTATGGGTGTTGATTGCTCTTTAAAGAAACGCGAGCATCCCATAATAGTACCCGTTGTTCCCATGCTGCTGACGAAGTGTGTGATTTTTCCCCGAGTATCGCGCCAAATTTCCGGTGCAGTCGTTTCATAATGTGCTCGCGGATTATCCGGATTGGCAAATTGATCCAGGATGATACCTTGTCCATCTTGGCGCATCTTTTCCGCCACATCGCGCGCATACTCCATTCCACCCGCTTTCGACGTCAGAATAATTTTAGCACCGTATGCCCCCATTGATTGCCGCCTCTCTATACTCAGATTTTCTGGCATTACCAGCACCATTTTGTAGCCCATCATAGCTGCCGCCATTGCTAGTGCGATACCGGTGTTACCGCTCGTCGCCTCAATCAATGTATCGCCAGGTTTTATTTCGCCTCGCTTTTGTGCATGCGATATCATCGACAAAGCAGGACGGTCTTTCACCGAGCCGGCCGGATTATTCCCTTCCAGCTTGGCAAGAATGACATTGCTCGTTGTCCCAGGTAGGTGCTTGAGTTTTACTAGGGGCGTATTACCAACAAAATTTTCAATGGTTTTATACATGGAATGAGCTTGCTATTCCTGAATTTGACTAACTTTCGTTGCTGCTGCATGAAAAAACATGATCAATTCAATTGAAGCTGGATGCGATTGAGCACTAAGAAGTCACTACAGGGTAAAGCTTTGCAAAAGTATCGCCAACATACTTGATTTGCTCCGGCGTATGCGCTGCATTGACGCTGCAACGCACCAACGATTTACCTTCCGGTGCCGCAGGCGGCAATATCAAATTCACATAAATATTATGTTCTAACAAGCTATTCCACATCAACAACGCTTGTTGCGGTGTATCCAGAATTGCCGCAATCACTGGTCCCGGATCTGGACCGAGCTCGTAACCGGTTTCTTGCAATTGAGCATACAACTGCGTGCAATTGTCCCATAGTTGTTTGCGCAAATGACTGCCCTTTCTGAGCAGCTCCAATGCAGCACGCGTGGATGCAATTGTTGCTGGCGATGGAGATGCAGTAAAAATATAAGGGTGACTGACATAACGCAACTGATCGAGCTGCGGATGATCGCTTACACAAAAACCGCCGATACTACACAAACTCTTGCTAAAAGTGCCTGTTATGAAGTCCACTTCTTTTAGTAAACCCGTTTTTTCCACTAACCCCTGGCCGGTTTCACCGAGCACCCCCAATGAATGCGCTTCGTCCAGCAGCAAAATACAGCCGTACTGATTTTTGATTCGAACTATCTCGGTCAATGGTGCTTGATCACCCAGCATACTGTAGATACCTTCGGCGATTATTAACGTTGTTTCAATTCGACTTCCCAATCGGCGCAAGCGTTTTTCCATATCCGATGGATCGTTGTGCTTGAATCTTATGATATCCGCACCACTGAGAATGCAGCCGTCATAAATACTCGCATGGGAATCACCGTCAATCAGCACAGTGTCACCTGGTCCTACTAAGCCTGAGATCGTTCCCAAATTGGCTTGATAGCCGGTCGTAAAAACAATTGCCGAGCTGCACTGATAAAAATCCGCAAACTCGCGTTCCAATGCTCGATGACCAGAATAGCTGCCATTCGCCATCCGAGAGCCGGTTGTACCGGTTCCTTCTTTATCAATTGCATCATGCGCTGCGCGAATGCATTCCGGTGCAAATGTTAATCCAAGATAGTTGTTGGTACCCAAAAGAATTACTCGACGATCGCCGATTCTTGCCTCTGTCGCCGAATAAACTTCCTCTATCGGAACGCCGAACGCGCCAACGCCATTCGGCAACATCGCTTTCCTCGCAGCCGCGGCTGCATCCAATTTTTCTAATAAATTCATTCTGACGTGTATTTTATTTTATGCACCAGATCGGCCAATTGCCGCACCGTTTGCACATCAGCTAACGCATTGATTGGAATTGAAACATCAAATGTATCCTCTATTTCCATAATCAAACTCAACAATTTAATTGAATCAATTGAGAGTTGGCTTATCAAGTTTGTTTCAGCTGTAACTTGAACACCGGTATTGGTCATGCTGCTGAGTCGATCGCAAAGCAATTGCATTATTTCATTATAATTTTCACTCATAAGTCGATTGAGTATCAATATTAGGTCGTTAGTGTTTCTGATAAAACATCTCGTAAAAGAATTCGTGGCTGCCACCCGGGAAGAGCGTTCATTATTTTTGTATTATCACATACCCAGTCAGGATGTTGTAATTCATTCACTTTCCCGGGTGTCAGCATTGCAGAATAGCGAAGTATGCGCGCAAGCCATAGATTGGCAAGCGCAACATTTCTAATCAACAAATTCGGAATGCGCACACCTCGTACAGGACGATTCCATAGTAGTTGCGCCAATGCAATCAGGCTCTGATAGCTGTAACCGCCTGAAATGCCGTCATCAAGTTCAAAGATCCCTTGAACAGCTTTCTCAGACTCAAGCCAGACTTGAATAGCCGCTACTAAATCGTGCACATGAATCAATCCGAAGCGATTATTTATTTTACCCACCACCGGCAGCAAGCCACGATGCATTGCCTGAAAAAGCGGCTTGAGTTCTTTATCGCCTGGTCCATAGACTGCTGTTGGGCGAAAAATCGTCCACAACAATTTTTCCGATTGTTCTGTTAATACTTGCTCGGATAAATACTTACTTCGTGCATACCAAGATAGTTCGGGTTGGCGTGCAGCTAATGAAGAAATCAAAAGAAATCGGGGTGCTTGTTGCTGTTCACTAACGGCACGCAAAACATTTTTTGTACCCTCGATATTGGTTTGTGCAAACTCTTGAAATGTATTTCCCCGTACGGTTGCTGCGCAGTGAATGACATACGGCACACTGTCCACCAGGCGATGCAGCGCACTCAAATTATTTAAATCGCCTACTATCCATTGAATGGACTCGTCATCAGAAAAACGGGCGGTTCGCGTTAACGCACGAACCGCCCAATTATCTTGAATCAGTTTTTTTATCAGTACACTGCCAATGAAACCAGTAGCGCCTGTAATGGCTACTAATTTTGGCATACTTTTTATCTATCTGATGATTCCACGAACGTTAATTGACCTGTCAAATTTGTTCTTTGAATATAGCCTTGCCTTGCAGCAAAACGCGACAACTTTCCTGATGAAGTTCTAGGGAGTGTATGCGGCGGCACCAATTCAACCACGCAATTAACACCAAATGCCATATAAACAAGCTGTTGCAATCGAGTAATCAACGACTGCCGCTCTGTTGCTGCAGTAAGTCTGCATTCAATAACCAGCACTATAGTCGTTGTTCCGTCTTCATCATTGATTCCAAATGCGGAAGCTTCTCTGGATCTTACTTCCGGTTGTTGTTCGGCTAATTCCTCAATATCTTGAGCACGAATATTTCGACCATTGACAATTATAACGTCCGTTCTGCGGCCTGTAATAAACAGATCACCTTCGAATAAGAAACCAATATCGCCGGTATCTAACCAATTACCAGGCTTTAGTGCTTTATCAGTTTCTTCAGGATTATTAAAATATCCTGTCATCACACTATCACCTTGCACCAGGACGCTGCCAACCATCATTTCTGACAATTGATTACCGTCTTCGCCTACTATTTTTACGATATGCCCCGGCAATGGGCGTCCGCAATTTACAAACTCATTTTGCTTACGTCCGTCCGCCTGTAATCTTGTCACGACACGTTTATCGATGAGCGTTTTACTATCTACATGGATGCTCTTACAACCCTTACCAAGTTTCGAGAATGTAACAGCAAGCGTTGATTCGGCGAGTCCATAGCACGGCAAAAAGGCGTTTTCATTAAATCCTGCCGATGAAAATTTCTCTGCAAAAATTCGCAATGTTTCTGGACGTATCATTTCTGCTCCGATACCGGCCGCACGCCAGCAACTGAGATCTAAGTCCTTGAGATCCGTTTCCCGCACTCGCATAGCACAAAGCTTCAGTCCAAAAGGCTGGCTAAAAGCGACCGTGCATCGATTACGACTGATCAAACGTAGCCATTGTAACGGACGTATCGCAAAATCACGCGTTGCCAAATAATCCACTGAGATTTGTGTAACCATTGGAGCGAGAACCAATCCAACCAATCCCATATCGTGATAAAAAGGCAACCATGAAGCCGAACGATCTTCAGGTTTAATTTCCAGGCCATTCCGTACAATCCCTTGCAGATTACACATCAAGGCCCTTTCCGTTATAACGACACCTCTCGGAGTTTTTGTGCTGCCCGATGTAAATTGCAGATAAGCTGTTTCATCCGGATGATTAGGTTGCAATTCCATATTGCGAGCAGGAAATTCACTCAGTTTTCCTGGCGTACCTACCCAACGAATATTTGATACACCTACCGCCGCTTCTTCCAGGAAACCGACGTAATCCAAGTTTGCAACACCAATGCTGGCTTGACCACTCTCAAGCATACCTCTGAGCTGCTGAACATAAATGGCATGACTGCCAAGATTAACTGGAATAGGCATTGCAAAAGGCACCAGCCCAGCATAACGGCAAGCAAAAAACAGCTCAACAAATTCGGGAGAGGTATCGGCAATGATTGCTACGCGACTGCCACGAGGCAAATCAAAGCCAAGCAAGCGCTGAGCCAAGTCACGTGCATTTTGTTTAAGTAAACGATATGGCAAAACCGCACGCAAATTACCTTTTGCATTATAAAAGTTGTACCCCGTTATACCCTCTGCCGCATATTCCAAAGCACTCGTTAGCGTATTGAACCCCGCCAACTTTTGAATTAGTGTATTGAGTGTCGGTGTCGGCGTTAATTTCAACTCGCTTGAAGGCTGAAAATCAAACGCTTGCGTTTGCGGAGCGTTCAACTTGGTTATTGTCGAACTCAAGATCTTCCCCTCGAAGTAATAGTACTTGTCACCTTGCTTCTACGCGCAAGAATATCTGGCTGAGCGTGCCACCCTGGATTATTAATCGCTAATAAATTATCTTTTGTTGGCTGGAAAATTTTCATTCAAACGCTTACCGCTGACATTGCTTAATAAATATAAGTGTGTCATATTTGACCAAAGCGCAGCTTATATAACGCTCTTTTTCCTGTCAAGGCGATATTGGATCACTGTTGCACCAAAGCAACAATTAATTGAAGGTTAATTTTAGTATCAAAAAACTTAAAACCTTTTACATCGAAACAAAATTACAAATACCACTTTTAAATACCACTTTTGTGATGGATTAGTTTTATTTGCAATGATCGATCATATTGTTAGCTTGCAGCAATTTGAGAATCTATTTTTAAACAACACTCCTTTCTTAGATGTTCGCTCCGAAGGAGAGTTTTTAAAAGGAAATCTGCCGAATTCTTTTAATTATCCTATTCTGAATAATCTTGAACGTCACCAAGTTGGTGCTTGTTACAAGCAAAAAGGCAAAGAATCCGCCATAGAGTTAGGCCATAAATTAGTATGCGGAGAAACAAAGCAAAATAGGGTTCAGCAATGGCGCAATTTGATTGATAAAAATCCTGATATTAACTTGTTCTGCTGGCGAGGCGGAATGCGTTCTCGCATAGCGCAGCAATGGTTATCGGAAACAGGAACTCATGTACCCATCATCCAGGGAGGTTACAAAGCACTCAGGCGGTATCTCATGCAAACCATTGACAATGCAGCAAGCCAGTTATCTTTAATTCGTATAGGCGGAAGAACCGGTACTGCCAAAACATCATTAATTAAAGAAATTTCATTAAGCATTGACCTGGAAAAACATGCAGAGCACCGTGGTTCAAGTTTTGGCTCCACCATCAATTCGCAACCAACTCAATCCTACTTTGAGCATAGCTTTGCGATTGATTTAATACACAGGACAAATTTTACGGCGGACAACAAAATACTGTTCATTGAAGACGAAAGCAGAACTATCGGTAACATCGCGATTCCGGAAGCATTTTACCAAGTTATGCGGCGCTCGCCATTGGTACTCTTGGAAATGCCGATTGAATTTCGAGTTCAGCGAATTTTGAAAGAATACATTGTAGATATGCAGGCCGCCTTCGAAGCAAAATATCTTGAGCAAGGTTTCGATCTTTTCAGTGATTACCTGCAGCAAAGCCTGTTTCGAATACATAAGCGTTTGGGATTAGAGCAATACCGACGTCTAAATGAATTGCAAATCAACGCGCTCAGAATCCAGCGCAGCACTGGTGGCATTGATGATCATCGGACATGGATTTTGTCTTTATTAACTAATTATTATGACCCTATGTACGACTATCAAATCAAAAAAAACCAACAACCGATTATCTTTCGCGGAAACTATGAAGAAGTTTACGCTTGGGCAAATAGTTTAACCCAATAATTTAATAATCTTTCATCAGTTGCATGCAACTTTCTTGGCACTCGATATGGATTTACCACGCATCTGACCCGCAGATGCAATTTCAGCTCGAATTCTCGCCGTTGCAGCAGCCGTAGCCTCTTTATCCGCTTGTGAACGTGCGAATACGGCTTCTTTTGCCATCGTCTCAACCACCTCGCGCGTAGAAGCCGCTTCCAGAGCTTGCGATTCCAATTTAACCCTTTCTTGTAACGCCACTAACGCCGCCGACTCTTTCCGTGCTTTTTCCAGAGCAATTCGAGTGGCTGTTTTTTCCGCTTCAAGCTGTGCTCTAGCCTTATTAGTCGCAATAATTTTCGCTTGCGCGCGAGTAATAGCCAAGCTGGTAATTTTCTGCTCAAGCTCAAGTCGTTCAGCAACCGCTTGTTTCGCATCCGCAATGGCTTGCGCACGAATTGCCGCATCATCTTGTAATCGCTGCTCCATATCGGCTTTTGCTGCCATATCTTGTGCAATCTGCCTATCAATTTCAGCTTTCTTTTCAACAGCAGCTTTTAACCGCATTTCCTCGTCTAACTTAGCTTTATTCGCAATCCGCGCAATTTTTTCTGATTCGGCATGCGCTTCCGCTTCACGAATGAGCGCTTCATCAAGCTTTATTCTCTTCTGATATTCTTTTTCTGCATTTGTCTCTTTTTTTTCTCTCTCAGCCGCAATTCGCTTAGCTTCTTTTTCCGCCAGCAGCGTCGCTTCAGCTGCAGCCAAAGTCTCGCTTTCGATTCGCAATTTTTGTTGCACCTCGTCAAGCAATGCAGAATCAACTGCCAAGCGGGCTTTAATCGCTTCTGCAGCGGCAGTTTCTTTGTCAATAATGGCTTCAGCAAGCTCTGCCGCTTTTTTTTCCGCGTCGGCTTTTTCGCGAGCCGCAATCATCGCTTTCCTCTCCAAATCACTTCTTATTTTCGCTTGCTTTGCAGCATCCGCTTCGCTTTCAGCTCGCTCCGACGCAGCCTGCACTGCCATAGCTTCAGCTTTCAAGCGCTCTTCTTCCATCAACTTGGCTTGCTGTTCCACCTCTAGTTTGCGAGCTGCTTGTTCATGTATCTTTTGCTCTAACAACAAGCGGGCTTGCATTTCTTCCAGCGCTTTCTTTTCTGACCACTCACGCGCTTTGGCCAGCGCCACCGCCTGCTGCGACGCATGAACTTTAGCTTTTTCAATTGCAACAGCAGCGGTTTCCGCTTCTACTTTCGCAAGCGCAGCCAAGCGTGCTTCATCTGCCAGCCGAGCGCGCACCTTAGCAGTCTCTGCAGCTTCAGCTTCTTTGCGTGCCGCAGCATGCGCTTCATCTAATGCAATTGCTTCTTGCTCAACACGCAACTGCGTCTTCTCGACTATCGATGCCTCCGCCTTTACTTTTGCTTCCAGCAAAGCATGCAGCGCTTTCTCAGCCTTCATTTTTTCTTCTACAAGCATGCGCGCTTTTATTTCGAGCTCTCCACGCTGGCGAGCTTCTTGCATCGCCGCCGCTTCTGCTTTTGCACGAGAACGTGCATGTTCGGTCGCTAAAGCCTCTGCTTTAATCCTTGACTCGGCCGCCATCCTGGCATTGGCTTCAGCTCGCGCTCTCGCTTCAGCAGCCACTTTCGCGGCATTTTCTGCCTCTATCCGTTTGTGTGCTTCTTTAATAGCACTATCTTCCGCACTTAAACGATCACGGAATGCTGTATTCAACAGCCTCCTAACCTCTTCTTCGGATGCAAACTGGGAATCTGTATTTTCCGAAGACTGCGATTGCACTGAATTTTCACTCGGTGCCGCTACGTCTTCACCAAGTTGCAATTCGGGAGGACCAGAAAATTTGCGCAATGAATCAAATAGACGTAACTTAAATGTCATAAATTTAACCAAACCATGAATAAATTCGCACCATTGATGGAATTAACAGTTTGAAACCAATTTACCTGTTACTGTAGCAGGTTATTTTTTATTCTTATTGCGAAAAAGAAGGGAAAATTACCTTGTTTTATGAGAATGTGGGCAGTAGCTAAAAATTTGAGAAGCCCATGAGTTCGCCAATGTTCAAGATTCCCATGATCAAATTCAATCCATCGTGAACAAAATACTCAAGAATAGGTGCATAAAAAGGCATACTCAATGCTAAAACAAACAAACCGATTGACAGCGTCAGTGGAAAGCCAACTGCAAAAATATTCAATTGCGGCGCCACACGCGTCAGCACACCCAGAGCAAGGTTTGTAATCAGTAGCGCTGTCAATACAGGTAACGACAATTGCAAACCTGATTTAAAAACTTCCCCACCCCAATTTGCCAGTGTGCTGAATGTTGCGTCTGTTATTGCATCCAAGCCGACAGGCAAAGTATCGAAACTCTGAGAAATAAGTGCAATCAGCATTAAATGACCATCGATCGCAAGAAACGCCAAACTTGCAATCACCCCCATGAAGCGCCCAATCACATCGATCTGCCCTGAGCTTTGCGGATCGAAAAAAATTGCGAAACCCAGCCCCATCTGCAAACCGATCAGTTCTCCCGCCATTTCCACTGCCACAAACACAACACGCATGACAAACCCGATTGCGGCACCGATCAATATTTGTTGTAACAAAATAATCAAACCGATACCGGAGGCTGGATCAATGTGCGGCATCGTTTTTTCTACTAATGGCATTACCAGAACAGTTATTAAGATAGCCAAACCCAGTTTTACCCTGATTGGCACGCTCGGATTACCCAAAATCGGGGAGGTGGCAATCAAAGCCAGAATTCTGCTCAGCGGCCATAAAAAGGCACCCAACAAAAAGTTTAATTCCGCTGTGGTAAAGCTGATCATGCCACGCCGTCAATTTCCGGTTTATTACAGACACTAGCCTACAGCTAGTAACGGAATACCGGCAAAGAGTCGTTGCATATAATCGGTCATTACGGTAATCATCCAGGGTCCGGCCAATACCATGACCAGAAACATTACCATTAATTTCGGAATAAACGACAAAGTCATTTCGTTGATTTGCGTTGCTGCTTGAAAAATACTAACCAATAAACCGGTTATCAATGCAGATAGCAATAAAGGCGCAGAAACCATAAAAGTAATTTCCAATGCATGCCGTCCGATTGTCATCGCACCTTCTGGAGTCATCTTCAGTTTCCTCTTAAGTAAAAAAGCTTTGTGTCAATGAGCCGATAATTAAGTGCCAGCCATCGACCAAAACAAAAAGCATTAATTTAAACGGTAGTGAAATAATCATGGGTGACAGCATCATCATACCCATCGCCATCAGCACACTGGACACCACCAAGTCAATAATCAAGAATGGGATAAAAATCACAAAACCGATTTGGAATGCCGTTTTCAACTCGCTGGTAATATATGCGGGAACAAGGACTTTCAGTGGCACGTTATCACGACTCTCAAGCTCTTCATTACCGGAAATTTGCACAAACAACGCTAGATCAGTTTCCCTTGTTTGATGCAGCATAAATGATTTTAAAGGCACACTGGCAATCTCGGCCGCTTGCATGATATTTATCTTATCTTCTGCAAAGGGCACATAAGCATCGTTATAAACCTTGTCAATCACAGGCGACATCACAAAGAAAGTCAAAAAAAGCGCCAGTCCCAGTAACACTTGATTCGGTGGTGATGATTGCGTACCCAATGCCATGCGCAGCAATGACAAAACGATGATAATTCGTGTGAAACTGGACATCATCAGCACAACAGCGGGCAAAAAAGTTAATGACGTTAACAGTATCAGTGTCTGTAAGCTTAACGTATAGGTTGCGCTTCCATCCGAATTGGGAATACTGGTAAAAGCTGGAAAACCGGATTTCTGTCCAAATGCCGGCAATGCGACAAAACCTACGCAGACAATTAAAATTTTTAAGCCATTACGTAACACAGCGTTTGCCACAAAATAGTTACGTACCGCCGCCAACATATACCGGAAGGAAAAGAGCAATTGATTTATCAATTTATTCAGCATGTTCTTTTTTGATACTTTGATCGAGACGGGCAGCAAATTCCTCGTTAGGTTTGTCGCCTTGCAAAATACCCATCTCTTGGAATAGTGGTTTTTCCATAACATGCAATTTATTTACTTGCCCTGGCGCTACGCCTAATACCAACCAAGTTTTCTCAATTTCCACTACCACCACCCGCTCCCGTTGACCAACCCCGGTTGCCGCAATCACTTTAAGACTTCCGCTCGCCGTAGTCGGTATCAGTGCAAAACGCTTTGCAAACCAAGTTAAGCCGGCAATAATCGCCAGCACCAACACCAGCCCACCCATCATTTGCATCAGATTTTCGGTCGCCACTGCCGGAACCGGCGGTACGTAAGCTGGCTTGGCTGTTTCAGCCCACGCCGAACAAGAAACTACAAACATGAACAGCGTTAAAATTGGAGTCAACATGATTGCATCTACCGATTGAGTTTCCGAATGCGCTCACTCGGGGTAATAATGTCAGTCAATCGAATACCAAATTTATCGTTTACCACCACAACCTCACCCTGCGCGATCAAACAGCCGTTGACCAAAACATCCATCGGTTCACCGGCCATGCCATCCAATTCGACCACCGAGCCTTGTGCCAACTGCAACAAATTTTTTATCGCAATTTTGGTGCGCCCCAGTTCCACTGTCATTTGGACCGGAATATCAAGAATCAAATCAATGTCATGCCGTGCATGCTGCAATGCGTTATCCTTGGAGAATTCCTGAAATACTGTTGCAGTGGCGTTTTGCGCTCCCAGCAGTTGATTATTATTCTCCGTACTTTGCGTCGCAGCTTCTTGCTCGGCCATGGCTGCAGCCCAATCGTCAGCAGACGCTTCCTCAGCTTGAGTGTCTCCTGAAGTAGCTGCCGCTTGTTCCGCCATCGCGGCAGCCCAATCATCGGCTTCAGCTTGATCATTTGTTGTTGATTCTGACATAGTTAAACTCCAATAAATTACTCAACTTCCGATTGCGAAATCAACGTATTCACCTTCAGTGCATAGCGCCCATTGATGGTGCCGTAACGGCAATCCATAACCGGAACACCGTCAACCCGCGCTGTTATCGTCTTTGGGATTTCCAAGGGAACGATATCGCCCACTTGCATGCTCAAAATTTGCTCGAATGTGACTTTTGTATGCCCGATATTTGCCACCAGCTCCACTTCAGCCCCTTGTACCTGCTGGGTCATCAACTTAATCCAGCGCTTATCGACCTCCATGTGATCCCCTTGCAATGCGCTGTATAAAGTGTCGCGTATCGGCTCTACCATCGAATAGGGAATACAAACATGAAACTTGCCGCCTTTATTTCCCATATCGATATCGAAACTGACCGTTACCACCACTTCGTTTGGAGTCGCTACCGAAGCAAACTGCGGATTCATTTCCGATCGGATATATTCATACTTGATCGGATATACCGATTTCCAAGACTTTTCATACTCCTCAAACACAACATTCAGCAATCGTTGAATAATGCGTTGCTCCGTCAGCGTAAAATCCCTACCTTCAACCCTTGTGTGATAACGTCCGTCCCCACCGAATAAGTTGTCTACAATCAGAAAAATCAGATCGGGATCAAAAACGAGCAAGGCAGTACCTCGCAACGGTTTCATATGCACCATGTTGAGATTGGTTGGAACCACCAAATTGCGTACAAACTCGCTGAATTTGATTACCTTGACAGGCCCAACCGCTATATCCACAGTACGACGCATGAAATTAAACAAACCGACCCGCAATAACCGCGCAAACCGCTCATTGATAATTTCATAAGTCGGCATACGTCCACGGACGATACGCTCCTGCGTACCGATGTTATAGGGACGAATCCCACCCTTATCCTCTTCCGGCGCGTCTTCACTCTCTCCCGTAGCACCTCGAAGGAGTGCATCAACTTCTTCTTGTGAGAGAAAATCTTCAGCCATTTGAACGTTACTGGATCACAAATGATGTAAACAGTACTTCACGAATATCTTCCTGCCAGTCTTCGTTATCCATGGTTTTCCTAATCTCGTCGGCGATCTGCAGACTTAATTCTTGTTTGCCATTAATATCGGAAATTTCCGCCGCTTTCTTGCTGGAAAGCAACATCAATATCCGATTGCGTATTGCCGGCATTTGCTTGGCAATTTCCTGCACTACCTCGGTTTCTCTGGCTTTTACCGTCAAACCGACCTGTAAATATTGATTATTTTCTTCCGGTTGAAGATTAACGGTAAAAATATCAAGATCGATAAATGTCGTCGGTCTGAGCTTCGGTTTAGGCTTTACCGTCTCTTCGTCCTCATCGGCACTCGACATCTGCATGAAGTACCAGGTACCGCCAGCACCCGCACCTATTGCAAGGATGGCAACCAATAACATTATGATTAATCCTTTTTTACTTTTCTTTCCTTCTTCGGCTGGAGCCGGTGCTGCTGCTGCACTAGATTTTGACATTTTGTACACTCCTTATTGAGACGAAATCTATTATCGTTGACAAGAAGGGAAACCGATTTAGCAAATAACAGCAAAATATCGCCGTTATTTACAAATACCGCCGCATACAAAAATTGAGTAAAGTTGGAATACGGCGTACCGTAGTGGATGGTTATTTAGAAAATCGCTGAGCAGATCTGGTTTTGCATCATCTGTATTGCGGCCACTTTCATACACTATAGACGATGCAAAAAAAACAATTATGATAATTATGCGTACGTATTGACCAGACCGTGATGCCTACTTGAAACAGTCGCAATTTCAACTGAGGCGGTAGCAACTTCTGTGGGACTATCAGTTACGGAAACCGTATTTTTATTGAATTGCTGAGCTTGTTGCTGTTTATTTTCTTGTTGAAACGAGTCAGCACCCACCATTACATTGCCAAGTTGAATGCCGCTTTCAGCCAACATCTCTCGTAACCGCGGCAAGGCATCTTGAATGGCATCTCTAACGGCGGGATGTTGCGACACGAATTGTGCGGTTGCCTGATCTTGCGAAATACTCAACATGACCTCAACAGGACCAAGATGCGCTGGGTTTAAATGAATTTCGGCTACTTGCGTTTGCTGAGAAGTCATCCAAACCACTTTTTGCGCCAATTCTTCCCCCCACCTTGCATGTCCGACAAGTGTACTGACATTAACTTTCTCGATCATTGTGGTATCTGCCAGAGTAGATGAGGTTATCGCATTATTTAAGCCGAAGGATTGAACACTATCCACTTTATCTGGCATCGAAACGAACAGATCTCCAAAATTACGCTGCAGCGTATCATTACTCTCCACGATGAGCGGCAAAACTTTGTCGTATGCGGCAGATTTTTCCAGTTCGATTGACTGCAGAAGATTATCCGACAGCAAAGTTAAATTACTTTCTTCCAAGTTCTGCTGCATTAATTTTTGCTGTAATAGCTGATTGTCCATCGGTAATGCGGAACTAGGCAATGACTCGTTGTTTTGAGAAACCAATGCCGATTGCTGTTGTATCATCGCAGCAATTGATGACACTGCGGTGATTGGGGTATTGATCACAGATGTATCCGGCATCAGCGATGCATCAATTTTATAGGCGCTGGCTGTATCATTCAGTATCGTCTGCACCAAGCTCGTAACACTGCCCGGACTTGCGTCATCTGCCTGAGTTGAAGCACTCTCAATCGGTAAAGTTACAGCCACATTTTCAGATTGCTGATCGGTATCTTTGTTTTGCTTGTCAGCCGCTGAGTGAGGCTCATTCGCCACTTCAGACACTTCTCTTTCCAAGATCTTTCCAAATTCTTCCGCAGCAGCAGGTTCTTTGCTATCGGAAAAGTCAGAATTTACCAAGCCGGCCACAGTGTCAGCCGGTGATTTGATTTGGGGCGCAACAGACATGTTTAACATAAATTTTCTCTCATTGAGTGAAAGTCACAATTAATATAAGCAATTCTTGTACCAGTCATGAGTCATCAATTCTCTCGGGATGGAAACGAATTTCGCTGTGAGGCATTCAATGCAAATTCATCCTGCAATTTCTGTTCATGCTTCACCTGATTTTGATTCTCCTGTGTTTGTTGACGTTGTACCAATGTCGCATAAGACTTCAGTTTACGTTGACAAACCAAGAAATCTTCAGCGCCGACAGATCGCTTCTGTTGTGCATACAAAACAACCTGGCGTTGTTCTGCAATGGCTGCATCCAATTTATTCATGAAAGCCATGAAATTAGTCCATTCGACATGTCCGGCTCCATTTTCAGTTGCAGCCTGGAAATGCGCCTGATAACTATGTCGATATTGCAACAACAAATTGAGTTTTTTCTCCGCTTCTTGTTGATGATGACTTAATCGACCCAATTCTTTCGCGGCCGCATCCTCTCGCCGCTGCGCCAAATTCAACAGGATTTTCAATGATGATGGTTTAGCCACAACAATTCTCTCGCTTAACGAATCGCATCATTAGCGAACAATCTATCCAATTTCTCGATACTGCCGGCAAAATCTTCATGTTGCGACATATTTTGTTTAAGAAATTTTTCAAACGCCGGATAAAGTTTAATCGCGCGATCCAACTCCGGATCGGCACCAGCAACATAAGCCCCCACACTGATCAAATCATGGCTACGCTGATAGCGTGAATACAAGCTCTTAAATTGCCTTGCCTTGTCAACATGCTGCGGCGGCACGATACTGGTCATAATTCGGCTGATTGAAGCTTCGATATCGATCGCTGGGTAGTGACCGGATTCGGCCAATCGGCGTGACAAAACGATATGTCCATCCAAAATGGCACGCGCACTATCGGCAATCGGATCGTTTTGATCATCCCCTTCGGCTAGAACCGTATAAAAAGCAGTGATAGATCCATTCTTTTGATTACCGTTACCGGCACGCTCAACCAATTGCGGCAACTTGGCAAATACCGACGGCGGATAACCTTTGGTTGCCGGCGGCTCGCCGATAGCCAAAGAAATTTCGCGCTGCGCCATCGCATAACGTGTTAGCGAATCCATTATCAGCAACACATGCTTGCCCGAATCACGAAAATACTCTGCAATCGCTGTTGCGTACGCCGCACCTTGAAGACGCAGCAATGGCGAAGTATCTGCAGGAGCAGCCACTACTACAGAACGCGCCAACCCTTCTTCACCAAGGATATTTTCTATAAACTCTTTGACCTCGCGCCCTCGTTCGCCAATAAGCCCGACGACGATCACATCCGCCGTGGTATAGCGCGCCATCATCCCAAGCAACACGCTTTTACCCACGCCGCTGCCCGCAAACAATCCCATGCGCTGTCCTCTGCCGACGGTAAGCAGCGTATTGATCGCCCGAACACCGACATCGAGCGGTTCGCTGACAGGAATTCGTTCCAACGGATTATAGGGGCGACTGTACAACGGCACACTGTGCTGCACATAAGTAGGGCCTAAACGATCCAGCGGTTCACCCAAACCATTCAACACCCGCCCCAGCAATTCAGGGCCAACCGGAATATGCTTGGCACGATCGGCGGCACGTCTTCGAGGGTGCTTGTAATTACCTAAGCGCGGCGGGTCTGTGGTAACTTCTGTGGGAATCACCTTTGCTCCCGGCGATAATCCGTAAACATCGCTGGAAGGCATTAAAAACAGGCGCTCTCCAGCAAAACCTACCACTTCTGCTGATACACTGATACCATTCGACAGAAAAATGGTGCAACTGCTGCCGACAGCCAACCGTAAGCCTACCGCCTCCATAACCAAGCCGGAAACACGAGTGATCGTTCCACTGATTGAAAAGGAAGGTGCGGGTGCAACGACTTGCTTACAGTTTTTCAATAACCCGTCCCATTGCTCAAAACGTGTCACGTTATTCATTTCTCTCAAGCCAATCATCTTGCTGACCAAGTGCAGACAATATCTTTTGCCAACGCACATTAAGGTCGCCGTTAATTTCACATCCGTTGGCTTCTATCCGGCATCCACCTCTGGTCAACTGTTCATCTTCACGAATGCTCCAATTTTCCTGCGCAATCTGCTCACTTAAATGCATCGATACCAGTTTTGCATCGTCCGGATGCAAATAAAGACGAGGATGCTGCATCGCATTCGGCAAGTGGCGAATCGCTTCTTGCACAATGGGAACGATTAATTCGGGTTTCAGTTTTAATGCTTGTGTGACAATTTTTTTAGCTAATGCCAGTGCCAACTCCAGTAATTGATCCGCCATCTGTTGGTCTACCGTGCACAAATCCTGTTCCAAATGAGCAACTAAAGTTTGCACTCGGATCACTTCGGCTTTAACCTCTACTTCAGCTGCTGCACGACCATCCGCATAGCCTGCTGTTTGACCTTCTTGATAACCAGCGGCGTAGCCTTCCTCCCTGGCGCTCTGTAAGACAGCGGCCACTTCTTCTTCAGTTGGCATGACGATAGGTGGATCTTCTTGCACCTGGACGGAAGTATCCGCATTGGCTGTTATATTTTGATCTGCAGCAGGAAGTTCCGAATCTTGCTGCGTTGTTGTACCGTGTGGATCATTAGTTTCATCGAAATCTTCTAGTTCATCGAAAGACTTCATTTCCCAGCGTTGATAGGCTGGTGAATGATCTTTGGCTGCAAAATTTTTTTTACCCATGTAAAACCTCTAGGTCGACGACGATATCATTCGATCCGCTGTCATTAAATAAAACCATCGTCGCCTTTGCCACCCATTACAATCTGACCGTCGTCCGCCAATTGGCGCACAATTTTAAGAATTTCCTTCTGTTCGGCCTCAACTTCGGATAGGCGTACCGGTCCCTTGCTTTCAAGATCTTCACGCAATGCTTCGGCCGCACGTTGCGACATATTTTTGAAGATTTTCTTGCGCAAATCCTCTTGCGCTCCTTTCAGTGCGATAATTAATGACTCTGATTGCACTTCCCTGAGTAATAACTGGATACCGTGATCTTCAATGTCGATCAAGTTGTCAAATACAAACATCTCATCCATGATTTTCTGTGCCAATTCTTCATCGTATTGCTTGATATTTTCAATGACACTAGTTTCTTGAGCTGATGAAACGTAATTAAGAATCTCTGCGGCCGTACGTACACCCCCCAGAGCTGCTTTGCGAATGGTATTACTACCCGACAGCAATTTTGTTAATACCTCGTTGAGTTCACGTAATGCATCCGGCTGGATGCTATCCAGCGTAGCAATACGCAATAAGGTATCGTTACGCAACCGTTCCGTAAAAAAACCCAGGATTTCACTGGCCTGATCACGTTCAAGATGTACCAGAATCGACGCAATGATTTGTGGGTGCTCATTTTTGATCAACTCAGCCACCGATGCAGCATCCAACCATTTTAAGCCTTCGATGCCACTGGTATCACCGCCCTGCAAAATACGCTCCACCAAATTGGCCGCCTTCTCGTCGCCTAGCGCACTGGTAAAAACTTTGCGGATATAATCTGCAGAATCTTGCCCAAGGGCTGTTCTTCCCTTGGTTGCCTCATAAAATTCTGCAACGATTCCTTCAATTTCAGCACGCGTAATATCTTGAATACTCGACATGGTCTCACCCAATTTTTGCACCTCTTTGGGTCCCAGCAACTTCACCACAGAAGCTGCCTCTTGTTCCCCTAAGGCCATGAGTAGAATCGCACTCTTTCGGTATCCATCATCAGCCATCTCAAGCCACCCATTGTTTAATTACATTTGCTGCGATTGCAGGCTGTTCCATGACTAACTCTCGCACCTTTTTCAAATCTGCTTCGTATTTCGATTTCTGAGCCATTTCCAATGCCGAGGTTTGATCGGGTAATTGCTCCAAAGGAGTTCCATCTGCTGCAATGGCCGGCATCACAACCGGTTGGCCAGTTACCGGGTCTATCATTGTTCTTAGTTCGGCCACCCCAGCTCCTGACGCAACTCCCGGCAAGGCTGGTACTGCAGGAGGAGGAGTCAGGCTGCGCAAAAACGGACGTAGAATCTTTAACATAAAAAACAACACAACTCCGATAACCAGCAATTGCTTACCTAGCTCTTTCACGAACATCAAAATATCCGGATCCTTCCAAATTGGAGCTTCTGCCACTATTTCTACCTGATCGGAAAATAAGCTGTTGGTCACTGCTATAGAATCTCCGCGCCTTTCGTTATATCCCATAGCCTCTTTAACCAGTCCGTTGATTTCTGCCAATTCCGCATCGGTTAGCTTTTCATATGTCACCGTGCCATCTTCATTGATCTTCTTGCGATAATTGATGACTACAGCCGCAGTCAGTCGTTTGACATTGGCAGTGGACTGATGCGTATGCTGCACGGTTTTATCCACTTCGTAATTCGTAGTCGATTCCGTTTTCTTTTCTGTAGGAAGCGGCGGCGGTGTTTTCTCGCCTTCTTCACCTTCCTCGCCTTTTTTATTCGGAATTTCTATTGGTGCCACGGCGGGTTCTGGCGGACGATTGGTCAGTGCACCGGGAATTCCACCATCCAACTTAGAACCTGTGGACATGGATTCGCTCGTCTGCTGACTGCGGATCGATGCACCTTCTTTATCGGTATTGTTGGGCCGATAGATTTCTTCGGCTCGTTCGATCTTAGAAAAATCAATGTCCGCAGTCACTTGAGCGCGTACATTTGCTGCACCGGTTATGGGTGCAAGAATCGCTTCGATACGCCGGATATAATTTTCTTCAACTTCCTGGATAAATTCCAATTGTTTGGCATCAAAACGGGGATCTTCCTTCTTTTCGAGTTGTCCACTCAACAAATTACCGTTCTGATCCACTACTGTTACATTCTTTGTGGGCAGATTCGGTACGCTGCTTGCCATCAAATGCACGATTGCATTGACTTGATCGATACCTAAAACACGGCCCGAGTACAAATTAAGCAATACTGAAACACTGGGTTGTTGCCTCTCTCGCGAAAAAACTGTCTGCTTTGCTATCGCCAAATGCACGCGCGCACTTTGTACCGCTGAAAGCGTTTGAATTGATCGTGCTAATTCCCCTTCCAGCGCACGTTGATAGTTGACTTGCTCCAGAAACTGACTGGAACCGAATTTCTGGTTTTCCAGTATTTCAAATCCCGTCAACCCTCCCTTCGGCAATCCTTGACCGGCCAATTTCAAGCGCACTTCATGAACATGCTTCTCGGAAACCAGAATGGTTCCGCCATTACCGGAAAATTTATAAGGCACATTCATTTGTTGCAATGCACTCACAACAGCAGCGCCATCCTGATCCGCAAGATTACTATAGAGCACTCGATAATCAGGCGTCTGTGCCCACATCAAACCACCGACCAACAAAGCAATAACAGCGGCCGCAGATAAAATCAAACCAAGTTTCTTTTGGTTTGGAAGTTGATTTAACTGCTCACGCCAATAAGGCACCGCTGGCGTTGTTGCTGCGGTTTGTCCGGATTCACTGGGTATTGTTGCCACGCATTATTCTCCTGCTGAATTCTGATCCTCTAAATCACCCTTTATTGCAAATGAGGTATTTTTTGCTTTGACGATTATCGATAAATTTAGGAAATCCGAATGCTCAAAAAGAATAGGTTTGCCCGTCTTATTCTTTTCATACCCAATAGGATCATCCAGGTAAGCTTACTGCAAAATCAACAACTGTCATTTAAGTTTGTGCAAACAGATAAATTCACTAAAATGCAATCTCCACCAGCCACTCCGGAACAGCTTCAGATCGCTTTTGCCGCTTTCAATGAAGCATCCGAACAGCTTGCCGGCGTGTACCAGGAACTGCAAAATCAAGTAGCGCAATTAACCCGTGAATTAGCTTTTGCCAATGGTGAGCTGCATAAGCAACTTATCGCAAAAGAACATTTGTCAGAGAAACTAGCTCTGCTATTAGATGTATTGCCCGGCGGTGTCGTTGCGCTGGATAAACAAGATCATATCGAACAAATCAATCCAGCTGCCGCCACGATACTAGGAGAACCGTTGCTCGGCTTGTCTTGGCACCAAGTAATACAAGCTCGCCTTATACCAACCGCGATCATCAACGAATGGCAAATCACATCACCAAAAAACACTACTAATCCGCGCCGCATCCGCATTGAGAGCAGCAAAGCCGATTCGTTCGGCAGGAAAATTTTGTTGATCAATGACATTACAGAAGCTTATGCTATGCAAGAACAAATCAGACGCAATCAGCGCTTGACGGCAATGGGTGAAATGGCGGCAAATCTTGCCCATCAGTTGCGCACACCGCTATCCACCGCATTAATTTATGCTAATCACTTAGGAAACGATGCCTTGACCGCTTCGGATCGTCGGAAATTTGCGGCCAAAACCATCGAGCGATTACTGCATCTGGAGCAATTAACCAAAGACATGCTTCGATTTGTCAAAGGCGAAACGATACAACTGGAAAGCGTATCAGTTACCGATTTATTTAAGCAATTGCAACAAGTTCTCGAACCGCAGATGACACAATTCGGTTTGAAATTCATCGTGCAAGATCATAGCAATGCAGCCCATATGACCGTTGATCGTCAAGCATTGTGCGGCGCATTGATCAACCTGCTGGAAAACGCAATGCAAGCCTCCGCTCCCAGCGAACACATTACGCTAACCAGTCGTGTGGAACAATCATCTATCGTCATCAGCATACGAGACGAGGGACCAGGCATTGATCCTATCCTACAAGAACGATTGTTCGAACCGTTTTTTACCACGCGCTCGGAAGGAACCGGATTAGGCTTAGCGATCGCTCGTAGCGTTATCCAGTCAATGAGGGGCAGCATACAAATCCACTCGTCACCGGGAAACGGCAGCGAATTTGTCGTGCACTTACCCGGCAGTAAAGGAGAATAATCGCATGAAGAAATTACCTATTCTTGTGGTAGAAGACGATCAGGATTTATTGGAAGCCGTTTGCACAACTTTGCAATTGGCTGGCTACCAAACTTACGCTGCCAGCAACGGCCAGATTGCAATGACATTGTTTCAAGAACATGAACTCGGCATGGTTGTCAGTGACGTACAAATGAAACCCCTCGACGGTTTTTCGTTACTAAAAAAAATCAAAGCATTCGATCCTGAAATTCCGGTATTGTTGATGACAGCATATGGCGATGTAGAAAAAGCGGTTGCCGCAATGCAAACCGGCGCTTGCGATTATCTACTCAAACCTTTCGATCCGAATAGCTTGCTTGCACATATTCAGCAATATGGTCGGGAAGATTCCGGTCACGATGATAAAGTAATCGCTAGGGATCCTTGCACGCGTTCATTATTGTCGCTGGTAAAGCGAGTCGCACAATCCCCGGCAACGGTATTAATCACCGGCGAAAGCGGATGTGGCAAAGAAGTAATTGCGCGTTATATCCATCAACATTCTTCGCGTGCCACTAAACCTTTTGTCGCAATCAATTGCGCCGCAATTCCTGACAATTTGCTGGAAGCTACGTTGTTTGGTTATGAAAAAGGCGCCTTTACCGGTGCATCGCAAGCGCAACCCGGTAAGTTCGAACAAGCCGAGGGCGGTACGCTGCTACTGGATGAAATTTCAGAAATGCCACTGGATCTACAGGCAAAACTATTGCGTGTTTTACAAGAAAGAGAAGTGGAAAGAGTCGGCGGGCATAAAACGATCAAATTGGACATCCGGGTTTTAGCAACATCCAACCGCGACATACCGGCAATGATTAAGAGTGGACGCTTCCGTGAAGATTTATATTATCGACTGAATGTATTTCCAATTGAAATTCCACCACTGCGGGACCGCCCCCTAGACATCGAACCGCTGGCACAGCGCATACTGGCAAACGCAGCCGCGTACTCAGAACGTTCGTCTTTCAACCTGACACCGGCAGCCATCAGCAAACTGACCGCATACCGTTGGCCTGGTAATGTTCGTGAATTGGAAAATGTAATGCAACGAGCGGTCATTCTAGCTTCCGATAACGTCATTGATGCACAAGATATCCAATTGCAGGAAGATGCTGTTGTCGCTGCCGTTGCGATGCCGAATGAAGCAACGTCATCACATGATATTAAATCGCTCGAACGCAAGCATATACTGGAAACATTGGCATCGGTTAATGGTTCTCGAAAATTGGCCGTTAAAAAACTGGGTATTTCCGAGCGCACCTTGCGATACAAGCTACAACAATATCGCACGAGTAGTTGACCGGGTAACAAAAACATTGATTATTTGAGCTTTTTGCGAGATACTTAACCTATTCGTTGGGAGTAGATCATGGACAAATCAGGAATTGACAACATTTTACAGCAACTGCAAGCAACGTCCGCGCTGGCTTCCGGTGCAAAGAATGCTCCTGCAACGGATGAAATCGCCAGCGTCGATTTTAACGAAAAGCTGAAAGCCGCGATTGATCAAGTCAATAATGCGCAGCAATCAGCCGACAGACTCAGCGAGCATTTTGTCAGCGATCAGCCCGGGGTCGATTTGCACGAGGTAATGATTTCGTTACAAAAAGCCAATATTTCTTTTCAATCAATGGTTCAAGTTCGCAACAAGCTGGTTACGGCTTATCAGGAAATCATGAATATGCAAGTTTAACAGGCTTGCAAAACACTACTCTTCCAACGCGGACGCCAATTCCAACCAACTCTCTTCCAGTTCGGCAATCTTTTTCTGAAGAGCGGCATGAATTTCGCTCAATTGATCCACCTGTTCTCGGGAACAATTCACATACGTTGCTGGATCCGCTAATTTACAACTAGCTACTTCCAATTCCTTTTGCGCGACTGTCAGCGCTGCTTCAAGCTTAACTTGTTTGGAAAGCAGAGCTTTTTTATTCGATTTGATCGCGACCGGAGATTTCACCTGTTGATGCGAAGGCGGTTGTGCTTGTGCTGTTTCGCGAGCGTTGCGAGCTTCTAGCCATTTCTTGTAATCCTCCAAATCGCCGTCAAGCGACTGCACTTTGCCATCAGCAACCAGCCATAGATCGTCGACCACCGCACGTACCAGACTCCGATCATGCGATACCAGAACCACTGCGCCAGCATAGGCCTCCAGCGCCAATGTCAAAGCATCTCGCATATCCAGATCCAAATGATTGGTCGGTTCGTCCAACAACAAAACATGCGGTTTTTGCCAGGCCAAAAGTGCCAATGCCAAACGACTTTTTTCTCCTCCGGAAAAACTTGCCACCGCACGATTCTCAGCATCTCCTCCTAAACCGAACCGCCCCAGAAAACTGCGCAATTCCAATTCGGTCTGCTTTGGCGCCAAATGTTGCAAATGCTGCAGCGGTGTCGATTTTCCATCCAGATTCTCGAGTTGATGCTGTGCAAAATAACCGATTCGGACATTCTGCGCCCACTCCAAAGTGCCGGAATCGGGTTTGATATCACCGTTTAATAATTTTATCAAAGTCGATTTCCCGGCACCGTTCGGCCCCAACAAAGCAATACGGCTGCCCGCTTGTAGAGTAAGATGCACCTCTCGAAACAGAGAAGTACCGTTATAGCCGAAACTTAAATTCTTAACCCGCAACAACACATCGGGGCAATTTTCAGGTGCTTCGATTCGCAATTCGAAACTGCCGCTCTCGACATGCAGCGGTGTTAAGCGCGTCAGGCGTTCCAGTGCTTTGATACGGCTTTGCGCTTGCTTGGCTTTGGTCGCTTTGGCGCGAAATCGCCGCACAAAATCTTCCATGTGAGCAATCCGTTTCTGTTGCTGTTGCACCGCCTGAGCATGCTGCTGCAGCCGTTCTGCACGCGCTCGTTCAAAATCATCGTAATTGCCGCTGTAAGTATCGATCTTGCGATTGCTAATGTGAGCGATGCGTGTAGTGCATGCGTTGAGAAACTCGCGATCATGTGACACCACAATCAGGCTACCCGGATAGTTTGCCAAATATTGCTCCAACCACAAAATAGCTTCCAAATCCAGGTGATTGGTCGGCTCATCCAACAACAACAGATCAGCACGATGCATCAATGCGCGAGCCAAATTAAGTCGCATGCGCCATCCACCGGAAAATTGATTAACCGGCTTTTCCAGTTCGGCATTGCAAAATCCGAGTCCGCTCAACAATTGCGCTGCCCTTGCCTTGGCAGTATAACCACCTATTGCTTCAAAGCGATGTTGTGCTTCAAACCAAGCGGTATCATGCTCGGTTCGCGTCAAAACGTTTTCCAATTGCCGTAACTCGGCATCGCCATCCAGTACAAATTCGACAGTCGGTTGATCGGAATTGACTATCTCCTGTTCTACGGCGGCAATTGTTTTTCCGGATTGAAAATTGATTTCACCGCCATCGGGTTTAATAACGCCACGAATCAAGCGGAATAATGTCGATTTTCCACAGCCGTTGTTACCGACCAAACCGACGCGCTGGTTGCTGAAAATCTGTAAATCGCAGTTTTCCAATAATGGGGTACCATGCTGCAAATAAGTTACAGATTTTACGTTCAACATGGTTCTGCAATAAATATACTGGAAGAAGGATGATTAAAAGCGCAAAACCAATCAATCGACGACCTCAAATCCTGCGTCGATAATCGCCGCTTCGAGCTGAGATAGGGTGGTTTTAGCGGGATCGAATTGAATGATCGCTTGTGGTGGTTCCAATGACGCTTCTACCGCAATCACACCGTTTTGATTCTTCAGAACAGTCTTAATGCTATTGACACAACCCATGCAAGTCATGCCTTTGATTTTAATCGTGGTTGTTTGCATCTTAGTTTCTTTAGTGATTTGCTTGCCAACGCTTTAATAATAATGAATTGCCGACAACCGAAACGGAGCTCATCGCCATTGCTGCTCCCGCAATTACCGGATTCAGCATCCCGATAGCTGCCAGCGGAATACCTAGGATATTATAAACAAAAGCAAAGAACAGGTTCTGACGGATTTTCTTCAGCGTCGCTCGAGAAAGCGATATGGCATCGGCGACACTCATCAAATCATTGCGAATCAATGTAATATCGGCAGCCTCAATTGCCACGTCCGAACCAGCGCCAATAGCAAAACTGACATCGGCTGCTGCCAATGCCGGCGCATCGTTGATACCGTCGCCGACCATGGCGGTAAATTGCCCGTCGGCCTTGATTCGCATAACTTCCGCCGCCTTATCCTGCGGCAGCACTTCTGCACGATACTGTTTGATGCCGGTGCGTTTAGCGATTGCTGCCGCAGTAGCTTGATTGTCGCCAGTCAACATGACCACATTAATACCCATTGCCTGCAGTCGTTCAATGGCTTTGATCGAAGTATCCCGTAAGCGATCCGCGATAGCGATGCAACCGAGCCATTGAGTTGTCTTATCGGAAGCGACGCAAGCAATCCCCACTACCGTTTTTCCTTCTGATTGAAAGCGGATGATCGTATCCTCGTCGACGGCGATGCCTTGTTGCACCAAAAACTTCGGCGAACCAAGCAAATAAGCTTTCTCGTTGATATTTGCCGAGATGCCGCTACCAGTAATCGCGGCAAAATCACGAATCGATAGCAACGATAGCTGCTTGCTTTGCGCGTAATCCAAAATCGCGCGCGCTAAAGGATGCTCGGAGCCTTGTTCTAGCGAAGCGGCGATTTGCGACAAATCCGCTTCGGTGATTGCAGGCGCGGGTGCAATGTCCGTCACCGCCGGTTTTCCCTCGGTCAATGTGCCTGTTTTGTCGACGATCAACGTTTGAATTTTTTCGGCATGTTCCAATGCCGCCGCATTTTTTACCAATACTCCCACTTGCGCACCACGCCCGGTACCAACCATGATCGCCGTGGGCGTCGCCAATCCGAGCGCGCATGGGCAAGCGATCACCAATACCGCAACAGCATTAATCAACGCTGTCACAAAATCACCAGCAAGCCACCAGGTAATACCCAATGTCAGCAAACTGACAATGACGACAACCGGCACAAAGATACCTGAGATGGTATCGGCCATGCGCTGAATCGGTGCTTTGGAGCCTTGCGCTTCTTCAACCAAACGAATGATCGCGGCAAGCTGAGTCTGTGCACCGACACCGGTTGCTCGACATTTCAGCAATCCTTGCTGATTCAGTGTTGCGGCAAAAACTTTTACTCCCGGCTGCTTACTGATAGGCAAGCTCTCGCCGGTCAGCATTGATTCGTTAACACTCGATGTTCCTTCAACAACAACCCCATCTACCGGCAAGTTTTCACCAGGGCGAACTAAGAAAATGTCACCCGCATGTAAGCTATTGGCGGGTATCTCTACCACCTCACCGTCGCGTTCAACACGGGCAGTTTTCGGTTGCAGTCGAATCAGCGCTTCGATAGCTTCAGATGTTTTGCCTTTGGCGCGCGCTTCCATCAACTTACCGAGCAACACTAATGTAATAATGGCTGCACTGGCTTCAAAATAGACGTGTTGCTGCAGAGAAAATACGGTTACGGCAACACTAAAAAAATAAGCCATACTGGTACCCAATGCGATTAGCACATCCATGTTCGCACTGCCGCCACGCAGCGAATGCCATCCGCCGATATAAAAACGACGTCCGATCCAGAATTGCACCGGCGTGGCCAATAACCATTGCAGCCAATGCGGCAGCATATCCATATCATGTCCAGCAAACATTGCCCCCATTTGTAAAACCAATGGAAGCGTCAATAATGCCGAAATCCAGAATAACCTTAGCTCTGTTTGATAAGCAATCTGTCGCCGAGCTTTCTGTTCGGCGTGACTGGATTCGCTGATTTCATTGGCGTCATAGCCCGAATCGACTACCGCAGCAATCAAGTCGTCGATACCCACCAACCCGGGTATGAAGCTGACTCTGGCGGTTTCTGTGGCAAAATTAACTGTCGCAGTAACACCTGGCAGTTTGTTCAATGCTTTTTCGATATGATTAGCGCACGCCGCGCAAGTCATGTTACGCAATTGTAGCTGTACCGTCTGCGGAGCGATGTGAAAGCCGGCCTTTTCAACCGCATTGATCAACATGTCCGTATTAATTTTGGTTGCGTCGTAATTGATATGCGCTTTTTCATTGGCAAAATTGACCGTCGCTTCAACGCCAGAAAGCTTGTTAAGATTCTTCTCAATTCTCAGCGCGCAAGCTGCGCAGGTCATACCATCGATCTGCAATTCGATCTGTTTCAGCGACGACGAATCCAAGTTCACCCCCTACCCGAATATTATGGTACGGCTTGGCGATCGAGCACTAGCACACCATCCACCCATTTCACCCGATCACCTTGCTGAAAATTCGTTCCATCAGGTATCGCGATAACAGCTTGTCTACCATCATCCATGGTGACTCCGATTTGATATGGTTGCGATGGCTGCATTGCATAGCCATCAGGATGGGAGTCATGTGGATGGTGCATATCGCCGGAATGGGGACCGTGCGGTACCTGTCCGATCACACCACGTGCTATGGTACCGGCTACGACGCCGCTAACGATCGCGTTCATGTTAGGGACTTGCCCGATTTTGTTGACGAAATCAACGACGCCGCAATTAATACACCCGGACATCGGCGACTGCCGGGGAATGACACCGGCATCGGTGCTTTTGATACTGACACTATTGCGCGGCGGCGGAATGGCAGTACCGATGCGCTGCACAGCACGTGGTGGCCTGCTATTCAAATCCGGCGGAATACCGGGAGGTTGCGCGGTTACCTGCTGCGGCGGCAGTTGATTTGTGGATTGCGCAAACAAAGCATTGGCAAAAGTACTGCCAAGCACAATCGCACTAGCAATAATCTGCTGTTTTATACTCAAAGCGGTCAAATGATCGAACATCGTAGTGCATCTCCCCAGAAAAGCAGTCATTAAGCGAACATTTTTTAGATTAAACCATACTAAAATGAGTTCATTTTGCTTTCCCTTAGTAACGGCACTAAGAGCAATCCCAATTAATCCGATTTATCGGGAGAATCTTTCCGCACTCCCGTATCGGGTGATGTGCTCGAGGCATTTTTTTGAGATTCTTTTCCTATCATTATCGAAGCCACAACGATTCCCAATTCATAGAGTAAACATAACGGCCCAGCCAGCATGAACTGTGAAATAACATCAGGAGGTGTAAAGATAGCAGCAACAACAAATGCGCCGACGATTACGTAAGGGCGAATTTCCTTGAGCTTATCAATGGTAATGACACCGGTTCTGACCAAAATGATAACAAACACCGGTACTTCAAAGGTAAAACCGAACGCCATGAACATGGATAATACGAAACTCAAATACTTGCTGATGTCGGTCATTACCGCGACACCTTCCGGCGCAAAATATGTAATAAACTCAAATACCACAGGCAATGCCGCAAAATAAGCGAATGCCATGCCTAAGAAAAACAGCAGGCTGCTGCCGATCACCAACGGCAACGCCATACGCTTTTCATGCGAATAAAGACCCGGTGCGACAAAAGCCCAGATTTGATACAGCGTATACGGCAACGTGATGACAAAAGCCATCATCATGGCCACTTTCATCGGCACAAAAAAAGGCGTTGCCACATCGGTCGCAATCATTTGTCCACCTTGCGGCAACTTCTCAAGTAACGGTTGTGCGAGTATGGTGTATAGTTCGCGCGCAAAAAAAGCGCAAGGTAAGAATCCGATCATCAGCACGCTAATTGCACGAATCATGCGCGCACGCAATTCAACCAAATGTGACAGAAAGGATCCTTCAAGCATGATGACTATGAATGATTGAATTGGAAGAAATCATCATCAATGATTTGATTCAGAGTCTGAGCGATGACTTTTTTGTTTATCTTCGGAAGGTGAAGTACTTTGATCCACTGAAACCGGCAATGAAGATTCGGTTTGTACTTGATGCTCAGATAATACGGAAGATTGATCAATCTCCGTTTTGATCTCATCAGTGGTTGCTTTTAAGCGATCGACACCTTGCCGCACCGATTCTTCAATAACCTGAGCTGTCTCTTGTACCGAGGTTTGCATTTTCTTCAACTCTTCCATGCGCATTTCATTATGAATATCGATTTTGATGCGATACACAAAATTACGACAACGACCATAGAGATGGCCTATAGTACGTGCGACAGAAGGAAGCCGCTCGGGGCCGATAACGATTAAGGCAACCATCGCGATCACCAATAATTCCATGAAGCTGATATCAAACATATTATCCTGATGCTGTCTACGGCATGAAGATAATTATCTAACAGACCGTTGAAAAACTATCTGCGTTGCTGCTGTAGCATTCAAAACAGGCTCAATTCTTTACCGAAAATTCACTTAAGCCTTCGGTTGCGCATTGTCCTTGACTTCCGCTGCCACTGCGGGATTATTTTCTTTGAATGAACTGTCAAGCGTATCTTTTGTTGTCGACGTTTCTAGTGCAGGATGTGCTGGTACGGCATTATTTTCGTTGTCTGATTCCTTCATGCCTTCTTTAAAACCCTTTAATGCGCCTCCCAAATCACTGCCGAGATTACGCAATTTTTTGGTGCCAAAAACCAAAACGACAATAATTAACACAACAATCCAATGCCAAATGCTAAATGTACCCATTTTTCCCTCCTGTGAAGTTGAACGACTATTCTTGATGAATCATTCCCGGCAAGCGCTGATGACCGCCTATGATATGGATATGCAAATGAAATACTTCCTGCCCGCCAATCCGCCCGGTATTGATGATGGTACGAAATCCTTCGGCACACCCCTGCTCTTTCGCCAATCTAGGCGCCAGAATCAACATTCTGCCCAATAGATTCTGGTGATTGTCGTCAACATCCGCCAGAGAATCGACATGCAATTTTGGGATCAGTAAAAAATGCACCGGCGCAGCAGGGTGAATATCGTGAAAAGCAAGTACGTGCTCGTCTTCATATAATTTATTGGCAGGAATCTCTTTTTTTATAATTTTACAAAAGATACAGTTATCCATATGTTAATCCTTTGCTCTGGAAGCCTTTTCCTGTATACCGGAAACACCTTCTCGCCTGGCCAATTCTTTCAATACATCATCGGGTGTCAGTCCATGGTAAGACAATAATATCAAACAATGAAACCATAAATCGGCAGTTTCATAAATCACTTGATTGGCGTCGCCATCCTTGGATGCCATCAATGTTTCAGCAGATTCTTCAGCGATCTTCTTCAGTATTTTGTCTTGCCCACCGTGAAACAATTTTGCTACATACGAATTACTTGCATCNNTTTCCATTCGTTTCCTTCCAGCTTCTGAAAGAAACAACTATGACGCCCTGTGTGGCATGCAATACCACCGGTTTGCTCTACGATCAGAAGTAAGACATCTTGGTCGCAATCTAAATAGATTTGTTTTACTTTTTGCGTATGACCGGATTCCTCTCCCTTATGCCACAATTTTTTGCGCGAACGCGACCAATAGACAGCTTCACCTTTTTCTACTGTCAGCTTTAGCGCTTCCCGGTTCATCCACGCAAACATGAGAACCTTGCCGCTTTCTGCTTCCTGTGCAATAACAGGTATCAGTCCATCTTCAGACCAATTGACTTTGTTCAACCAAGTATCGGAAAGCATTTCAGTAACAAAGAATTAAATCCAATCAAGTAACTAGTGAGCATAGTTTAGCATTATAAGCGCACTTCGATACCATGTTGCGCCATATAGCGCTTTGCCTGCTGTACCGTATACTCGCCGTAGTGAAAAATACTGGCGGCTAACACGGCATCAGCATGACCTTGCAAAATACCATCCACCAAATGATCCAAATTGCCAACACCGCCACTGGCGATGACGGGTATGTCAATGGCATCAGACACTGCGCGCGTCAATGCAAGATCAAAACCGTTACGTGTTCCGTCTCGATCCATGCTGGTCAGTAAAATCTCGCCCGCCCCCAAGGATTGCATTTTCTTTGCCCATTCAATCGCGTCGATACCGGTTGCCTTGCGACCACCGTGCGTAAAAACCTCCCAGCGTGGCACAGCATCAATTACACTGACTTTNNCACCAATTGCGGATTCAAAACAGCCGAAGTATTAATACTGACTTTATCAGCACCCGCATTGAGTAATCGACGAACATCGCCCACCTGTCGCACGCCGCCGCCGACAGTAAGCGGTATAAAAACTTGCGATGCAACCGCTTCAATAATATGCAAAATCAAATCACGATTATCCGAGCTGGCGGTAATATCGAGAAAAGTAAGTTCATCGGCACCTTGTTCATCATAACGACGTGAGATCTCAACCGGATCGCCTGCGTCGCGCAATTCAACAAAATTGACCCCTTTAACGACGCGACCGTTTGTAACATCCAGGCACGGTATAATACGTTTTGCGAGACTCATTGGATTAATCCGCAGACATGGGTGAGAACTGAAGAAAAATATGACTGAGAATAGCCTTCAATAACCGGATTAGCTTCAGGATTTGTCGTAATTGGCGGCAGAAAGCTTGTCAGCCAATGCTTGTGCTTCTTTAAAATCCAGCGAACCTTCGTAGATGGCACGTCCGGTAATTGCACCAATGATACCTTCCGGCTCAATTTCACACAATTTGTGTACATCATCGATATTGGTAATACCGCCGCTTGCAATGACAGGAATGGATAATTGCCTTGCCAAGTCGACCGTAGCATCTATGTTAACACCGCTTAGCATACCGTCTCTGCCGATATCGGTATAAATAATTGCCTCCACCCCATAATCCTCAAATTTCTTCGCCAAATCGATGACATCATGACCGGTAATTTTTGACCAGCCGTCAACAGCTACTTTCCCTTCCTTAGCATCTAGTCCGGCAATGATCTGTCCTGGAAATGCATTGCAAGCGTCTTGTAAAAAACCTGGAATTTTGATTGCGGCTGTACCGATAATGATATATGTGATGCCGTCATCCAAATAACGCTCAATAGTGTCCAGATCACGGATACCGCCACCTAATTGAATAGGTATCTGGTCGTCGAGGGCATCGACAATTTCTTTGATCGCAGCTTCATTTCTCGGTTTCCCGGCGAAAGCACCGTTTAAATCGACAAGATGCAATCTTCTCGCACCTTGACTTAACCAATGCGCCGCCATCTTTCCGGGTTGTTCCGAAAATACGGTTGCATCCTCCATTACACCTTGTTTGAGTCGAACACAATGCCCGTCTTTGAGATCAATTGCAGGAATAATCAGCATGGCTTAATCAGAGTTGATAATTGATTAATAAATAGTTTACTACTTTTTGCAGTTAAGAATGCGGTATCCATTTGGTAAAATTGCTAAGCAAGGTTAACCCAGCCGATTGGCTTTTTTCCGGATGAAACTGTACAGCGAAAATATTGCCTTTTGCAATCGCGCAAGTAAACGGAAAAGGATAATCTGTTTGAGCTGCTATGGTTGACGAATCAGCAGGTTCGACATAATAACTATGCACAAAATAAAATCGAGCATCCCTCTCTATACCTTCCCATAGCGGATGCTGTATTGCTTGATGCACTTGATTCCAACCCATATGCGGCACTTTGAGTTTTAATCCGTCCGGTGTTGTCATGGCTGATGCGGGAAAGTGCACCACTTTACCCGGCAAAATATTCAAGCAGTGAATATGCCCCTCTTCGCTTTCCTCAAACAACATTTGTAACCCAAGGCATATTCCAAGAAAAGGTTTGGTAGCCGCGGCGTCCATAACAGCTTCTCGCAAACCGCGAGTTTCCAATTCATACATGCAATTTCGCATAGCACCTTGCCCTGGCACGACGACGCGCTTTGCTTTCCAAATCGCATCCGGATCGCTAGTAACACAAATGGATGTGGCTGGCGCAACATATTCAAGTGCTTTATGAACGGAACGTAAATTACCCATTCCATAATCGACGATTGCGATATCAGTCATACGGTTGGAATTGAAGCGGGGTGACCTATAAAGTACCTTTGGTAGATGGAATGATACCACTCGCAGCAGGATCCGGCGCTATTGCCATCCGCAGCGCCCGACCAAATGCTTTGAAAATCGTTTCGGCTTGATGATGTGCGTTTCTTCCGGATAAATTATCTACGTGTAGCGTCACTAAAGCATGATTGATGAAGCCTTGGAAAAATTCATGAATCAGATCGACATCGAAATCGCCAATACGTGCACGTGAAAAATCCGCATTGAATACCAAACCTGGTCGTCCGGACAAATCCACTACAACTCTTGTCAATGCTTCATCAAGCGGAACGTATGCATGTCCATAACGGCAAACCCCTTTTTTATCGCCGATTGCTTGTGCAAATGCCTGACCCAGCGTAATTCCGATATCTTCAACGGTATGATGTGCATCGATATGTAAATCGCCTTTGGCAATGATTTCGAGATCAAGCATGCCGTGACGCGCAATCTGATCGAGCATGTGATCGAAGAAAGGTACGCCGGTTTCGAGAGTCGATTTGCCGACCCCATCCAAATTCAAATCAATATTGATTTGAGTCTCTAGCGTATTTCTTGTGACCTGTGCCCGGCGCATAGATTGTATCTGGCGTATAAAGAGAAATAGAGTGACTTAAAGATCAAACCGTTTCAGTTAGTAGGGCGTGTAAAGTTGCGCAAAATTGTGCGTTTTCATCAGGTGTTCCAACAGTTACACGCAAACAATTAGTTAATAGGGGATGTGTGCCGTCAAGATTCTTAATCAAGATTTTTCGTTGCTTGAGCATTTGAAAGATCTGACTGGCAGCAGGAATGCGGAACAAAATAAAATTAGCCTTCGATGGATATACTTCAACGTTCTCTATTGTAGCAAGAAATGAAATCAATTTTGTGCGTTCCGATTTAATTGTTTCGGCCTGCTGCGATAAAACATCGGCATGATGCAACACTTTTTCTGCAATTAACTGTGTCATTATGCCAATATTATAAGGTAAACGCACCTTCTCCAGTTGCGTAATCCATGCCGATGAGCCGAGCAAAAAACCCAATCTCAAACCCGCCAATCCTGATTTGGATAGTGTTCGCATCAACAGCACATTGGAATATCTACTCAATCGATCCAGGAAACTCGCTTCAGCGAAAGCATTATAAGCTTCATCAATTACGACAATACCCGGCGTTGCCTGGATAATTCGCAAAACCGCCGCTTCGTCGAATAAATTTCCGGTTGGATTGTTCGGATATGCCAAGAAAACAACCGCAGGTCGATGTTGCTCGATAGCGGCCAGCATGGCTGCAATATTCAAAGAAAAATCTTGTTTCAGCGGCACGCCGACATACTGAACATTAACAAAAGTGGCAATCATGCGAAACATGACAAACGCAGGCTCAACGCTCATTACCACAGCACCCGGTTTGGCAACGGCCATGGCGATGATCTGAATAATTTCATCTGACCCATTACCCAACAGGATATCCGTATCGTCAGAAATTGCCAGCGTCTGCCTTAAAATTGCCTTCAACGATGTAGCGCTTGCGTCCGGATATCGATTTATCGGCGCCTGCGCCGCCAGACACGCGATATCTTCACGTAACGCAAGGGGTAGCGGATAAGGGTTTTCCATGGCATCGAGCTTAATCATACCGGCTGCTGGAGGTACGTGATACGCCGAAAGTGCAAGTATTTCCGGGCGGATAATTTGGTCTGGTTGATAAGTATTAGGCATAATCGCCTATTTTAACTCAATCTTAAGCTGGTAGTTTTATTTGTTATGCAGCCAAACTCTGGGCTAATGCTTGAAATTCTTGCTGATAACCGCGCACCGTGGTCAATGCATTTAAAGCTGAGAACTCATCGATTTCCAAATCATTCAGCAAAGCGGTAGTATCAACATAAGGACAACCATCGACAACATCCTTGTTTCGCAACATCCGATTGGCAAGTGCCACCAATTTCACATATAGCGCATGTCTTCCGGAATAATCTGGAAAATGCTGTTCCGCAACTGTTATGGCAATTTCTTCCGGAAGATCCCATGCTTTGATCAAGTACATGCCAATCGTGTCATGGGTAATCCCAAAAACTTGTAACTGAAGTACACGGGCATCCTGCTCAGGATGTCGAGTCACTAAATCATTGAGATAAGAAAACTCGCGCGGATACAAATGCGAAAACAACATATAGCCGAAATTGTGAAATAAGCCGCCCAAATAAGCAATATCCCCGTTAAGCGATCGTTTTATATCAGAAAGATGATAAAGCTCCCGGCACATAACCGCACACTCCAATGCCTGACTCCAAATACATATTTTTCCCAACGCGCCATGATTAGGCATTTGCAGGCAACCGGATGCTGCAATACCCATCGATAAATTGAGCGCGGTATTAAACCCGAGCACCAGTGAAACCGCTTGATGAACGGAAACGATACGCTCGCCATAACCGAAAGTGGACATACGAGCGTATTTCATAATAAATGCCGACAAGCCAGGATCATTAGCTATCAAATCAATTAATTGCGACAGATTTGAATCGGGATTATTCCTTAGCTTTATGAGCTCACGCGTTGTTTCTGACAATGGAGGGATTTGTCCAGTTTGCTGCAAAATGTTGCGGAAATTTTGACTGAATTCTTGTTTATTTATGTTAAGCATTGAACAGATCTGAATTTTATTCGACGTAATCAGTTTCTTTAATTTTTTAGCATCCACACGCAAAACGACCGATCATCCAAAAATCATTTAAGGATTTCCCGCGGTTCGAAAAACAGTTATCGGTTAATTAAAAAATTTCTTTAACCGAGATTATCCATTAGGGTTGGGATAGGTTGTGGATGCAGTGGCAAGGCAGTTTGAATCCGACTGAGGCGTCCATATAGTTTCCACTATGGGCAACGAAGAGGGCTAAAAATGACTGCCAATGCGCCACAAACCGCCCAACAGCACCGAAGGTGCGTCTAATGGAAAATCTCGGTTTAATAGCATTCTTATAATAACCGACTCATCTCCCCAACCTCAAAACCGCGGAGCGATTCTGCATAATTTTTTCCAAAAGCGATGACTTTAAATAACTCACCCATTTCTGCAGGACTAACCAGTTTCTGCAATTGATTGGAAAGCGGCAAATAAACATCCAAATTTTCCGCCGCCACTTGCGCAAGCAGGTTAGTAATTCCGTTGTTGATTAAAAAATGCGCCTGTGTGGTAAAACCGATAAATTGCAATCCACTCTCATGGGCAGCCTGTGTAATTGCACTAAAATCAACATGACTGGTAATGTCTTGCAAACCGGGTAAAAAAAACGGATCACCATGCGCATGATGGCGATAGTGACACATCAATGTACCTTGATCGCGTTGCGGATGGTAATATTCGTGCTCGCCAAAGCCGTAATCGATCAACAGTATCACTCCCTGCTTAAGTAATTTTGCCAAACTACGCATAAAGCCCGCAGCAGCAAGGTTGATTTCGCTGACATAGTGGAAAGGGGTGGTGTTATTCGG
The DNA here is from genome assembly GCA_002435335.1 of Nitrosomonas sp. UBA6494. Lineage (GTDB taxonomy): Bacteria > Pseudomonadota > Gammaproteobacteria > Burkholderiales > Nitrosomonadaceae > Nitrosomonas. Next base: position 49,450 of record DJMI01000091.1, read on the forward strand.
ATTAAGAATCCCGGTCAAACTTGCCGCCAAGTCATGCAGTTCTGCATTTTGGATCGGTCGATCTTGCCAGACCAATTGATTATTTCGCCAAGCAACGCCCCGTTCAAGTATTGCATCTTCCTGCCAAACGATTAAGTGAACCGGCATCGCGTCCAATACCTCATTGGCAAGCACAATCCCTGAAAATTGATCCGGTAATTGTGTCAACCATTCAATCCTATTGAGCAGATGCGGTATCGCCCGTGCAAAAAGAGCTTGCTGCCGTTCTCTAAGTTCGGCGCTAAGCTCGAGAATAAAATATTTCCCAGGCAACGCATCGAGTTTTTCCAATTCCTGCAGCATATCCACTGCCAACTTGCCCGAACCGGCGCCGAATTCAAACATATCCGACGACTGGATTTGAGCTAGGATCTGCAGGGCTTGCCGCGCTAAAGTTCGTCCAAAAAACGAAGAAATTTCCGGGGCCGTGACAAAATCCCCGGTACTGCCCAATTTGACGGAACCGCTGCTGTAATAACCCAATCCTGGCGCATACAACACAAGATCCATATAATGCGCAAAGGAAATCCAACCGCCTGCCTCAGTAATTTTTTCATGAATCATCGCTTGTACGGATTGACTGTGCAACAGAGCGTTTTTATCAGGAGACAGCATGTTTGGGATCAACGACATATCAATTAAAGCTGTAGTATATTATAAAGAATTTTCAGCAATTAAGCTAGAAGTTTATTGAACATAATATAGGAAAATTTTTAAAATCGAGATACCGGACTTTCCATGCAATGAAAAAATACAAAAAAGGAAACCGATAATCCATTGGAACAACGCATTTAACTTAATAGGCCAACAATCTTCTGATGCAGAAATGCGTCTTTAAGGAGGGTAAGTGCAAGAAAAAGTAATTTTGGTTACCGGTGGCGCAAAACGAGTTGGGGCAGCTATTTGCCGCAAGTTGCACGCACTGGGTGCAAAACTAATTATCCATTATCGATCTTCATTCGATGAAGCAAAATCCTTGCAAGATGAACTGAACATGAGACGGGCCGGTTCAGTTGCAATAGTCCAAGGAGATTTACTCGATACCGATCTGCTACCAGATATGATCGGAAACGTAGCTCACCGTTACGGTCGACTAGATGCGCTAATCAACAACGCATCCAGTTTTTTTCCTACACCACTTATGCAATGCGGCATGGAGGATTGGGAAGACTTGATCGGCAGCAATCTGCGCGCACCGCTTTTTTTATCGCAAGCTGCAGCACCGCATCTGAAAAAACAATCCGGTTGCATCGTCAATATCGTCGACATTCATACCGAGCGCCCGTTAAAGAATTACGTCATATACAATGCCGCTAAAGGCGGTCTGCTCTCGCTGACCAAATCACTCGCCGTCGAAATGGCGCCCGAGGTGCGCGTCAACGGCGTATCTCCTGGTGCGATCTTATGGCCGGAAGACGGCGAATGGGCCGATGAAACAGCACGGCAGCAAATCATAGCCACCACGCTGCTCAAACGCTGCGGCGAACCCGACGATATTGCCAGGACGGTACAATTTCTGATCGCCGACGCACCGTATATCACCGGACAGATCATCGCAGTAGACGGTGGGCGCAGTATCCATTTGTGATATATCCGTACAACCTATTCCCCAAACGCATCCTTAATCCACTCGATATTGCGCTCATCGTCACCCGACAGCAGCACTGCATCAAAGCGGCACGGGGGTTCGTTGTTGATTTCGGATAGATAGTGCCTTGCGGTTCGGATTAACTTGATTTGTTTAGCCATCGTGATGCTGGCGGCAGCGCCGCCGAACTGGTCGTTTGCGCGCATGCGCACTTCGATGAAAACCAGTGTGCCACCGTCGCGCATGATCAGATCGATCTCACCGAAGCGACAGCGATAGTTTTGCGTCACAAGAACCAAATGTTGCCGTTGCAAATACGATACCGCCAATTGCTCAGCATCACTGCCTTTCATGTTCGACAACGTCTTTTTGTAAATCGATCAGCTTTACCTTGCCTTGATCAAACTGCGCCGCAACCGGTTCGCGTACAAACTGATTCGGCGGGACGAAACGGATTTGCCCGGTTACACCGTCAATCGAAATGCTATCGACCGGTTGCGGCAACAGCAGATTGATCATGATCCGGAACGCATCGATACCGAGAGCATACAGGCGTTCCATTTCGACACTTTTAGCGGCACCGGTGCGGCGATACGCCATAACGGCGGGATGATCGGGTTGCAGCAACCACGGCATATCCAGAAAACGGATACCGTTCAAATCGCTATTGAGTAGAAAATTACCGGTTCCGGTAAAAATTTGCGAAGTACCGAATACGGGTGCGTCCGGCGCAAGAAAAGCGCGAACAATGCGAGATTTGGCCGCATCCAAGGCAAGAAAAACCAATTGATTGCTTTCTTGCGTCAGGCTGCGCAAGTGTTGCAGTAATTCCGTATTATCGGTATAGCGTATCAGTTCCGCTGTATTTCCCATGCTACTTTGCCAGCGCTGCTTGAAAGCATTTTGCAGCCTTTTGGACAACGAGCCGTCGTCTCCGATGATAATGGCATGATTCCTGCCGCTCGATAATGCCAATGACGCTATCTGATCGGCTTCGATTTCCGTTTGCAAACCAAACAAATACAGCTTCGCCGGCAATGTATGATTTGTGTCGACGGTATTCAGCGCCAATGTCGGCACTGCAAGGGTTTGACTGGAAGCAATCGCAGCCACTCCATCGCGGGTTAACGGCCCGACGATGAATGCAGCCCCCGCAGTTACGGCCTGGTGATAACTTGCCAGAATATCCAGCGGATCGTCGGTAGTGCCATAAATACGAACAGGCAATGGTAGCATTTGTCCACGCTGCGCTGCAGTAACAAACCCTTCTTTAACTACGTTTGATGCATCTGCAAAGGCGGCGGATTCCAGCGGCAACAATAACGCAATATGTGCCATGATCGGAGCAGAAGTGCTTTCCGTTTGATGTCCTTCTTCAAGATCAGTAGCGATGGCCGCAGGGTTGCCGTATAGTGCCAGCAATAACACCAGAAAAATGGTAACAAAACGTGACATAGTGAATGTGATGCCGCAAAAAAATGCATTATATGTGGTTGCCACACCAATAGGAAATTTAAGCGATATCAGTCTCCGGGCCTTGGAAATACTGGAAAAAGTGGATGTTATTGCTGCGGAGCATCCGCAAAATTCAAAACATTTATTGGCCAAGCATTCAATCCACACGAAATTGATCAGCTTGCATCAGCACAACGAGGCGGCCATGTGCGAAAAGATTTCGGCTTTATTGGCATCCGGGAAGAACGTAGCGTTGGTTACCGATGCCGGCACACCTGGCATTTCCGATCCTGGGGCAATTCTGGTTAAACACATTCGATCGCATGATTATCCGGTGATTCCAATCCCAGGGGCCACTGCCGCGGTTTGTGCATTGTCTGCGGCGGGAATCGTCAATCCGCATTTTTTGTTTTACGGTTTTTTACCCACCAAAAGTGGGCTGCGCAAACGCGAGCTCACCGCATTGCAATCGCACACCTATACCTTGGTTTTTTACGAAGCTCCGCATCGGATTGTCGAATCGATAACCGATATGATCGACATTTTCGGGTCGAAGCGAGAAATCACAATTGCGCGAGAATTGACCAAGTTGTTTGAGACATTCCATAGTGGAACCCTTGAATCATCGCTTAGCTGGCTACAATCGGATGCCAATCAACAAAAAGGCGAATTTGTGCTGCTGGTATCCGGTACTGAAATTGCCGATCAATCCGAAATCGATGATCAGGCAAAACATACGTTACAATGCCTGTTATCCGAATTGCCGCTCAAGCAAGCCGTTAAGCTGACTGCGGACATCACACGCAAAAACAAGAATGCGCTGTATCAATTGGCATTACAACTAAAGACAACCGATACCTGAGAAAGTAATGAATACGCTGACCATCACCCGCCCCGACGATTGGCATTTACACTTGCGTGACGGCGAACAATTACACGCTGTTTTGCCGCATACCGCCAAGCAGTTTGCACGCGCTATCGTAATGCCAAACTTAAAACCCCCGGTCGTCACAGTCGACATGGCTTTGGCTTATCGCAACCGGATTCTGGCGGCACTACCGGTAGATTGCAAAACCAGCTTTGAACCTTTAATGACACTCTACTTGACGGATAATACGTCGCCCGCTGAAATCGAACGCGCTCGGGAAAGCGGTGTTATACAGGGAATAAAACTTTACCCTGCCGGTGCTACGACAAATTCGGATGCTGGCGTAACCGATCTCTCCAAGTGCCATGCCACGCTTGAAGCTATGCAAAAACTAGACTTGCCTTTACTTGTGCACGGCGAAGTCACCGATCCTGATATTGATGTATTCGATCGGGAAAAAGTTTTTATCGACAGAATTCTTGCACCGTTAGCATATCGATTTCCGGCATTACGCATCGTATTCGAACATATTACGACTCGCGACGCGGTGCAGTTTATTGACCAGTCGTCGCAGCAAATCGCGGCCACCATTACTGCGCACCATTTATTATTGAATCGTAATGCCATCCTCCAAGGTGGCATTCAACCGCATCACTATTGCATGCCGGTATTAAAACGCGAAATCCATCGTCAAGCACTGCTGAAAGCCGCTACGAGCGGCAATCCTAAATTTTTTCTCGGTACCGACAGCGCGCCACACGCTCGCAGTGCAAAGGAAAATGCCTGCGGATGCGCCGGTGTATTTACTGCACATGCAGCGATTGAATTATATGCAAGCGCATTTGAGCAAGTTAATGCCTTGGAAAATTTGGAGGCTTTTGCCAGTTTTCATGGTGCTGATTTTTATCGATTACCCCGTAACCAAAATTCCATTACACTAAAAAAAGAAAACTGGCTTGTCCCGATGTTCTATGAATTTGCCGGAGAAAATTTGGTTCCGCTGTCCGCAGGCACCATTATCCCTTGGCGCATTGCATAATATTCCACTTCCCAAAACCACAGCACTTACCTCAATGTAATTCGGGATGATGATCGGCATTCGACCTGATAGTCATTTGTCTGTGATCAATTTTTTTGTGACCGAAAAGTTTGAAGAAACAATAAATCCCCAAACCTAATGCAATAACAGTCAAGAGAATCGGTGACGGCGTTGGCAGTTCGATATACCAATGCCACCATTCCAATCCCACAAATAGGATAAAAATTGTCGGCGCGATTACTAACGGTAAAACATCACTGTCCAGCACCGCATAAATTTTCTCGCGTAAATATCGGCTTACTTTTTGTGACAAGTTGTTTGTAAATGATTGATAATCATTTGTTCTTTTTTTAATAATTCTAAAGCGTAATCTTTGCATGATAAAAACCTATTGTGATGGATCGTATGGTACAAAAACACCCCTCAGTTTTTAACGGATGCGCTTGGGAAAAATTTATAGTCGGAATAAATGACAACAAATATTTAGATCGATTATTGCAATGAGAAATATAAGAGAAAGTACTGCGCAGTGAAGTGATTTGCTGGTACGGTCAATTTATCAGCGTTTCCCTAGAATCTGAGCATTCGAATCAGTACCAACCCCAAAATACCACTAAATGCATCCAGAAAAAAATCAGTTATCAGCGCTGTTCGTCCCTCAATATACAACTGCGCAAGCTCGGTACCGCCCGCCACCATCAGAACAACAATCATGATCGAAAATAATGAAGCTCCGGTCATAACCCATCCTAGCAGCACGCCCAGCAGAACAAAGAATCCAAAATGCCACAATTTCGACAAATCAAAAGGAATATTGGTTATGAATTGTCCGCTCCCAGCTGAAATTTGGGTCATGACATCATCGGACACTCCTTGCTTAATTTCTCCCGGTATCGAGGTTCCAACTACAATGGAGAAAATCAGCAAAACAAGCAGTAAGCGTGCAACTATGCTTGCTTCACGCATCAGTAAGCAAGAGCCGACCAAAAACAAAAAGAAAGCAACCCACGCGCCGATAACTATGTTTCTAACTGCCGGAAACATTGATGATTCACTAACAGGATAAAGTCGAATGTTTCTGAGTTGAAAAAAACCACTGACTTGATTCAGTTGCGCCAGTACTTTGATTCTTTGCGTTTCGGTAGAAACGGTAAAAATACCGTGAGATTTGAGGGTGTCCCGAATTTTGTGTAAACGGTGTTATGGTCAATGGATAGGCATTCGCTCCTCGAACATAATGGTAAACCTGTTGAGAGCGGCTTTCCAGTTTAACAGAGGCATG
>DJMI01000142.1 GCA_002435335.1 Nitrosomonas sp. UBA6494
GCTTATATAATTCCTACAAACGAATGGGTAGGAAGGATGAGGTTAGCGTTGCGGTCGCAGCGCTAACCCACAGCAACAAAAGCGATCGAATTTCATTAGCGATGTCCTCTATGACCTCTGCCGTGGTGACCGCCGCCGAAGTGCTTGTGCCCACCGGAATGCCGATGTCCGCCGATGTGGTGTTTGTGGCCACCATGGCGATGATGCCCGCCGATGAAGTGCTTATTTCCTCCATAATGCGTGTGACCGCCGGCGTAATATCCCGGAGTGCTTACATAACCACCAGGCATGCTTAAATATACGGATGGTCGATAACCATAGTTGTAGCCGTAGCCGCCGCCACGATAATATCCCGTGCTGCCGTAATAGGGCGTAGCCACGCAGCCGGTGAGAAAAAGTGTGCCAATGAGAGCGGCAATGAGCAATGTCCTTTTTGTGTTCATGATTTATCTCCTAAGATAACGAATTCTGATTCATGAATCGGGAAATTTTCATTTCCCGATCGACCGATGCCAAATCGATCTGGCATTTTGGTTTCAATTGTGCGATCTTTGAACTGAATAGCGACTGAATGCTGATCGGTTTGTGATAAAAGCATCTGGTCAGATCGACATATCGATTCTTGGGGTTTTTCAGACGATGACTTATTTATTTAATGATCCGGCGCAGTTTGCCAGCGAATGGATTGCAGGGTATGCGGCGGCGCATCGTGACAAAATCTATCCGGTCGATGGCGGCATAATCCGTGTACACCGGGCGAAACCGGGTCAAGTGGTGTTGGTTATCGGAGGTGGCAGCGGTCATTTTCCGGCTTTCGGCGGTTTTGTCGGTCAAGGATTGGCGCACGGAGCTGCATTGGGCAATGTGTTTGCAGCACCGTCGGCACAGCAGATTTGCAATGTGGCGCAAGCAGTAGACGCTGGTGGCGGTATTTTGTTTTGCTACGGCAATTATGCCGGCGATGTGCTCAATTTTAATCAAGCGCAGCAGCGGCTGCGGGCGATGGGGATCGATGTGCGGTCAGTGGTAGTGACCGATGATATCGCTTCCGCATCCATTGCAGAGAAACACAAGCGCCGCGGCATTGCCGGAACTTTACCGGTTTTCAAGGCTGCAGCCGTTGCTGCAGATGCCGGTAAGTCGCTGGATGAAGTGGTTGGTATTGCCACACTGGCTAACGAGCGTGTGCGTACCATCGGGGTTGCTTTTTCCGGCTGCACGTTGCCTGGCGGCGATAAGCCCTTGTTCGAGGTTGCTGCTGAAACGATGGAAGTCGGTATGGGTATACATGGTGAACCCGGTCTCGAGCGCATGGCTGCTACCACAGCCGACGGTGTGGCGGAAATTTTGCTCGAGAAACTGCTGGCAGAGACGCCTGCAATGATCGAAAACCTTGTTGGTACACGTGTCGGTGTGATCTTGAACGGCCTCGGTGCAGTGAAATACGAGGAATTGTTTGTCGTGTATCGAAAGATAGATCAGCTCTTGTCGGCACGCGGTTTGACCATTGTGGCGCCCGTGGTGGATGAGTTGATCACCAGTTTTGACATGGCGGGTATTTCGCTGACACTTTTCTGGTTGGACGATACGTTGGAACAAACCTGGATTGCGGCGGCGGATACACCAGCTTTTCAACGCGGCAGGGTCGAGCAAATCAAAGAAAACAAAGTCGATCGGGTTCAGACCAAAGATAAGAATCGATTAACGGTGGGTTCCGCCGAATCGCAAGCGGCAGCTGCTGTGGTGTTGGCTGCCTTGGAGGCGGCACGTGCGGTGATCGATGCGCAGCAAGAGGAACTTGGGCGTTTGGATGCTGTTGCTGGCGATGGTGACCACGGCATCGGCATGCAGCGTGGACTAACTGCAGCAGTTGAGGCGGCACAGGAAGCGCTCGCTGCCAAAGCAGGTGCGGGGACGGTGCTGGTTGTTGCGGGCGAGGCCTGGTCCGATCGGGGAGGGGGCACATCGGGTGCTTTGTGGGGAATCATGCTGCGCAGCCTCGGCAATTCCCTGGGCGACCAAGTAAGGCCGGATATAGCAATGCTAGCTACCGGTATTGCGTCCGCTCTTCACGATGTTGCTGCTGCGGGTCAAGCGCAATTAGGCGATAAGACGATGATCGATGTATTGCATCCATTTTCAGCAGCGTTAGCAACGAGCGTGCATTCCAGCCTTTCGATTTCCACTGTCTGGAGCGCTGCCGCCGATATTGCCGATCAAGCTGCCGAAGCCACTAAGAATCTCTTACCCAAGATCGGACGTGCACGTCCCCATGCACAAAAAAGTCTTGGTACACCCGACGCGGGCGCTGTTTCCATGGCGCTGATTATCCGCGCAGTGGATCAGACATTGCGCACACTTTGCACGAAAACTACAACTGTGAAATGAACAAGTGGCATTTTGTTGATTTGATCAGAAATCAGTACTTGTTCTTTAGTCTGTCTTTGAGATCTGCAAACGGATTGAACGTGGCTGCTGCCGCAGTTGTTTCACTACTCGCACGTCCCATGGCATCTTTCAGTTTGGAATGCTCGTGCTCATGACAGTACGTGCACAGCAATTCCCAATTGCTGCCATCAGGCGGATTATCGTCGTGGTTGCTGTTGATATGATGCACTTCCAATAACTGCAGATTTTTGTGATCAAATGTTCGTGCACAACGACCGCAAACCCAGGGAAATAGCTTGAGTGCCTGTTCACGGTACCCTTGGGCGCGTTTCTCTGCATTGCGACGTGCTTCCAGAACAAGTTTATCCAATTTACTGGTATCTTTTGCCATCGTTCCGTATCCCTTCTTATCCAAAGAGCATCATACAACTACAACGGAAGCGCCGCTTGACATCATGCCATCCGCTATTTGCCAAATGTTTCCATGAATCAATAAATTGCCAATCCACCTTATCCACGCAAGCTAATAATCGGCCAGTTATTTCTTTCGGCGTGACTTTTTAGTGTTGGATCGGGGTCGACTGCTACCGGGTGTGTGACTTTGCACAGCAGAGGCAGATCGTTCAGAGAATCGCTGTAAAACCAACTGCGCAGAAACGATAGCCAGGTTAAGTTATGCGCATCCAGCCATTTTTCCAGGCGTTCGATTTTACCTTCGCGGAACGAAGGCGTGCCGGTTACGCGGCCGGTAAATTCGCCGTCTTTTTCCTCTGGTTCGGTTGCGATCAAATGCTCGATGCCGAGCGCATGGGCGATCGGTGCGGTGACGAAACTGTTGGTCGCGGTGATGATGATGCATAAGTCACCGTTCACCTTATGCTGATCCAGCAATGCTTTGGTACCCGGCGCAATCAGCGGCGCAATCTTTTTAGTCATGAATTCCTTGCGCCAGGCTTCCAGTTGCGTGCGGGGATGACGCGCCAGCGGTTTCAATTGAAAATCGAGAAATTCGTGAATGTCGAGTGTTCCCGCTTTGTATTGTTCGTAAAACTCGATGTTTTTCGCTTCGTGCAGTTCGCTATCCAATGCCTTCTTTTCAATTAAAAATTGCGCCCACTGAAAATCGCTGTCGCCTGCGATCAGCGTGTTGTCCAGATCAAATAATGCTAAGTTCATGAAGTCACCTGTAATAATTCTCGTAACAATGGAATCGTTATTTGTCGTCGATGCATCAGTGCATAACGATTCAAAGCATCCAGCACGGCTATCAGCGATGGCATATCGCGCTGCACGTGCTTCAGCAAGTAAAGACAAATTTCCTGCGATAACTCAAAACCGTACATGGCGGCATGCGCTTGCATCGCCTGCATTTTTTCCGCTTCGGTCAGTTCATGCACTTGATAGACCAAACCCCATCCCAATCGCGTCACCAAATCCTGACGTAGCGCCAGATGCATCGGTGCAGTCGTACCGCTGACCAACAGCACCGACCGGCTTTCATCGCGCAAGCGGTTATACCAATGAAATAAATCGATTTGGTGAGATGCGCTTAAATTGCCGACATCGTCAATCGCGATACAGTCGAATTTGCTGTCCAATGCCGCTTCGTGCAGATTTACGGCGCAGCAATATACCGCTTTTGCGGCTTGCTGAACATAGCCGGAGACAACGGCTTGCAATAAATGCGTTTTGCCGCAACCGGCATGACCCCACAAATAAACGAATCGCTCTTTGCTTTGCCCTGACAGTAAATCTCGCAATAAATGCAACAACTCTTGATTGCGGCCGGGAATGAAATTTGCCAAGCTCGGCGATGGCAGCGGGTGTATGTCCAGCAGCAATTGTTGCATTACGATTCAGCGAATAGGCGCTGACTATGAATTATAGAGATTGCTGCCAAGATAACGCTGATGTATATGTCGCAGCCAAACCAACAATACCGCACTGACTGGCAAAGCCAGCAAAATACCGAAGAATCCGAATAATTGACCGAATGCCATCAAAGCAAAAATAACCACTACCGGGTGCAAACCGATGCGGTCGCCGACCAGCCAAGGCGTAATCAACATCCCTTCCAGCATTTGACCAATACCGAATACGATCCATATCGGAATCACGGCGCCCCAATCTTGAAATTGCATTAATGCCGCCACCGTTGCCAATGTCAGGCCGACGATCATGCCGAGGTATGGCACAAACACTAGAATACCGGCCACCAAACCGATCGGCAGTGCGAATTCCAATCCCACTAACCATAATCCAGTGGCATAGCATATACTCATCAGCACGATGACGGACAATTGCCCGCGCAAGAATTCCGCCAAAATGCGATCGGTTTCGTGCGCCAATTGCGCAACTTGCTGGTGCCAGTAGCGCGGAATCATTTCGTCAATCAACTTTAACAAGATTTCCCAATCGCGCAGCAAATAGAACAATACCACCGGAACCAGCAGTAAATTGACGAAAAATTCCACGACCGCCATTCCGCCGCTGGTAATCGACGGTAAAACTTTCGCCGCAACGCCGCCAGCGCTTTGCCAATGCTCGGATATAGCTTGCTTCAACAAATTCATATCCGGTTCCAGGCTGATATTCAGTCTCTGCTCCAGCCATGGAATCACTTGATTCTTAAGAATATCCAGATAAACCGGCATTTTATCCATTACGCGCCGAATTTCTTCCTCGAACAACGGCACCATGATCAACACCAATGCAGAGAAGGCGCCCAGCAGCAACAGCATTATCAGTACCGTCCCGAGGGTGCGTGAGATATTTCTATCAGCCAGGCGTCTGACCAACGGATTGCAGATATAGGCAATCACGGCTGCCAGCAAAAAAGGCGTCAGAATCGGACTGAGTAGATATATTAATACGCCGGATACGCAAGCGAGCACTAGCCACCATAGATAATGAGAGTCTTCCGACGATTCGGTATTCATCGATTCCTCTAACCGGCTTTTGCTTTCAATGCGTGACTGGCCAAATTCTTTCCCAACTCCCAGATCGAACCGGGAATTTGATGCGTATCGGCAATGGTTCTGGTGCATGCTTCGATGATGCGATCCAAATCTTTTTGGGTCAGGATCAAAGGTGGCAGCAATTTAACTACATTCATGCCGTGCCCCGCCACCTGCGTTAGAATCCGATGCTCCTTGAACAGCGGGATGGTAATCATTTGACAGAACAATCCTTTGTTGGCCGCTTCGAGCATCATCCAGGCGGCTTTTAGCGACAAGCTGTTTGGAGACTTGAATTCGATCGCAATCATCGCACCTTTGCCGCGCGCTTCTTTGAAAAATTCATAGTGATTTTTTAATGTATTCAGTCTTGTAATCAAATCCGCACCGATTTTGGCGCTGTTTTCTACCAGTTTTTCTGACTTGATCACTTCCAGGCTTGCTAAACCGGCTGCCATTGCCATGTTGTTTTTTGAGAATGTGGAGCCGTGCACCACAGCACGATCCATGCGATTGAATACGCTGTCCATGATTTGCTGCGTCATCGCCACAGCGCCTACCGGAACAAAGCCGCCGGATAATGCCTTCGCCATGCAAATCATGTCGGGTTTCACTCCCCAATGCTCGATCGCCCAAAATTTTCCGGTACGCCCGAGTCCGGTTTGAATTTCATCGGCCACAAACAAGGTGCCGTATTTTTTGCATAATCGCTCAACTTCCGGCAAATAGTTGTCATCCGGAATATTGACGCCTTTGCCTTGAATCGGCTCAACCACAAATGCTGCGACGTTTCGTCCGCTGAGTGCTTGTTCCAGAGCCGTCAAATCGTTAAATGGAACGGAACCGCAATCCTGTAATAACGGCCCGAAACCATCCTTGAAAATCTGCTCGCCGTTCAATGACAGTGCGCCCATCGTCAAGCCATGATAAGCGTGATCGCAGCAAATGATGCGATTGCGTTTGGTGGCATAACGCGCAAATTTGATTGCCGCTTCCACCGCTTCGGTACCGGAATTGCAAAAAAACACGCGCTCCAGATTGTCCGGTACAGTCGCTAAAATCTCTTTCGCCAGCACGCCGCTCAGAATCGATACATCCATTTGTACCAAATCGGGCATTTCAAGCGACAGTACTTCTTTTAACGCATGGACAATAGTCGGATGATTGCGACCGAATGCATAAACGCCGAATCCGCTCAGTAAATCGAGATATTCGTTTCCATCTTCGTCGTATAAATATTGTCCGATCGCGCGTTGGTAATTTCTGTCATAGCCGATTGTTTTCAGTACTCTGACCATCTGGGCATTCAGATATCGTTCGTGCAGTTCAAACTTATCCGTGCGATGCTGAGATAGTAGATTACTTATGCTCAATGACATGAAACGACCTCTGTATTTGAAAAAAATCCGATAAAGCTGTCATTGTAACTCACAGACTTTCATCGAAAAAATAGGAATTCACAATAAATGGCTGGGCGAGGCGATTGCGGACGGTGAAATAAAAATGAGTCTGACAATGCGTCAAACTCATTTTTATTTTAATAATACCGATACACTGAATCGTTTGCGCTCTATTACAGTTCAGACAGCGTAAAAGTTGATGAAATATTTGATTGTGCCGCTAAGACCCATAATAATCATAATAAGCCCGCCGACAATTGCGGCACCTTCCAGTACGATAGAAAACAATGCGCGGAAAGTACTTTCAAATTCTTCTTCACCCAACATATTTTTCCGGTTTTCCCGGCGATTCTTTACCCACAGTTGCAACCAGATAGCGACAGGAATAATCAGTAAGGAAAACATTAAAACAATTTCTGCATCTTCCATTCCATTAACCTCAATTTTATAAATGTAATTTGTTGATCTAATCTTGATTCACAAGCTTTGTTTTTTATTACTCAAGATTAACCTGCATAGATTACCTTAAACGGGGTGGTTTAATAAAGATTTTTCCTAATGTTGTAGAGAACAAATACACGGTCCGGGTTTGTGGCAAATGATCTGTCCGGATTATCATTGCGCAAATCCGGAAGACTTTTTGTAAGTGCGCTGAGGTACATTTTTAAATTCCTTGGGATTCCAAAAATGTTCATGTATTATCGAAATTATCTAGTTTATTCAGTGAATAAAATGTATGACTGATCACGACAAAAACTTACCTTCCGAGCCTGAGGATGTCGAGCAAATTCTTGAGCAGCAAGCTAAGCTTGAGTCTTTGATGAAAGAGAAATTCACCAAGTTTGTAACGATCATGTTTACCGATTTGAAAGGCTCTACTTCCATTGCCGAGACTGAAGGAGATGTGGTTAGTCGCATCTTAATGAAGGAGCATAACGAATTAGTCATTCCTACTATTCAGCAACATAACGGGGTATTTGTAAAATCAATCGGTGACGGGACCTTATCGTATTTCGATGATGCACTGGATGCGGTACGTGCAGCAGTTACGATTCAGCAAGGTATGGATCAGCTTAACATGTCGCAGAAGTTTAAAACGCCGATATTGATGCGTATCGGGTTGCATAGCGGTCAGTGTATTGTGGAAAAGCATGATATTTTCGGTGACGCGGTTAATACTGCGTCACGATTCGAATCATCTGCTAATCCGGGGGAAGTTTTTATGTCCGAGGATACTTACAATGCATTGAGTGATAAAAGCGAAATTTATTGTCGTTTTATTATGAAGTCAGAGTTGCTGAGAGATATGAAGGGATCCTATAATGTCTATAAAGTTTTTAGTAATCCACGGGAATTTGAGCATGACAAAATCGAATCCAATTCTCTTGATTCCGCTTTTGTGGGAAAGCCGACTTCCAAATACAAGCTGATATTAATCGTCTTGATTCCAATGCTATTGGTGCTTGCATTGACGCTACGGGATAAGATCGTGGACAATATCAGATCGGATGTCGGGTCACGGTCTATTTTTCATTCCATCAAAATGCCTGAGTGAGTCGCAGGCAGCTATTTAATCAATATTTGTACCCGTAGCTAATAGGGTGATGCGTCTGTCAGTGTATGTGACTTTCGTGTTATGTATTTGCGAAATATAGATTACTTGCATCATGATTCATTGGTTTGATGTGTTGCTCGCTTGCGTTTGAGTATGTTGAAAATGATTGCAGACAAACTTAGCAACAAGAAACCAATGAGAGCGTGATACGTATACGGGTATTGATATAGAAATGAATCGACCGGTGAGATTTTTCCTTGCTTACCGGAAAGATATTTTTTGCCGATCTCCAGACTAGTTACTCTTGGTTTGATTTGATCCATTTCAACGAGCACCAATCCTCCTGAGACTTGTGCTTGTACTTCCGGATCAAGTAAGACTTTACTGAGATTGTGTGCAGTACCAGATGATTGTGCTTGCAACATCATTACTGTCCTTCCTTTTTGATAGGGGGATTCAAATTGCATGATCATGCCATTGATGTTACCGATAGAACCGGTTTGACGACTCAATGAGAAAGCTGATGTTTCATTTTCCCATGCGCGAATCACTGGATAGGGCATAAGCGAAGTATTATTCTCAGCATATAGTGGTGATTGTTTTTTTAATTCCTCTGGTAATTTTGCCGGGTCACCAATGATAATCAAATCACCTTGCCAAGTTTCGGGTATTTGCAAGCCGATTTTGATGCTGAGCATGGGGAAGCCATTTTTTTGCGTCATTAAACCAATCAAATTGAGGGCGGCTGAAATAGAATCACTGGATGGATCGGTGAGATATATCATCGATTCATAGCCATCAGGCCAGCGTGTAAAAGGAAAGCCGTTGAGCATCAATAACTCCAGCTTGGGAAGCTCGACAAAATGCGGCATGTCGGGAAACGTGATTGTGGAATTTTCGTAAATGCTGATGAAAAGATTGCTGACCGCTGCATAATCACATTCTTTAAGTTCAGGGTGAAGTTCAGAAGAAAATGTGATGGTGTTTGTGCCGGGTTTGAAAATGTAAACCGGTAAATCAATGCGATAATCTTGCAGATAATCTCCGCTTTTATTGTTTAAGCCGATGGCGCGAACAATGATGCCATTGACTAGTATGTTCAGTGCAGTACTTTCCCGCATGCCCGCTCCATAAGAGAGATTGAGCAACAACTTAGCTGTTTGGTTTTGCATTAACGAAATATCGACCGGCAATCGAAAATTGATTTCTTTGCTTATTGGATTTAATCCTTTGAAAGTCGTTGTCGGGAAATTGAGTGTTTTGAAATCGTATGACTTATTGGCAGTAATGACATCGCGGCCACTGTAAGGTACTAGTTCGGGCGCTTTAAATTCAAAGACGCTGAGTTCCTGTTCACCTGGGTAAGATATGGATATATTGGAAAAGGTCAATGCTGCCAATTTGATGTGATCAGCGGTTGCTCCGGATATTGCGATGAGGGCATGGGTGTTATCGACACCATCAGCTAATGGTAAGGGAAATATTTTTAAAGAACCGCTTTGGTTGTTTGTTGATAATTTGTGAGGCTGTAAGAATTTTTGCATAAAATCAGTTGTGCCGATAACAATGTTATCCATTTCTGGCTTGATTTGATGCGAGAATTCAAATAAAACTTTACGATAATCGAAGCGACGTGCAACCCCAGAGGCTACGATGGCGGCGAGTGTTAAGTTATCTTCGGTGCGATTTTCGGTAATAATATTGACCCTACCTTCAGGATATATTTTGGGGTCAAAAATGAATTTTGCGATTGACGATACTGCGAGCGGTATCGGATTGGATTCGTATTCGACATGAAGCGTAGAGTCATGGATGTTGATGTCGGTCCATAACTCCGGTGCGCATGTGTTTTCGCAGCCTTGCAGATAGAAATGTTGGGTTACTGCGAAGCTAAGTTTGTTATAACCAGCTCTTAAATAGCGTACTGGAATATCCAATGAAATCGTAGCATCTGGCGCCAATGGATTGAGTTTCACCTGTCCGATGGAAAAGTCATTGATTTTTATGGTGAGCTGCGAATGTTCGGCGAGCATCGTGATTGAGGAAATATAATGAACATTGAGCGTTGCTTTTTTGACATTCCAGCGTTCGGAGACAGGGAGCATGACAGACTTCTCATCTGTAAGGCATTTTAACTGCAGCACAGATTGCGGAGTCAATTGCTGCAATTGAATTAGAGCTTCCTTTGCGATTACAGGAAAACTTAAGATCATCAACAGAAGAAAATGAAATATAGGTTTCATAGGGTTAAAATTCGATGTTAGTTGGTTGTAATTGAGTACAAACGAATTGATGTGTTTACCGTACAATTCATTTGCTCCTGTCGTGCTGATAATCGCAGATTATTTCGTTTTTTATTTTACCTATTGATTGTACTGCTGCTTTTTGGATTAATTCTATCAATTCTAATGTGTAAGAAACCTTAGGGTT
>DJMI01000060.1 GCA_002435335.1 Nitrosomonas sp. UBA6494
TGCGCCTCAAAATCAAGAAAATCTACACTCGTTCTCCCACTTGGCTCGCCACGATTGCTTAAGTCCGACAGACTCCTAGAATTATTTTTTTGTATCGACCTGCCAACGTGCAGACATCCCGGCCATCATGTGATCGTTCACATGACAGTGAAACAGCCAATTTCCCGGTGAACGCGGAATCATATCCGCAGATGTCATGCTAGCCGGCATTAATTCGATGACATCGGTACGGCGGCCAAAATGAAGCACGGTTTGCCCATGCCAATGAACGGTATGATTATCGTTTTCGTTACCCAATGCAACCAGATGCCAACGGACGCGCGATCCCTCATACGTATTGTAGCCGGACAGATTGCCAAAGATTGTGCCGTTAATCGTATGCTTCATACCGCTTTCTTCCCCGTTTTCTTCATTGAAAATCATATATAGCGCGGTAAATTCCTGATCGATATCCTGCGGTAACGGATCCGCCTGTGAACGCGCTTTACCTGCACCCGTAACTACAATGGTGCCGATCAAACCTAGATTGGTTTCTTCTTCCGACATAACATGAGAGTGATAGAGCCAAACAATGGAAGACGGATCGTTCGGCCCCGGACCGGCCTGTTCATCAACCGTCCAAGTATACGTATAGCTTTCTCCAGGCAAGATGCTGCCACCGGCACCGCCGTCGGCGCCGCTATTGTTTTTGTCGTACTTCACACCATGCGGATGCAGGGAAAGCGGACGATCAGTTTTGTTCAGAAAATGCACTTTCAGCGTATCGCCGACAACAGCACGCAATTGCGGCCCCAGAATCCCCATCCATTCCGGTTGCGGCATAGGCGTGGTGAAGCTTTTATCGGTATAACCGATATAGCGATATTTGGTATAAACCAATGTTTTCCCCCAAACGCCCAATCCATCTTCTGCAGCAATCAAATTTTTACCGCTTGGCGCATAATTCCAAGATACTTGTTCAGCAGCAATCCAATACTCTCTTACCGCTGCCTGAACTGTCAGCACCGGCCAAAGAATCAGCGTAACCCAAACAATCGTAAAAATTTTTTTGACCCGATTTCCGATCATGCACACTCCTTTTTGTTTAATCCACTTCCCGCCATATAACTAAGCGTAACAACACCAGCGGCAAATGTCCTTACCTCTGAGCGATCTAACAAAACACACGGTTTACCAGAATGCTGACAATAATTTTTAACCTTAAAATAATCGTCGTGATTCACGCAATCAACCGGACAAATTATCATATCCGCTTCTCGGAGTAATCGGGGCAAATCGCCCGAATGATCATCGGAGTTCCCATGAAAAGCAACAAAATTGCCGCCATTATCTTTGATTAAGCGCTCGTACACCGGATACAATCGAATTCGGCCACCGACACAGAGCACGAATCTACCGCATAACGAATAGTTTCGAACGCAATTGCCAATATCGCCCTCCCTCGCCTTGCTTGCGCGCTTTGGCGCTTTAATCAGCGTCGCCCAATTTATTATACTTGAGTACCTGCTCAAATCCGGATGAGATATGCGTCTATCGCGCGTTTTTTGTTTGAACCAATGAATGACCAGTTTGGTCAGCTTTACAAAATAAGCTGAACCGAAACCTATGAAAGTATTCGTATTTACGAAACAAGATACTTCATATTGAGAAATAGTATGCGATGCGCCGGCCAACGCTTGTTTCTTCATAAATTTCATCATCAAATCTCCCGCAGTTCATCAGCAAAAAATTGGCTGGCTGACCTGACGAGAGCAGGTTGGCTGGCTGAGTTTGCCGCTAAAGAAGGAGGACTACTTCAGCGGCATTGGAAAAAGCTATATTTGGCTTTGCAACCAATTGTGGATACCGATTTTCTGCATTACGTCTTGCTGCGTTTCCAGCCAATCGATATGCTCTTCGGTATCCTCAAGAATCTTCTCGAAAATTTCCCGCGACACATAATCCCGTGTCGATTCGCAAGCTGCGATGGCACCCAGCAGGGTTTCACGAGAAATATACTCAAGCTTCAAATCGCATGCCACACATTCCTCGGCGGTTTCACCGATCATTAATTTGCCGAGATCCTGCAAATTCGGCAACCCTTCCAGCAGCAGTATTCTTTCTATCAGTACATCGGCATGTTTCATTTCTTCGCATGATTCCTCAAATTCATGCTTACCCAGACTGTTTAACCCCCAGTTTTTGTACATGCGCGCATGCAAAAAATATTGATTGATCGCGGTAAGCTCATGTTGCAGCTGTTGATTTAACCAACGAATAATATCCGCATTTCCTTTCATTTTTAGCTCCTAGACAAAATTGGATTTGCTCGATAACAACATACCAGCATAAATATACATGATATGCGCTATTAATCCACTACTTGTTCAGGATCAATTTGCCGTTTCGGGTACGCCGCAAAGAATACTGTTCGCCCTTGTGCAAAATGAACACGATATCGCCATTTCTGAATAACTGATCGCTATCGATTAATGTACTGATGTCAGAATCAATCTGTTGATGATGCTTTACTGCTGAAGCCTGGGTCATGTTCAAAGTATTCATATATTAGCCAAAGAATGCAAATGAGAATGATTATCATTATACAGAATTAAAATCACGATGCAATAGCAAAAAATTTGTATTTCTAATCGGTAATAACCAGCGCTTTTACAACAGTTTCATGTAGTGCATTAAAAAATATTGGTAATCCAAGTTCAAATGTGTATACTTTTGGCGTAAGTTGTTGAGATTCTGGTGCTAATACCTAAAAATTTAGTTTTCGTATCTATGATTGAGCGGCGTAATTTTTATCGGATTCTTCATGTTCAACCGGATGCATCCATTGCGGTGATACGGGAGAGTTATCGTGTTTTAATGCAAGCTAACGCAAACCTCGCCAATGAAGACTCAAACAAAACCCATTGGGGTTCCAGCTTACTCAATATCGCTTATAAGACATTACAAGACAATCGATTGCGGAAAGCTTACGATCTAGCGTTATTTCAGCGTTACCCTATCAAAATCCTAAGCTTAGGCGCATTCGGCATCACTGCTGAATCCGAAATTCACCAAAAAGCGGACAGACGATTAGCTCGTCGCAATCGACGTAATTACTATCGAATATTGCAAGTTCAGCCTGATGCGCCAAACGCCACCATTTCCGCCAGTTATCGGATATTAAAACAAAATCGCCAGGAAAACAGCGCACTACTGGATGAAGCCTACAGAATACTTTCCAATCCGACAATCCGCCAACAATATGATGCTATTTTTTCAAGCTATACTTTAAAAGACAGAAAAAAATCGGCACCAGCCAGCCCGGATTTACCAATAACCTCAACAACAATCATACAGGATTCGGAATTTTCATCGAACTCGTACCAGATAAGCAACTTCCAATACTGTGCGTTCTGCAATACACCTTATGTGCCCCAAATCGGCTGTTATCAACATGAAACTTGCCTGGAATGCGCAAGCCCTTTACAGGTGATACCGCAAAACAACCCCGAATCGTCTCGCCGACTGCTACGACGCACCCGCATCAACGGGGAATTTTCTTTTTACATTTTCTGGCCAAGCAACCCTTACCAAGGAATACTTCAGGACTTGTCTGCAACAGGAATACGTTTTATTACCCATGCAACACTCAACCCCAAAGACATCATCAAAATCGATGCCCCCAATTTCCAAGCCGTCGCCGAAGTAACCTATACACTGAAAAACTCAGATAGCTTAACGGTTGGCACACGGTTTATTGCCGCAAAATTCGATCAACGTCAGGGAAATTTTGTGGTTGCACAGGCATAGCAGGCTTTGCCGTTAAAAGAAACCCACCCTATCGGGAACCGTCAGATCAGACCCCGATTACCACAAATAAATGACATTTACCTTGCCATGATGCGTGTGTGCATAGAAAAATAAACCCATCTCGCGTATAATGCATCCTTCAAAAAACGGGGAAGCATAATTTGCTGATCCGGGTCTTTTATTCATATCTTTTCAGCTTCCAAGGAGTTTTTGTGTCACAAAGCACGCCAGCCATCCTCGCACTTGCCGATGG
>DJMI01000071.1 GCA_002435335.1 Nitrosomonas sp. UBA6494
TAAGCGGGAAACTCGCCTCAAGATTAGACTTCCCGAGGATTTAATCCTCCTAAAGGTTCGTCGAAGACTACGACGTTGATAGGTCGGGTGTGTAAGCATAGTAATATGTTAAGCTAACCGATACTAATTGACCGTGTGGCTTGATCCTATAACTTTAATAATTTGAATATAAATATAAATTAACTCATTTATAATTTTACTTTTCTATAAAAAACGATTTTTAAAATCGTTTTAAGCAGGTTACGCTTGGTGGCTATAGCACTTTGGACCCACATCTTCCCATCCCGAACAGAACCGTGAAACGAAGCTGCGCCGATGATAGTGTGCATACGCATGTGAAAGTAGGTTACTGCCAGGCATTTCAAAATAAGCCCTTCATCATATTATGATGAAGGGCTTTTTCTTTTCGATAAAACAAGTGCAAACAATGTTATCTAAGTCTGTAATAATCGTGCTATTTTCAATCTTCTACTAATGATTCAATTGAAACTTAGGCAATTGTTTTTTTTCGCTTCATGCAAAAATTAGTCATTCAAGGCGGCTTGCCTTTGACCGGAGAGATCGCAATTTCAGGTGCAAAAAATGCTGCGTTGCCATTGTTGTGTGCTTCCCTTCTAACTCAACAATCCCTAAGAATTTCGAATGTTCCTGCATTGCAGGATATAGTCACTATGCTGACATTGCTTAGGCTGATCGGATTGGAAGTAACTCAGCCGGATGTCGGTAATGTAATTTTGTCAGCAAGAAATTTAACAAACTTAACCGCGCCTTATGAAATGGTTAAGACGATGCGTGCTGCTATTTTGGTACTTGGCCCATTACTCGCGCGCGCCGGAGAAGCCAATATTTCCTTGCCAGGCGGTTGTGCAATTGGTTTGCGTCCGGTTGATCAGCATATCAAGGGTCTTCAAGCTATGGGGGCCTCGATACAAATTAAGCATGGTTATATCCATGCAGTAGCAAACAAATTACATGGTGCGCGCATCGTATTTGACATTATTACAGTTACCGGTACGGAAAATTTAATGATGGCAGCAACGTTGGCCGAGGGTGTGACAATATTAGAAAATGCGGCGCGTGAACCGGAAGTGGTTGATTTGGCGAATTGTCTGAATGCAATGGGAGCTAAAATACAAGGTGCTGGCACTGATATTATTACCATTGAAGGTGTGTCTTCATTGCACGGTGCTGAGCATGATGTAATGCCGGATCGCATAGAAACTGGCACATTTTTAGTGGCCGCCACGGCAACCGGTGGAGAAGTTCGGCTTAAAAATACAGATGCACATTTGCTTGATGCTGTCATCGACAAATTGCTTGAAGCAGGAGCCGAGATTTGCACTGATGATAATTGTATTACGCTGAAAATGCGTGACAAGCCAAAATCGGTTAACGTTCGTACTGCGCCCTATCCGGCTTTTCCTACCGACATGCAAGCGCAATTCATGTCACTCAATTGTATTGCCGCTGGTACGGCCATCATTACCGAAACTATATTTGAAAATCGTTTGATGCATGTTCAAGAATTGAAGCGAATGAATGCCGAAATCGAAGTCGAAGGCAACACTGCAATTATTCACGGTATTCAACAATTGGATGGAGCTAACGTGATGGCAACCGATTTGCGAGCTTCGGCTAGTTTGGTGATCGCCGGATTGGTGGCACAGGGTGAGACCGTGATTGATCGTATTTATCATCTCGATCGCGGCTACGAGAATATTGAAGGAAAGCTGTCGGCACTTGGTGCGAAAATTTGGCGTGTTTGAGTTGCAAAAAAAAAGCTGGTGATGTGTTTATCGCCAGCTTTCCTTCTATGTAGTTAAATTAAAGTTTAGATTGTTTATAACTGACAACGACTGTTGCAATTTTTTTGTTTAATCCCATAACTGGGACTACTAATATTTTCCGACCATCTACATCTGATTTAATGGTTATTTTTTGCAAGTTGAGAATTTCCTTAGGGAATATTTCGCTTCCTTTGGTTTCTTCCAGGCGTTTGTCTGTCGAAACCAACAATTGACCGTCTTCGGCAATCAATACCACCCTTTCGGTATCCTTCATTCGGACAAGCTCGCCGAAATACTGATCGATTTGATCGATATTGTTGCGGATCAATTCACCACGTACCGCCCAAGATAAAATCTGACCAAAACGTTCTTCTTCTTTAATATATTGCTGATCGGCGTATTCCAATGCTTGTTGTTTGATTAATACGCGCTCATGCTCAATTCTTTTATTCATGTCAGATTCTACTTTACTGACAGCAATCATTTTCCAAGCAATCACTACAACAATTAACGCGACGAGCATTACAGCATATTTCGCGGGTATTTGTGTGGTTGGAATTTTGCCAATCCATTCTAATTTTGAATTGATATCAGAAAAAAATGTGTCTGCCTTGGATTGTGGATTGGAATTTTGTTTGTTGTAATCCGCCATGGAAAACTCCTTGTGTAATTAAAAGCGTAGAAAGTGCAAATTATCCACTAATCCATGCGGAAGGAAAAGTGGCAGATGCGGATTCTGTTTTATAATAGTAGCAGCTTCATGAATAGCATGAAGAATAGAGGAAGAGTGCAACAGAATGAATGATGATTCATCAATGGAAAAAAGGGACGAACGGAAAACTTGGTCGGGACGTTTCAATGAACCGGTTTCCGCGCTTGTTGAGCGCTACACTGCATCCGTAGGATTCGACTATCGATTGGCGCAATACGATATTCAGGGCTCATTGGCGCATGCACAAATGCTTGCAGAACAGAGCATTATTGCCGAACATGATTGGCACTTGATTCGCCAAGGATTGCGGCAGATCAGTGAAGAAATTAACGATCAAACTTTCAATTGGCTACAACAATTGGAAGATGTGCATTTGAATATCGAGAAAAGATTGACCGATTTGGTCGGTGATGCAGGTAAACGCTTACATACCGGGCGTTCGCGTAACGATCAGGTTGCAACCGATATTCGATTATTTTTGCGTGCATCAATTGATGAAATCATCGCACTAATCAAGTTACTGCAACAAGCTTTGCTTAATTTGGCTCAGCAGCATGTGGCCACCGTAATGCCCGGTTTCACTCACATGCAAGTGGCTCAACCCGTTACGTTCGGTCATCATTTGATGGCTTATTTTGAAATGTTGAAGCGCGATGTCTTACGTTTGCAAGATTGTCGCAAGCGCGTCAATCAATTGCCGCTCGGAGCGGCTGCGCTGGCCGGTACGAGTTATCCGATTAATCGCGAAAGGGTTGCACAACTGTTGGGTTTTGATGGTGTGTGCGAAAATTCGCTTGATGCCGTATCTGATCGCGATTTCGCAATCGAATTTTGTGCCTGCTCGGCTTTGATCATGACGCATCTGTCCCGCATGTCGGAAGAAATCATCATCTGGATGAGTCCGGCTTACGGCTTTATTCAGCTCGCAGACCGATTCTGCACCGGATCGTCGATTATGCCGCAAAAGAAAAATCCGGATGTGCCNNAATCAAGAAGACAAGGAACCGCTTTTCGATACGGTCGATACTCTCACCGATACTTTGCGAATCTATGCCGATATGCTAACCGGAGTAAGTGTGAATCAAGTTGCGATGCGCCAATCCGCCTTGCACGGTTATGCGACGGCAACCGATTTGGCGGATTATCTGGTTAAAAAAGGCATCCCATTTCGTGATGCGCATGAAATTGTCGCCAAGGCGGTGCAGTATGCGGAGCGCAAAGCTTGCGATTTGAGTCATCTCGGGCTGGATGAGTTACAGCAATTTTCGTCGCAAATCGATTCGGATATTTTTGCGGTTCTGACACTGGAAGGTTCAATGAAGAGCAGACAGCATACCGGCGGGACCGCTCCGGAACAAGTACAAGCGGCGATTCAGCGCGCGCGTCAGTGGCTGGCTTGATGCAACCTTGGTTTGAAGTAGGTGCGCAGATCGCTGCGGTTACCAACAGCGGTTTTACGGTAAAGGAAGCGCAAGCGATCGGCGGCGGTTGTATCAATCAGGCTTATAGTATCAGCGACGGCTCCCAGATGTATTTTGTCAAGCTCAACGAACCCGGTGCTTTAAGCATGTTTGAGGCCGAAGCAACTGGCTTGTTGGAAATACATCAAACGCACGCGATACGCGTTCCGCAGCCCGTGTGTTATGGAAAAAATGACAAAGCGGCTTGGCTGGTTCTGGAATATCTGGTGTTGACCGATCGCGGCAAGGCATCGGATTTGGGCATGCAACTGGCTGCTTTACATCGCATCACTGCCGAGCAGTATGGATGGTTTCGCGATAATACTATCGGGCAAACATCACAAATCAACACCGGCTCGCCAAGCTGGATCGATTTCTGGCGCAGGCATCGCCTACAATATCAATTAGATTTGGCGAAAGCGAATGGATTTCATGGAAAACTGCAACAACTCGGCGAGCAATTGCTGATCGAGTTGGAGAAGTTTTTTACATCGCATTCCCCGCGGCCTTCGCTATTGCACGGCGACTTATGGAGCGGGAATTATGCCTACAATCAATCCGGGAATCCGGTAATATTCGATCCGGCTGTATATTACGGAGACCGCGAAGCTGACATTGCAATGACAGAATTGTTCGGTGGTTTTTCAGCAGAATTTTATTCCGCGTACCGCTGTGATTATCCGTTGGATTCCGGTTATAATACGCGAAAAGTGGTTTATAACTTGTATCATATTCTTAATCATTTGAATCTATTTGGTAATAGTTATCGCCATCAGGCCGAGCAAATGATGAGCTGGTTACTTGCTGAAATTCGCTAATAACACTCGACACACTGTTTGTTTACATATCATGCAAAGCTCATTCATCGCAATTTTTATCATTTCGTCCGCTGCGAGTCATGACTAAATACGTATTTGTGACCGGCGGTGTGGTTTCTTCCTTGGGTAAAGGGATTGCTGCCGCTTCTCTGGCGGCGTTGCTGGAATCGCGCGGACTCAAAGTGACGATGCTCAAGCTGGATCCCTATATCAANNGCCGAAACCGATCTTGATTTGGGGCACTACGAGCGTTTTATCAGCACGCGCATGACCCGGCACAACAACTTTACCACCGGACAGATATACGAAAGCGTGATACGCAAAGAAAGGCGCGGCGATTATCTTGGCGGTACGGTGCAGGTGATTCCGCATATTACCGACGAGATCAAGCGTTACATACAAATGGGCGTAGGGGATGCGCAAATTGCCATCATCGAAATCGGCGGCACCGTCGGCGATATCGAATCGCTTCCTTTTTTGGAAGCGATCCGGCAAATGGCGGTGCAAAATCCGCGTACCGATACTTGTTTTATCCATCTGACGCTGTTGCCGTATATCCCATCGGCCGGTGAGCTGAAAACCAAACCGACACAGCATTCCGTCAAAGAACTGCGCGAAATCGGTATTCAGCCGGATGTTTTGTTATGCCGCTCCGATCGCGAAGTGCCAAAGGAAGAACGGCGCAAAATCGCGTTGTTCACCAATGTGCAAGAAGAAGCCGTGATCTCGGTGATCGATGTCGACAGCATTTATAAAATACCGGCGTTGCTGCATGAACAAATGCTCGATCAGATCATTTGTCACAAATTGAACATCTTGGCCAAACCGGCCGATTTGAGTGTATGGAAAAACTTGGTTTATGCTTTGGAGCATCCAAAACATGGGGTCACCATCGCCATCGTCGGTAAATATGTAGACCTGACCGAATCGTATAAATCGCTGTCTGAAGCATTGACGCATGCCGGCATTCATACCAACAGCCGGATCAATATCGTGTATATCGATTCTGAGAATATCGAAAAGGAAGGAACCGACAGTTTGACGGCAATGGACGCCATCTTGGTTCCCGGCGGCTTCGGCAAACGAGGCGTCGAGGGAAAAATCATGGCGATCAATCATGCGCGTATCAATCGCATACCTTATTTAGGTATTTGTTTAGGCTTGCAATTAGCGGTGATCGAATATGCCCGCAATAAAGCTGGCCTGAAAGGAGCCCACAGTACGGAATTCAATCCGGATACCCCACACCCGGTGATCGGCTTGATAACCGAATGGCGTACTCGTGACGGGCAACTGGAGACACGGGATGAGAATTTTGACCTCGGCGGCAGCATGCGCTTGGGCGGACAGGAATGCGTTTTGAAAAAAGACTCGTTGGCCAGGAAAACCTATGGAGCTGATTCCATTGTCGAACGCCATCGGCATCGTTACGAAGTAAACAACAGTTATGTTTCTAAATTGGAAAAGGCCGGACTGATTATCAGCGGTTTATCCAAAGACGAAAATCTGTGCGAAATGATCGAATTGCCGGAAAATGAACATCCATGGTTTCTGGGATGCCAATTTCATCCGGAATTTACTTCCACACCACGGAAAGGGCATCCGCTGTTCAAATCCTTTGTCGAAGCGGCGATTCGTTTTTCCAGTCGTCAACGGCACGATGACGAAGGACGTTTACGAGCCATGCCGTAATTTGCCGCCGCTGTGCCGGTAAAAATCATCAATAATCAATAACAGTCAATAACAGGGAAAAAGTAGCATGAGTGCAATAGTCGATGTCATCGCTCGCGAGATCATAGATTCGCGAGGCAATCCAACCGTAGAAGCGGACGTTGTCCTGGAATCGGGGGTAATGGGGCGGGCATCCGTACCGTCCGGCGCGTCGGTCGGAACCCGAGAAGCGATGGAATTGCGCGACGGAGATGCACGTTTTTCCGGAAAAGGGGTGCTTAAAGCCGTAGAAAACGTCAACACCGAGATTGCGGAAAGCTTGATGGGATTGGATGCTATCGAACAAAGCGTAATCGACCAAACCTTGATCGAATTGGACGGCACTGAAAACAAATCACGTTTGGGTGCCAACGCCATTTTGGCGGTTTCTCTGGCAACGGCGAAAGCCGCTGCGGAAGTTTCCGGCTTGCCGCTATACCGCTATTTGGGCGGCGCCGCTGGCATGTCGATGCCGGTTCCGCTGATGAATCTGATCAACGGCGGCGCGCATGCCAACAACAACATCAACATGCAGGAATTCATGATCGTACCGCTGGGTATCGCCAATTTTCGCGATGCCATCCGCTGCGGCGCCGAAGTATTTGCAGCATTGAAAAAATTGATCAACGGCAAAGGTATGCCGACCACAGTAGGTGATGAAGGTGGCTTCGCCCCTAATTTGGAAAACAATGAAGCCGCGTTGCAATTGATCGTGCAAGCGATCGACCAAGCCAGGTATCAACCGGGTAAGGAAGTCGCCATCGGCATCGATTGCGCCAGTTCCGAATTTTATGCTGACGGTAAATATCATTTGGCATCGGACGGTTTGCATCTGACCTCGGCACAATTTGCCGATTACTTGGCATCCTGGGTGGATAAATACCCGATCATCACCATCGAAGACGGCATGAGCGAACACGATTGGGACGGTTGGGAATTGCTGACTCGCAAATTGGGGCAAACGGTGCAATTGGTGGGCGACGATATTTTTGTGACCAACGCAAAAATCCTGCGTGAAGGCATCAAACGCAACATTGCCAATTCCATTCTCATCAAAGTCAATCAAATCGGTACGCTGACCGAGACCTTCGCCGCGATCGAAACGGCCAAATGCGCCGGTTATACCGCGATCATTTCGCACCGCTCAGGTGAAACCGAAGATACCACCATTGCCGACATTGCAGTGGCGACCAATGCGCTGCAAATAAAAACCGGCTCAATGTCTCGTTCCGACCGACTCGCCAAATACAATCAATTGCTGCGAATCGAAGAGGATTTGGCGGATATGGCGAAGTACGCAGGCCGTGAAGCGTTTTACCAACTCAAATGAAGTTGTTGAGCTTCATCTTGCTGTTGCTGATTGCGGGGATGCAATATCCGCTGTGGTTGGGCAAAGCAAGTTGGCTTAAAGTAATGCAAGTAGAACAAGACCTAGCCGCAGCGCGCGAGCATAACCGCTTGCTGCAACACCGCAATAACAAACTCGAAGCGGAAGTCAGCGACTTGAAACAAGGACTGGAAGCCATCGAAGAGCATGCGCGCAGCGATCTGGGCATGGTCAAGGAAGGAGAGATCCTGTTTCAAATCGTCCGCAATACGCAATCAAACACATCCTACTCCGGTAGCGCACAATAACAACGCCAGTGGTGACTGGTGATCCGCTGACTTCTGGCAAAAATCCACTCTAATCCGCTTGAAAAACGGCGATGCGATCGCATATCCTCTCGTGCTTCATTCGTTTTTTGATTACTACGGAGTAACACCATGAAAAGAATTTTTCTATTTTTAGCAACAAACTTGGCCATTGTTGTCGTGTTGAGCATCTCGCTGCGATTGCTGGGATTCGAGCGAATTTTGGATGAGCAGGGAACGGGATTGAACCTCAATTCGTTACTGTTGTTTGCCGCGGTATTCGGTTTTGGCGGCTCATTCATGTCGCTGATGATGTCCAAGTGGACAGCCAAGCGCTTCACCGGTGCACAAGTCATTAATATGCCGCGCAACGCGCAAGAACATTGGCTGGTGTCCACGGTAAAACGCCAAGCGGAACAAGCCGGAATCGCCATGCCGGAAGTCGCCATCTACGATGCGCCGGATATTAACGCCTTTGCCACCGGCATGACGAAAAACGATTCACTGGTTGCCGTCAGCACCGGATTACTGCATGCCATGGATCAAGACGAAGCCGAAGCGGTGTTAGCGCATGAAGTGAGTCATATTGCTAACGGCGATATGGTCACGCTGGCGTTGATCCAAGGCGTCGTCAACACTTTTGTCATTTTCTTGTCGCGCGTGATCGGCCACACGATCGACCGCGTGGTCTTCAAAACTGAAGAAGGTCACGGCCCGGCATTCTGGATTACTGCGATCATCGCAGAAATCGTACTCGGCGTACTGGCCAGCATCATCGTGATGTGGTTTAGCCGCCAACGCGAATTCCGCGCCGATGCAGGCGGAGCAAGCCTAGCCGGCAGAGANNACTCGCCGCATTCGGCATAGCAGGAGGCAGCAACGGATTGATGCGCCTATTCATGTCGCACCCACCGTTGGAAGAGCGCATTGCTGCTCTGGAAGCGCAAGGTTGAGCGGAAAAGTTTGACTATCTCACCAGCATTTGTTGGTGCTCGTCAATCATCCAAGAGCAGCGCGGCGCCCTGGCGCCGCGCTGCTGCAATATCGACTATGGTGTCCGCTTCATGGAGGGTTATCCTGAAAAATCCGCTATCATTTTTCAGCCATGTCCAAATTTAACTTCCCATATTCAGATCTGTGAATGAGAAGGTCTTTTCCACAGAGTCCATTCAAAAAGCAGGTAAAAAATCAACAAACCAGGCCACCACTCTTCCCTGAAAGCTAGAATGACGGCCAAATGCCACAAAATAAAACTGCGTACTGTGGCCATTATGGGGCCTGCGGCATTGGTTTCTGTCTTTTCACTGGTCATGTGGGCATAAACCTGTCCGGATACAGCAATAGTCGTTGCCAAGCCCCAAACCACTATTGACCAATCCCCAGAAAAGGCTAATGTGGCTCCCCATCCTGCACTTAATAGAACTAACAGATCACCTATCCAAACGGTTGGATTCCAACCAAACACTACAGGAAAAGTGCGATAACCGGTTGCACGATCTGCACTGATGTCCTTCAAATATCCCATTAATACGAAGTTGGTATAGGCAAAAAAACTGAGTGCCATGATCGGGACAATTTCTTTGAAGTGCTCAAGAAAACCCGTTCGAACCATTGCAATGTATCCGATCAGCGGTAATAGCCCCACAATCCAGGCATTGTAAAAAGGCCCTGCAAACCAATACTTTCGTTTGAAAATCGTGTAGCTGGCCAATCCAAAAATAGACAAAGCGCCCGTGATGGTATTCCAGGGATTTAAGAATACCAACAATCCAACACCTGATATCAATCCAACGAGACTAACGATACCGATTGACTTGATAGTAACGATGCCTTGCGACAAAGGGCGATAGGGCGCTGAGAGACGATCCGTATCGACCTGAAAACAATCAGTGAGCGCCTGACCGAAGCCGTAACTAAGGAACAGTGGCAGAAATCCCAGCAAAAGCAATATTGGGGATAGCGGACTGACAGGAGCCACAGCTATGCCTGTCAAGCCGGCTGCACCCGATACGAAAAGCAGGTAAGGGCGCATATGGATCCAATAAGCCTTCCAGAATCGCCAGGAAGAAATTGGATAAGGAGTAGGAGTGTTTGCCATGATCAGAATTGTTGTTTAGTTATAATCCCATCAGTGTGATGGCTTTGGGAAGAACAGAAAATTCAGCTTGGCTGGTTTGGAAAACCTCGCCGTCCATTTCCATTGCTACGGGTGCCTGCATTCGCACCGATAGTTTTTTTACCGCAAGGCTCAGCGTTTTGGGGCGACCACGGAAGCGCCCTTTTGCAAGTCCAGCAAAAACACCGAGTAATTCAATTTTCTTCATATCCATGCAGACATTCAGTCCAAAAAAACCATCATCGCGCTGTACCGTATCGTCAAAATGAAAGCTGCCTGAGACATAGGGACTTTTCAAAACTGTCAGATTGGAAAGTTTTAGTTCCAACGTTTCTTGTTCCAGAGTCAACGACGCCGGGTAATTTTGGAACCTGAGAATGGCGCATAAAGCGGCATAAATGATCGTCAAATCGGTCCAACGATTTTTCGTAAATCGGATAAACCCATCGTCGTGGTTGAAAAACCAATTAGCTTCGGCGGTGACTCCAAAACTTGCGCTGGTTATAAAGTATCGAGTATGCCACTCTCCGAGCGGATCGAGGAATTCGACCTTACCCACATCGACCAATCTTGCATTTTGATGATCCAGGCGAGTGGGCAATCCCCCCAGAGAATGCTGCTT
>DJMI01000045.1 GCA_002435335.1 Nitrosomonas sp. UBA6494
ACAAGAATGCGCATTTTTGTTGCCTGAAAATTTGAAAGGTAACGTTAAGTATTTTAAATGTTAAGGTCAATGAGTCGAAATGATTGAACCATCTTGCGCACTGACTTGAATGATGTGCATGCCGCCATGGTAATCGAGCAATTTAATGCGGTAAGTTTGATCCAGAAGATTGATCGCCAACACACGTCCTTTGATGTGTTGTTGCACGATTCGAATTGCTTTTTCTTCATTGATGATTGGGTTTGCGGCGTCACTGCCGCTTAGATAGTAGTTGGGGGTATTAAGGCTTTCAGCAGGCGCTGCGACGATCGCACTTGCTAGGGTCAATATGACGATGAGGGTACTTTGCTGTATTGTCATCATTTAATCGCCTCCTAATGTTGGAATGTTCATTACAATCCATGCGATACCGGCGATAGTTGTAATTTGCGGCATACTATCGCCGGTATGTTGTGTCAGAAGCGTATCATAAAGCTGGCATGTCCGGTATCGACTCCCATGATTACTTGCGGAGGAACGGCATATACCGGTGCCGGGTAATAATATTGCGGTTGCGGATAATAAGGACGGTAGTATCCGGGTGGTTGGCTATAGATATAGCTGTATCCACCATGATGATGGTGGTGATGATGCCCATGGCGGTGATGTCCTCTTCCAGCTTCTGCCAAAGAAGGCGCGGTTAACGTGAGTGCCAATAACACGATTAGAAACATGCTGGTTAATTTTTTGGTTCTGGTATCCATGATGTTCTCCTTTGTTGATTGTTCTTTCAGGTCTCTTCCTGATGGTGACAATTTATGCCGGTCAGCATGAATAAAAGCTGAATGGCGGCTATCCTCACCTCAAAACAATCAAAAAAACACCGGACAGGATTTAAGTGACGAATTCTAGGCGTGTGTCATCCAAAGGATGAATAAAACGCCAGCATTCCTTTTTTCAAATGGCTGGGAGTCTGTCAGGGAACTGAACTGAATTTTCTTCTGCTGTCGATCGTTAATACCGTTTGTAGCTTTTTAAGACTGTTATTTTTCTTTCCAAATCGCATATGTCAGTATTCCCCAGGCGCTGAGAAACGAAATGCCGCCGAATGGTGTAATCATGGCTAAGGTGCGAGTGCCCGTTATGCTTAATGCGTATAGGCTGAAGCTGAATAAAAAGATACCCGCGATCATGAGCCAGCCGGTTATTGGAATCAGGCGGGATTTGGGAAAATGAAACAGAAGCAAGCCGATTACAAGCAAGCTGATCGCATGGTAAAAGTGATATTGCACTCCGGTATGAAAAACCGTCAACATATCGACGGATAAAATATGCTTAAGCCCGTGGGCGCCGAATGCGCCAAGTGCGATGCATAAGAAAATATTGATCGTGCCAAGCAGCAGAAATGTTTTAGGCATCGGTATTCAGTCCTTGTTGATGCAATTTATCAAGAGTCCATGGAGTCGCTAACATCAGCGTTACAATGGCCGTGCGCAAATTTTACCTGAATTCTATCGCCGGATTTGAGTTGATTGCTGTCACGGACGATTTTGCCTTGGGGTGTATAAGTAATGCTGTAACCGCGCTCCAATATTGCTTGCGGGTTTAATTGCGTCAATTGTGCTTGCAGGTGTTTCAATCTTAATTCGAGCGTTGCGAGGCAATGCAAGCTGCTATTGCTAAGCCGTATGGTCAATTGTTTTTTCCGCTGTTCAAGCTGATCGAGATCGGGGCATGCATTCTTCAGACGCTGTTGCCAGTCGAGTAATTTCCATTGTTTTTTGTCGTATTGATGCTGCCATATTTTGCTTAATTGAACTTGTCTGTGATGCAACTGCATTGCTTGCTGCGCGATTCGATCACCTGGGTAGATCAGTCGGTGTGACAGCAGGTCTAATTGCTGCATGAGTCGTTCAATTCGATTTTGGAAGATACGAGATAAGCGACGATGCACATCATTAACTTGCTGAAGCATTGCCCGGCGGTCCGGACTGACCATTTCAGCAGCTGCCGTCGGTGTTGCGGCGCGTTGATCGGCAACCAAGTCGGCAATGGTGAAATCTGTTTCATGGCCTATACCGCTGACGATCGGTATTGTGCTGGCGGCTATAGCATACGCTACGATTTCTTCATTAAACGCCCATAAATCTTCAATGCTGCCGCCACCGCGGCAAATTAGCAGTACATCGCATTCCGCGTGCTTGTTTGCCGTTTTGATCGCATCGGCGATACTGTAGGCTGCGGCTTTTCCCTGAACCAATGTGGGATAGATGATGATGGGTATTGAGTTCATGCGGCGTTGCAAAGTGGTTAATACATCGTGCAATGCTGCGGTATCAGATGATGTGATGATGCCGATCTGTTTGGGAAATTTGGGCAGCGGTTTTTTCTTTTCCAAATTGAACAATCCGGCTTGTCCCAGTTTGATTTTTAGTTTTTCTAGCGCTTCGAATAATTCCCCTAGACCGGCACGACGCATGGTTTCGACATTCAGTTGAAAATCCCCGCGCGGTTCATACAAAGTGACCAATGCTAATACCTCAACTTGCATGCCATCTTTGGGTTGCCAATCAATATACTGATTTTTATGGCTAAAAATAACACAACGAACCTGTGAATTGGTGTCTTTCAGCGAAAAATACCAATGACCGGATTGATAACACTTTAAGTTAGAAATTTCACCTCTAACCCAGAGTAGTGGCAAATTGGATTCCAGCAGTTGGCGGGTTTGATGGTTCAATTCACTGACTGTCAGTACTTTATGTAAGGAATGGGTGAATGGGGGCAAGTTCATTATGATTAGTCGCGTTATCCGTTATCGTTGTTTTTGTTCAACTATCTGTTTTATATGGTATTTGTTAAATAGATAGAAAAGTAATCAAATTAAAAAAACTTTTTGGATTTGCTGAGTTAATCGCTATCCATGCGAGATATACACAAACTTATCCACAGAAATTGTGGATAGAGATTGGATTGTTTTGCCGTATAACTAGTTATGAAAGCAGTGCGCTATTTGCGGGCGGCTTTAACCTAAAAGTCAAGATAGGGCAAATTTATCCAGTTTATTGCGAGTATTATGCATTTAAACGGATAAATGAACGCTAATTTCACAAAATGACGCTGCAAAGAAGTGTTGTTCTGTTGAAAAATAGAATCAGTCGATATTTATATCTTATTGAAAGGAAGGAGAATTAATCTTTAATCCGGCAGTTTTCTCGTTATAAAATCAGCAAATCGGGTATGATAGCCAGTCTTGAAATAATACTTTGATCTATCGTATGTGAGGAGATTGTCGCGTGTTATCTTTGATTCAAGCGGCCGGTTGGCCGGTGTGGCCGATTATTATTGCGTCCGTCGTGGCATTGGGCATTATTTTGGAACGTATGTGGACATTGCGTTTGGCCGTGGTTTCGCCCAAAGAATTATTACCGAAAGTACTCAATGAATATAAACGAAACGGTGTGAGCAACGAGTTGTTGACGCGCCTGCAGCAGCATTCTCCTTTGGGGAAAATCCTTGCTGCCGGATTGAAGAATGTTAAAAGTTCGCGCGAAGTGATGAAAGAATCCATTGAAGAATCCGGGCGTGTCGTTGCTCACGATTTGAGTAGATATTTAACCACCTTGGGTACGATAGCGGCACTGAGTCCACTGATGGGATTATTCGGTACCTTGGTTGGTATGATTGAAATTTTCGGATCCAATTCTCCTACCGGCAGCAATCCGGCTCAACTCGCATACGGAATATCCGTGGCATTGTATAATGCAGCCTTTGGTATTCTGGTGGCTATTCCCAGTATGATTTTTTACCGTCATTTTCGCGCCAAAGTCGACGATTTCGTGATTGAAATGGAGTTACAAGCGCTTAAATTGGTGGAAATTGTGCATGGTGACAGGGAAGATTAGCTTATTTCAAGTTTTAATATTTTCTGTTTTACATGGATCTGAAGTGATCGGGTCTAACGCAGGGGCATCTGGCGTATTATTCAATCATTGCAACTTGTCGGAAAGAAAATAGGGATTTTATGAGTGATAGACGCTCTTTGGTAACCGGCGGCGGTGGCTTTATCGGCTCTCATTTAGTTCGGCAATTATTGGAAAATGGGGAGACCGTGCGGGTTCTGGAACTACCCGATGTTCCCCTGCCTTCCGGTGTGGAAGTGGTACGCGGCTCGATATGCGATCCTTATTCGGTGCGCAAAGCAATTAAAGGCGTACAACGTGTATATCATTTGGCGGCCAATCCCAATCTATGGATACGAAATAAGAACGATTTCAATTTGATCAACTATGAAGGAACACGCACAATTTTTAGTGAGGCTGCAAGGCATGACATTGAAGTAATCGTTCATACATCGACCGAATCGATTTCGAGCAAGAACAATCCGGTCAATGTATCCGCTCAGTATAGGCTTGCCAACATGCCGGGGCCTTATTGCCGTTCCAAGTACATGGCCGAACTCGAAGCAATCAAGGCGAGCAAAAATGGTTTACCGGTTGTGATCGTTGCGCCGACTTTACCCGTGGGTCCTGGGGATCGTTCTGTGACACCGCCTACACGCATGATCCTCGATTTTCTGAATACCAAAACACCGGCTTACCTGAATTGCGGCTTTAATATGGCTGATGTTAGGGACATAGCGAAGGGGCATATTTTAGCAGCGGATCATGGTCGCATCGGCGAGCGCTATATACTCGGTAATGAAAATCTGATGCTGGAAGACTTGCTGCGTTGGATAGAAGAAATTACCGGTTTGGGCATGCCGAAAATCCGTATACCTTATTGGTTTGCATTCATGACCGGCCTGATATCCGAATGTGTCGCCGACTACATTACCCATAGCCCGCCCAGAGCGCCTCTGACTGGAGTGCGGTTGGCGCATCACCCGATGTTTTTTGACAGTAAGAAGGCTGTTTCTGAATTAGGTTTTCCACAAAACTCGGTTCGCCAGGCTCTGGCAGATGAAATCGAATGGTTGATGAATAATGGATTCATTGCGCGGCGTTTGCCTTTACTCAAAGAAGTTTGATAATTTTTTTTTGTATCGATGCTCCGTACTGGAATACTTAATAAAATTCTGCTCTGTATCAATCGAAAAAAATCGATTGTGATCATGCTTTTTATTGGGATTACTTTGTTGCAAGGTTGTGCAAGTACACCTAATCCTAATCGCGACGATCCTAATCTTGATCCGGTGGATCCGCACGAGAAATTCAATCGCGCTTCCTATGATTTTACAGATAAAGTCGATCGTGAAATTTTTATGCCGGTGGTGAATGCGTATATTGATTATGTGCCGGATGCCGCGCAGCTATCGATAGGGAATTTCTACGATAATCTGGGTTATCCCAATGTGGCGCTGAATGCGTTGTTGCAGGGTAAAGTAAAGCAAGGCGCCGAAGATACATTGCGCTTCGCGATTAATTCTACTATCGGATTATTCGGTTTGTTTGATATGGCAACACACATGGGGTTAAAGAAAAATGACGAAGATTTCGGTCAAACGCTCGGTGTGTGGGGAGTAAAACCCGGATCTTATTTATTCATTCCGTTGATCGGCCCGAGTAATCAGCGCGATGTTAGCAATATTCCTGTTGGTTTGTTTACTAATGTGCTGTTTTATGCAGGGTTAGCGGTCGGCACGTATTTCGCCGCACCGTTGACGATATTGGGGGCGATCGACAAACGCGCACGACTGGTCGGGCCGATGCGTATCCGTGATGAAGCGGCCATAGATCCGTATCTGTTTGTACGCGAGGCCTCCATGCAACAACGACAATACCTTATCTACGACGGTAATCCGCCGCTTAATCTGTACGATGATGAGCCATTTCAAGACAATCCTTTTGAAAAAGATAGCGGGAAAAATAAATTATAATTACGGTTTTGTGCTTGTTATATGGGAAAATAGCCCGATTTGATCAATCGGTAACAATAATAATGAAAAGAAAATTATGGACGGATCGCAAGGAATATCAGCCGCAATAGAGCAAGACGATACAACATCGCAGCAGTCATTATTCGCATCGGATGGTGTGGGACTGAATCAGCAAACCTTCAATTCCGATGAATTGGAACGCAAATTTGCTGAAGCACGCGCAGCCATGCTGGCTTTGCAAAAAGAAGATGGTCATTGGTGCTTCCCGTTAGAGGCCGATTGCACCATTCCTGCCGAATACATCTTGATGATGCATTTCATGGATGAAATCGATACTGCGTTGGAAAATAAAATTGCCCGCTTCATTCGTGACAAACAAGAGATGAATCACGGCGGCTGGCCGTTGTATTACGGCGGCGCTTTCGATATCAGTTGTACTATCAAATCGTATTATGCGCTGAAACTGGTCGGTGATTCGATTGATGCGCCGCATATGGTACGCGCGCGGCAAGCGATTTTGGATCATGGTGGTGCCGCCAAAGCGAACGTGTTTACCAGACTGTTGCTGGCGATGTATCAGCAAATTCCGTGGCGCGGTGTGCCTGTGGTGCCGTCCGAGTTGGCTTTGCTTCCAAGCTGGTTTCCGTTTCACATCAGCAAGGTTTCGTATTGGTCACGCACGGTGATGATTCCGCTGTCGATTTTATGCACGTTGAAAGCGAAGGCAGTGAATCCCCGTAACGTCGATATCCGCGAATTGTTTGTTACACCACCAGAAATAGAGCAGGATTACTTTCCCAAAGCGGATACTTTGCTCAAGCGTGCTTTTATGTTTGTCGAGCGCATCTTGTCGAAGTTTGAGCCGAAGCTGCCGCAATCTGTTCGTCAATATTCGATTCGTAAAGCCGAACAATGGACGCTCGAGCGCCTGAACGGCGAATGCGGCATCGGTGCGATTTTTCCGGCGATGGTCAATGCTTATGAAGCATTGTCGTTGCTCGGTTATCCGCCCGATCATCCCAACCGGGTGCAGTGCCGCAATGCGCTGCTCGGCTTGTTGGTCGACGAAGGCGAACGTTCTTGGTGTCAGCCGTGCACTTCGCCGGTTTGGGATACAGTGTTGACCAGCTTGGCATTACAGGAAGATCCGACTACCGATCAAGAACCGGTATTAAAAGCACTGGATTGGTTGGTGGCGCAACAAGTGTTGGATGAACCCGGCGATTGGCGTGACAAATGTCCGGATTTGCAGGGCGGCGGTTGGGCGTTTCAATATGCCAACCCGCATTATCCCGATTTAGACGATACCGCCGCAGTGGCTTGGGCATTGATACAAGGTCAAGCATCGCGTCATCATTACTCACTCGATCGTGCCGCCAATTGGCTGGCGGGGATGCAATCGAGCAACGGCGGTTTTGCCGCGTTCGACATCGACAATACTTATCACTATCTGAACGAAATCCCGTTCGCCGATCACGGCGCACTGATTGATCCGCCGACCAGCGATGTCACCGCGCGTTGCGTCGGTTTACTCGCCAAATACGGTAAACATCAGCGCGAAGTTTGGCGCGGCATCAGTTTCTTGTTGCGCGAACAAGAAAGAAACGGTTCGTGGTTCGGACGTTGGGGCACCAATTATATTTACGGCACCTGGTCGGTGCTGGAAGCATTCCGCTTGGCCAAGTTCGATATGCAGCATGCATCGGTACGGCGTGCCGTGACATGGTTGGAATCTGTACAACGCGCTGACGGCGGCTGGGGTGAAACCAACGATTCTTACCTGGATACCGGATTGGCCGGGCAATTTCCCGAAACCAGCACAACATTTCAAACCGCCTGGGCGGTTTTGGGGTTGATGGCGGCCGGTGAAGTACGGAGTGAAGCGGTACGCAAAGGCATTCATTACTTACTGCAACAACAATCACCCGAGGATCATCTCTGGGAAGATCCCTGGTTTACTGCACCCGGTTTTCCGCGCGTGTTTTATTTACGTTATCATGGTTATTGCAAATTTTTCCCGTTGTGGGCTTTGGCGCGTTACCGTGCCATGACCCGAACGGTGTGATGCGGCATGAGGAAGGTTGGCATCATTACCGCGTTGCGGGCGGAAGCACGTTGCATTACCACGATGCATCTATCCATTAACCAAGCGATGCCGATTGGCGAACAAGCCGTGTTGCAATTGAGCGGCATGGGTGCCGATGCCGCGCGAAACGCGGCGGAGAATTTGTGCCGTCAAGGCGCTGATGCTTTGGTCAGTTTTGGCGTAGCCGGTGCCTTGATTCCCGGTTTGAAACCCGGCGATTTGATTTTACCGCATGCCATTCATGCCGAATCGCTGATACCGGTCGATGCNNACCATTGTTGATCCGCTGTATTTTTCTCCACCAAGCATCCTACTCAGCGCCATTCATCCGGACGGAAGCGTCAAACCGTGGCAACTTGCTGCCTTGTTGTTGAAAGGCTCGGTGAACATTGCGACGTTACTACGCATGGGTAGTGCCATGAAGATGGCACAACAAACGCTGTCGCGAGTAATTCATTCTGTCGGAGTGGGATTGGCATCGGTTTGAAATTGCAATGCGGCCAGGCGTGCATACAAGGTGCTTGATTGCAATAATTCAGCGTGGGTGCCGAGTGCGTCGAGCCGGCCGTGATCGAGTACCGCGATACGGTCGGCGGATTGTACCGTTGCCAAGCGGTGTGCAATTACCAGTGTGGTGCGGTTGCGCATCAATTGTTGCAGTGCCTGTTGCACCCAGTGTTCGCTTTGTGCATCTAACGCGCTGGTTGCTTCGTCGAGCAACAGAATCGGCGCATCGGACAGCAGTGCGCGGGCAATGGCCAGGCGTTGTTTTTGGCCGCCGGACAATCCTGATCCCAAATCTCCCAATGGCGTATCGTAGCCTTGCGGCAATTGTATGATGAATTCGTGCGCATAGGCTGCGGTAGCAGCCGCTTGCACCGCTTCACCCGAAGCATCGGGACGGGCGTAGCGGATGTTATCCCGGATGGTACCGTGAAACAGTGCCGGATGTTGCGAAACCAACGCAAAGCAGCGGCGCAAATCGGTCAAGTCGAGCGAGCGGATGTCAATGCCTTCCAACCGAATGGCACCGGATTGGGCATCAAAAAAACGCAGCAACAAATCAAAAAGCGTCGATTTGCCGGCACCAGACGGACCAACCAATGCGAGCGTTTCGCCTGCGCGGATCGTCAACGTCAAATGGTCGATGACGGATACTTCGGGGCGGGTAGGATAGGCGAAACACAATTGATCCAGTGTGATGTTGCCGCAGACATGCGGCAGAATAGCCGGTTGATCGGGTGATTGGATCAGATTCGGCGCTTGCAATAACTCCATGGTGCGCTCGGCGGCGCCTGCGGCACGTTGCAAGTCGCCGGCTACTTCAGAAATCGACGCGACCGCGGAACCGACGATGATGCTGTAAAACACAAAAGCTGCCAATTCGCCCGAGCTGATGCGGCCTTCGATTACATCAATGCCTCCTACCCAAAGCATCGAACCAACCGCAGAGAGCACCAGCAAAATGGTTAGCGCGACTAGTAAGGCGCGTTGCCCCGTGCGGCGTTTGGCGACATCGAATGCTTGTTCGACTTGTCGGTGAAATTGCTGTTGATCGATTGCTTGGTGATTGTAGGCTTGGACGGTCTTGATTTGTCCCAGCATTTCACCGACGTAGGCACCGACCGCGGCGACTTTATCTTGGCTTTGCCGCGACAATTGCCGCACGCGGCGACCATAAATCAGGATGGGTGACACAACCAACGGTACGCTCAGCATCACCAGTGCCGCGAGCTTGGTGTTGGTGATGAACAACCAAGCGATGCCGCCGATCATCATGA
Organism: Nitrosomonas sp. UBA6494; assembly: GCA_002435335.1. Taxonomy (GTDB): domain Bacteria; phylum Pseudomonadota; class Gammaproteobacteria; order Burkholderiales; family Nitrosomonadaceae; genus Nitrosomonas. The sequence goes on from DJMI01000045.1 coordinate 9,725, forward strand.
TCAGATTGCGTAGTGCAAACGAAATCGACGAGCCGATCATCGTTTGCAATAGCGCCAAGTCGGCAGTCAAGCGCGACTGAATTTCCAGGCTGCGGTTTTGTTCGAAATAACCGGGATGCAAATAAATCAGGTGATTGAACACTCGGCTGCGCAGATCCGCGATGATTCGCTCGCCCAGCCAGGTTACCCAGTAATAGCGGGTAAACGTCCCAAGCGCCAGTGCCGCTGTCAGTAATAGAAAAATGACCACGTATTGCGCCAGCAATGCTTTCGATTGTGTGGCCAAACCTTGGTCGATCAGCAATCGTACGCCTTGCCCAATCGACAACATGATCGCTGCGGTGAAACAGAGTGCGATCAAGCTGTACGCGACTTGGCGGCGATAGGGCGCAAGGAATTTGGCTGCCGACTGGATGGAATGCCAGCGGGGATTTATCGATTGATCAGACATCCGATGAAGGGTTAAAAAAATGGCCAGCACAAAGCTGGCCATTAATGTTGCCAAAAAGGCTCAAACACTCAATACCGTGAAGGCGGTGGTGTTGGTTGTTCCACTTTCTTTTTAGGGAAAGGGATTTTTTTGATTAACGGTATGCATAACAATCCGAGCAGAATGCCGATCAGCATCATGCCGTAAGTTTGGAAATTATTGCTGGTGAATTGCGTTATTTGCCTGACCATTTTACTCTGTTCTTCTTTATCCGAGAGCTTAGGCAGATTCTCAGCTTCGTAAGTGTCGATGCGATTGTACGGTGTCAAGCCAGGGATACTGGGAATATCGGTACCGCCATTGCCGACTACCAATTGTGCTTTCATGCCTTTTTCCATGTGGTGCGATATATCGCAATGCACCAGGAAGGTATCATCTCCTCCTGGCACGATGATCGTACCCGATACGGTTTTGGGCCCGGTGACTTCCAGATGGAACATGCCATATTTGTACAAATATTTCGGCAGACCGTGCATCATGAATTGATGGCGAATATTGTCTTCGTTCATGAAATGGAAGGTGACCTTGGCGCACGGTTTGACGCGCCACTGCTGCTGATCAAACGCAAACGCGGTGCCGGGGAAATTTCGGGAATATTTTCGTCCGGCGCGTACGGTGATTTCCACTTCTTCCGAAATGCTTTTGCAACTGCTCGGCAATTTGTCCAGGTTTTGTCCCATGATCATGGTGCCTTCGTGATCCATGATGTGGTCGCCGTGATCCATGTGATGGTGGTGATGCATATCGCCGTGCTCGGTCGATTGCGTAGTGTGCGTGCTGTGATCGACCGCGTGGTCGTGCTCGTGTTCGCTGTGATCCATTTTCGAATGATCGACCGCATGTCCCGTGTCTTGGCTCATGCTATGCCCGCTGTGATCATGATGGGCATGGTCATGCTGATCGGCTTGTGTTTGCTGTTTTTGATGGTCATGATGTTTGTGTTCATCGGGTTTGGCCTGCGTTTGTGCGGCTGCGTAGGTGCTGAACACGAAAATACCCGCCATCAAGATAGTTGTCGTCTTAATCATTATTGTTTACTCCCTTTAGGGCTTTTGAAACGAGAAACCAATGATGATGAGCTTTGAGCAATGCGTTCGCGTATGGAGAAAATCCAATAAATCAATAAGCCAATCAACAATCCTGCTGCTGTATAAATCAGCGAAGTCTCGGTTGCATCGTCTAAACCGGATCTTTCTCCGGGCGACCCCAAACTTGACCATTCGTCCAAATCCTGCCATTCGGGCAATCTTCTTTCGTAGTATTCCTTAGTGAAATACTTGTTCAAATCGATGCCGAAGTGACTGACTTTGGGCATGCCGTTTTCGGTCAGATAGGATTTGTATACGATTGAGCTCATGCTGCCGCCTTCTGCCATGCCATTGGTGGTAATTCCTTTTTCGCGATGATCGTGAATCAGCCAATCGCCCTCGCCGTAACTGTGCTTGCCGTCGTTCACGGTTTCCAGTTTCAAGTCAAGGCGCTGCGCTGGGGCCATATCGAATACGTCACGCATGATTTGCGCCACTGGATTGTGTTCCACGCCGTCGTAATGCGTAATCGTGGCATGATGACCGTGAGTGTGGATGGCAATCAATTCGCCGCCGCTGTTTAACATGCGCAGTTTGATTTTTTGATCCGGTTCCACAATGATCAGCGATTCCCTTAACGTGTAAGGAAACGACAGGCCGTTTAGCGTGTAATAATCCTCGGTGGCGTCGGTGATGTCGTAACGGCGATTCATGTCGCGCGCGATCAAACGCGGATCGTTGTATTTCTGAATGATCTCGCCCAGTTCTTTATCCATTGCGTGATAGTGCAAATCGTATTCCTGATCGTATTGTTCTTTCACAGCAACCGATGGATGGCGGACATGACCAGCGCCGATATTCAATGTTTGCAGCCAGTTGTTCGGCCTGTTTTCTTCAACGATGATCATGCCGGCTAATCCCATCGCCAAATGCGTATGTGTCTGTACGTGGCAGTGATAGAACATGGTGCCCGGTTGACGCGCTTGGAATTGATATATGCGGCGCTCGCCCGGCATCAATTCCATTTCGCTGGTTTGTGGAACGCCGTCTTGGCCGCCGTGTTCATGATGCATGAACGGATGATCAACGCCATGCAAATGGATGCTGTGTGGCAGATAGTGCGTGTTTTCCAGCACGATTTGCACGATATCACCGACCTCGACGCGAATCACCGGAGAAGGTAATCTCAGCAATGGATTGGCGCGCACGCTTTCGAAATTTTCGGTCGACATGCCGCTGGTTTTGGGGGCGAATACCCAAGCGCCCGGCTGTACTCCCGGTGCGATGTCGAAGGTTGGTACAATGCCTGGGAAATCCGGCGATTTGCCGTTCAGTTCCATGATTTCCAGTTTGATGACGATGCGATCCGGATCGCCGTCGCCGTCCAAATCATCGGTTTTGATGATGGCGTCGGGCGACAAGCCGGTTTTCATCAACGTATCCATCGAAATGTTATTGGTTCCTTTTACTGCTGCAGCGATCCACGCGGGATTGTCCGGGCTGCAAACCGGCGATGCATCGATTTTAACGCCGTCGATTTCCTGCGCTTCCCGCCATGCAGGTGAAATGATCGGATCGCACATCGGCTCGGCGGTTAACGCAGAGGGATTTACTTTAACCGTTTCAGGTAGTTTCGAAGCCGCTTGAGCAGCAGCGGTTAAGGCTATCGAACAAAAAGCCAATAAGGTAATAAAAATACGGATAGGCATATCAACGCACCTTTAATATTGAACGAAGAATAAAATTTATACGGCTGATAAATCGGTTGCGGTTTTATGAACGGTAACAGATTGTTACAGCCTGATCTGTCACTGCTAAGTCGGACAGATTTAAAAGTACACTTAACTGTAGATCTGTAGGCAGGTAAAATGATGAATCATTATTATCGTCATATCTGTAAACTTCTACATTATCCGTCAAGCTTTCAACCGTCTAATTATACAGAACACTACAATGCTTTTGTGGCTTTTCAATACTGAATACGGTTTAAGTATTTAACTAAAACGATAAGTTTTCACGTGATCATTTTTAATTTCTTTTTGCGAGCTGTGCTGGTTGCGTTTTTATTTTCCGCTTGCGGAGAAAAGCAAGTAAAGCCGCATACGCGATCAGTCGAACAAGCGATTGCTGTGACTTATCTGCAAGCCGAATCGGTCATGATGCCGATACACTTGGAAACAATCGCTCAAACCGAAGGTGCCAAGGAAATCGAAGTGCGTCCGCGTATCAGCGGGGTGATCCTCAAGCGGCTTTATCAAGAAGGCACTGCTGTGATAGCGGGTCAGCCGCTGTTTCAGATCGATCCGGAACCTTATCAGCACGCATTGGCAGAAGCCGAGGCTTCGGTGCAAGAACAGCAAGTACGGGTTTTGCGTGCGCAAACGGAAGAAGATCGGCAACGGCAATTGTTGGCGAGCAATTTTGTCAGTCAGCGTGCATACGATATTGCGCGTGCCGACATGGCTGCGGCTGAAGCCGGCTTGCAGGCGGCAAAAGCCAGAGCCCGGCAGGCAAAACTCAATCATTCCTATACGACTGTTAAAGCGCCTTTCGACGGAGTCACCGGACGTTCCCAATTCTCTGAAGGAGCGTTGGTGTCCGCCAACATCAGTTTATTGACGACATTATCTCAGCTATCGCCGATTTGGGTACAATTCAGTTTTTCAGCAAATGAATTAAGCGCTGTCGGCGGGCGATTAAGCGAACATAATGTGCATGACATAGCCCTGATTGTGTCGGATGGTTCGCAATATCGGCATGCCGGAGCGATCAATTTTGCCGCCAGCCAAATCGATCCCCAACTGGGCACTCAGCAATTGCGCGCGACATTTGAAAATACCGATCATTCCGTGTTGCCCGGTCAGTTTGTCCGTATCCGCATCAGCGCAGGAGAAAGACGATCTGTATACCTGGTTCCGCAAGCCGCTGTGATGACTTCGGAGTTTGGTCGCTATGTATATGTCATCGATGATCATGGTACGGTAGCGCAACGTCCCGTCGAGGTAGGCAATTGGATCGGAACAAACTGGGAAATATTGCAGGGCCTGAATTCGGGCGATAAAGTGGTCATCGATAATTTGATCAAATTGACGCCCGGCAAAGCGGTAGTTGCGCAACCATACCGTGATGCATTGATTCCACAATCGGATCGAACGGGCGTAACACCCTAATTTGTGGTTATGGCAAGATTTTTCATTTCTCGCCCTATTTTTGCATCGGTGTTATCGATTGTGATTGTATTGGCCGGATTGGCAGCGGCGTGGCAGTTGCCGATCGAACAATATCCTCAAGTGACGCCACCAACAGTCATTGTGACCGCAACTTTTCCGGGAGCCAACGCCGAGACACTGATTAAGACAGTGGCTGCGCCGATTGAAGAGAAACTCAGTGCCGTAGAAGGTTTGTTGTATTTCAATTCGAGTGCGGATTCAAGCGGACGCTTGACCATTACCGTTACTTTCGAGATCGGCACCGATATCGATCGGGCGGTATTTAACGTCAGCAATGAAGTGAATACGGCAATGGCACGTTTGCCGGATGAGGTACGCCGAACCGGGGTTACGGTGCAAAAACGTGCTAACGATTTGCTTTTGGTGTTTTCGATTACCTCGCAAAATCCGAAGCATTCCACGTTGTTTCTGAGTAATTTTCTAACCAACAATATCCTGGATGAATTAAGACGTGCTAGCGGCGTCGGCGATGCGCGAATTTTCGGCGCACAGGATTATGCTATGCGCATTTGGTTGCGCCCTGATCGGATGGCGCAGCTTGGCATTACGGTTACCGATATCAGCAATGCCATTCGGACGCAAAATGCACAACCGGCTATCGGCAAAATCGGACAAGAACCGTCGCTTACCGATCAGCAATTGGTTTACACCGTGACCGCTAAAGGTAGATTGTTGGAACCGGAGCAATTCGAAGACATTGTTTTGCGTTCCGACGGCGCGAAGGGTGTATTGTATTTAAAGGATGTCGCACGCGTGGAGCTCGGTGCGCAGGATTATGCCATGCGTACGTTTCTAAACGGTCAGCCGGCCTTGGGAATCGGCATTTTCTTGCGCAGCGGCGCTAACGCGTTGGAAACGGCGGCAGCGACCAAAAAACGCATGGAGGAATTGAAGCGGCATTTTCCGGACGGGATGGAGTATGTGATTTCATACGATACCAGCGTGTTTGTTAAGGAATCGATCTGGAAAGTGGTGCAAACACTCGGAGAGGCGATGATATTGGTGGTGTTGGTGGTTTACTTGTTTTTGCAAAGCTGGCGTGCCACCTTAATTCCCATTATTGCGATTCCGATTTCATTAATCGGCACTTTTGCCGGCTTATGGCTGCTGGGTTATTCGATCAATACCCTTACGCTGTTTGCGATGGTGTTATCGGTTGGCATCGTGGTCGACGATGCCATTGTGGTGCTGGAAAATATCGAACGATTGATGACGCAACAGCGATTGTCGCCGATCGATGCAGCTATACAGGCCATGCAGCAAGTATCCAGTGCGGTCATTGCAATGACTATGGTGCTTGCCGCCGTTTTTATCCCCGTAGCTTTTTTGGGGGGCATTGCCGGTGCGCTGTATCAGCAATTTGCGGTCACGGTTGCCGTTGCCGGCGTGATTTCCGGCGTGGTCGCGTTGACATTGACACCCACTTTATGCGCGAGTTTATTGCGGCCAGGGCATCAACAATCGGTTTTTTTTACTCGATTTAATCATCATTTCGGGCAAGTGCGTAATTGGTATGTTAATACGGTCGGCTTGAGTGTGCGTTATGCCGCTCGGAGCGTACTTATTTTCCTGTTCATGATCGTTGCGTTGATTTATTTGCTAAAAAATATTCCGGATAGTTTTGTGCCACCGGAAGATCAAGGTTATGTCATTGCGGCGGTTATCCTGCCAGACGGCGCTTCGTTGGCTCGTACATTAGTTACTTCCGCATCTGTTACCGCCGAAATCGCCAAAGAGCCTGCGATTGCATTTCAAGTTGCTGTCAACGGTTTGGATTTTATCGGTGGAGGCAATAAAACCAATGTTGCCACGGTATTCGTACGGATGAAACATTGGTCGGAACGAGAAATTTCCGCACCGGAAATTGTTGAAAAAATTTTTACCGTTGGCGCGCAGCAATCAGATGGCTTGGCGATTGCTTTTAATCCACCGGCAATCCGTGGTTTAGGCAGTACCGGCGGTTTTGAGTTGTTTCTGCAAAATCGCAACAATTCCGATGCCAAGCAATTGTCAGCGGTAGTAGACGAGTTTATTCATGCGTTGAAACAAGAACCAAAGCTAGCGACCGTCAATACATTCTTGCGTACTTCGGTACCGCAATATTTTTTTGAAGTCGATGAACTCAAAGCGATTGCTCAAGGTGTTGCAATTGCTGATATTTACACTGCCTTGCAAAGCACCATGGGATCATTCTATGTCAATGATTTTAATCGCTATGGACGTACTTACCGGGTGCAATTGCAGGCCGATGCACCCTATCGCATGCGGGCGGAAGACTTGGGTAAAATTTACGTACGATCGAATACCGGCATCATGATTCCTTTGTCGGCGTTCAGTAAGGTTAAGTCGATAGTGGGCGCTGAGCAGTTGGAGCGATTCAATGGTTTTCTGGCAGCAAAAATTATGGGTAGCGGTGCCAGCGGGGTGAGCTCGGGCGAAGCGATTGCATTGGTGGAACAAATTGCTGCGAAAACCTTGCCGGAAGGTTATCAAATTGCGTGGACCGGAACTGCGTTTCAAGAGAAGAAAATGGGGTACGCGGCTGTTTTTGCAATTGGCTTGGCAATCGTGATGGTTTTCTTGATTCTGGCTGCGCAATTTGAGACTTGGGCATTGCCGCTGGCTGTCATCATGGCGATTCCTTTTGCCATGGTTGGTGCGTTAGCGGCGATTCTGTCGCGTGATATGCCAAATGATGTTTATTTTCAGATCGGCGTGGTGACGTTGATCGGGTTAACGGCTAAAAATGCGATCCTTTTGGTGGAATTCGCCAATCAAAAAATGCGCCAAGGTATGGATGCGGCGCAAGCCGCACTGCATTCGGCACAGTTGCGTTTCAGGCCGATCGTAATGACATCGATGGCATTTATTTTAGGAGTTGTGCCGCTGGTGCTGGCAACCGGACCGGGTGCTGCAGCGAGGCAATCGATGGGCACGGGAGTTTTTGGCGGCATGATTATGGCTACAATTGTGGCGCCGATATTCGTGCCGCTGTTTTTCTCTTGGTTTGTGCGCAAAAATAAGCCACATCAACCAGGTAGCGGAACAAAGTCATTGCAGCAGCCTGGGATGTTATCCTATCGCCCGATTAAACGTCCCGGGGCATAATTCGGCTACAATCATGGCTATGAATGTCAATAAAACAAAATCGCTGAAACCGATACAACAGAAATTAGGCGATACCAATATTATCCTGATCGGTATGATGGGCGCCGGTAAAACCACAATCGGAAAAGCCCTGGCGAGCCATTTGGGCAAGGAATTTTTCGATTCCGACCATGAGATTCAGAAACGTACCGGGGTAAAGATTCCGGTTATATTTGAAATCGAAGGCGAGTCGGGGTTTCGCAAGCGCGAATCCGAGACGCTGCTTGATTTGATTGAGAAGAAAAATATCGTTCTGGCTACCGGCGGAGGAGCAATTCTCAGTGCAGAAAATCGGCAAATGTTGCGTGGCAGCGGTGTGGTCGTTTATTTGCGCGCATCGGTCGGTGATTTATATCGGCGTACACGCCATGATAAAAATCGACCATTGTTGCAAACCCAGAATTTATACGCTCGATTGAACGAATTATATGAGCAACGCGACGCGTTTTATCGCGAAACGGCGCATATTATTATTGACAGCAGTAAGCAAGGTGTTCGATTTTTAGTAGAAAAACTGATTAATAAATTAATGTCATTTGATTCCAACGAAACAATTCAAGGCCATCGAATAAGTACTATGAAAACCGTTACCGTTGATTTTACCCCTTCGCTCGAGAAGCGCAGCTATCCTATTCATATCGGTTATGGCATTTTGCAGCAAATTGATTTGATCGTGTCGTGCTTGCCGCAAAAAAGAGTCGCCATTGTCTGTAACACCACGATCGCACCGCTTTACCTGGATAAACTTCGAAGTGCTTTGGAAGGTAAAGGTGTTACTTCGATTCCGATTATTCTATCGGACGGTGAGGCGCATAAAAATTGGGAAACGTTGAATTTTATTTTTGATGCATTGCTGCAGCATCATTGCGAACGTAAAACGGCCATTCTTGCGCTGGGCGGTGGTGTGGTGGGTGATTTGACCGGCTTTGCGGCAGCGACTTATTTGCGTGGCGTCCCGTTTATTCAAATTCCGACCACGTTGCTGGCGCAAGTCGATTCCTCGGTCGGCGGTAAGACCGGCATTAATCACCCGCTGGGTAAAAATATGATTGGCGCATTTTATCAGCCTCGCATGGTGCTGGCCGATAGCGCAACGTTGAATACCTTGCCGGATCGGGAATTGCGTGCCGGCATAGCGGAAATCATTAAATATGGCTTGATACGCGATCCGGCGTTTTTCGACTGGCTGGAGCAAAACATGCATCGATTGCTGGCAAGGGATCCGATGACGTTGAACGAAGCGATTCAACGCAGTTGCGAGAATAAAGCCGAGATTGTGGCGGCGGATGAAAAGGAAAAAGGAGTTCGAGCGTTACTGAATTTGGGACATACCTTCGGTCATGCCATCGAGAACGGTATGGGGTATGGTGTATGGCTACATGGAGAAGCGGTAGCGGCCGGCATTGTGTTGGCTGCGGAACTGTCCCGCCGTATGAAGCTTATCAGCGAACCGGATGTGATGCGTATCCGAAAAATTTTTGAGCTCGCCGGTTTGCCGGTTGTTGCGCCCCAAATGCCGGTGGAAAAATATTTGCAATTAATGACACTGGACAAGAAGGTAGAAGCGGGAAAAATGCGTTTTATCGTGCTTAACCGGATTGGTGATGCGGTAATGCGTGCGGATATTCCTTTCGACATATTGCAGGAAACGATTTCGGCTTGTATGGCGCATGAATAAACCGGTGCTTTACGCTGTATCCGAAATCAATTCCCGCGGTCGTGCTATTAGCGAGGCAACATCGGCGGGGCGCAGCGAGTTTCAGCGTGATCGTGACCGTATCATCCATTCTGCGGCCTTCCGTCGTTTGGAATACAAAACCCAAGTATTCGTTAATCATGAAGGCGATTTGTTTCGCACGCGTTTGACGCACAGCCTGGAAGTTGCTCAAATCGGTCGATCAATTGCACGAAACTTGGGTTTAAATGAGGATTTGGTCGAGGCCATCGCATTGGCGCACGATTTGGGGCATACGCCGTTCGGACATGCCGGACAGGATGCACTTAATGATTGTATGCGGGAATATGGCGGATTTGAACATAACCTTCAATCACTGCGGGTGGTCGATGTGCTCGAGGAGCGTTACGCTGCATTTGACGGATTGAATCTTTGCTTTGAAACGCGCGAAGGCATACTCAAGCATGTTGCCAAGAAAAAAGCGCAGACATTGGGTGCAGTAGGTGAGCGATTCGTGCAGCGTGAACGACCGTCGTTAGAGGCGCAATTAGCTAATTTTGCCGACGAAATCGCATACAACAATCACGATGTCGACGACGGTCTGCGCTCCGGTCTGATCACGTTGGCGCAATTGAACGAGGTGGCTATATTTTCGTATCACTTGCGGCAAGTGAAAGATCGGTACCCGGCGCTTGCGGAACGCCGTATGATATACGAAACGATACGCCGCATGATCAACACGCTGGTCACCGATTTGATTACGCAAAGTTCGCAAAATATTATTGATTCGGGTATTTCGAATTTGAGCGATGTACATGTCGCGCCACCGTTGATCGGATTTAGTCGATCAATAAAGAAACAACAGCAGGAATTAAAAAAATTCCTATATGAAAACTTGTATCGGCATTTTCGTGTCGTGCGCATGAGCAATAAGGCGCGGCATACGATAGAACGATTATTCGCGGCGTTTAGTGCCGAGGTAAAATTATTACCTGCGCCGTATCAAAGAAAATTCGATCAAGAAGGGCATCAAGCGATTGCGGATTATATCGCCGGTATGACGGATCGGTATGCAATCAAGGAATATCAGCGGTTATTTGTTATTGCAGAAAATTGATGCCGAGAATTAATTCAGCTAGCGATGTACGCTGTTATTTTTCGCTGGTAACATTAACAAAGGGAAAAGGCATTAAAGCCGGAACGGTCAGCCTTTTTGAAAAAACAATACGATAGCGACTTATTTAATGACAACACTTAAGAACGATACATTTATACGTGCATTATTGAAGCAACCGGTTGAATATACGCCTATTTGGATGATGCGCCAAGCGGGAAGATATTTGGCGGAGTATAATGCGACACGGGCACGCGCCGGTGATTTTTTGTCACTTTGTAAAAATCCGGGATTTGCAACAGAGGTTACATTGCAGCCGCTTGCAAGATTTCCGTTAGATGCTGCGATTTTGTTTTCGGATATTTTAACCATCCCGGATGCTATGGGGTTGGGTTTGTATTTTGCACAAGGCGAAGGACCGATGTTTGAGCGGCCATTGCGTGAGGAAAATGAAATTCGTGCGCTTAAAGTACCTGATCCAGCGGTTGAATTGCGTTATGTAATGGATGCTGTAGCAGAGATACGCAAAGCACTCGATAACCGAGTACCGCTGATCGGTTTTTCCGGCAGCCC
>DJMI01000162.1 GCA_002435335.1 Nitrosomonas sp. UBA6494
CCAAGAATGCAAATGTAGTACTACTGTCCCCAGCAGGTAATTCAATTTCGTTCGGTTTATTTCCGGTTTGTGTCACTGTTCAAGTGACGCAAGGATGAGGCGTGAAAGTCTAAAGTAGAGTTATATTTCATGAAGTGCATAATATTTCTTCATTTAGGGATAATTAATATGTTATCCCAGGAGGGATTCTAGTTTTAATAATCGAGCACATCAATTAATGTATTGATATTAAGTATTTTTATATATCTTTGTTTGTGCGATAGTGTCGAGTGTAAATGAATATTTGATTAGTTTTTGTGCACAAGTTTTGAATGTCTGTTTTTTACAACAACGATTTGAGTCTGAATATGTTTGGTGTAAATAAGTTGATGAATTTATTGGTGCTGCGTCGATGCTGGTTTGTTTGATACCGGAAAAACAGAANNCAGCTACTACGCGGCACGATAATTGTGTTAAAAATTTGCGAAAAATGCTCATTTACTTTATGTAAACTCCACTTTTTCACAAATTTTTGTCTTATTTTCGCGCCGCTCATAACACCGTGCAAAGGTCTCACAGCATGTCAGGTCAATTTGCCGATATACCGAAAAATGGTGTGAAAAAGGTTTGAACTAAAAATCGATGTGAATTGCAGCGAAAAAAATCATGCAGATTTGTTCACACGTTGCGCCTCGATGAGCGCTGGCGTAAGGTGCGGGGTGATGATATGCAATAGTTGTGTGAAAATCTTTGGACTGCCGGTGACGATCTGACCGCTGTCCAAATAAGTTTCATTGCCTTCCAGATCTCCAACCAATCCACCAGCTTCTGTGATCAGCAAACAACCTGCTGCCATATCCCAAGGTGCCAGACCGATTTCCCAGAAGCCATCGTAACGCCCGGCGGCGACATACGCGAGATCTAATGCGGCCGAGCCTGGACGACGTATGCCGGCGGTACGCGGGACAATATCTTTCAACATGGCAAAGTAGGCATCCATGTGGGTAAGATCGCGAAAAGGTATTCCGGTGCCGATCAAACAATCCTCTAGCCGGGTACGCTTGCTGACGCGGATACGGCGATCATTCAGATAAGCACCGCTACCGCGGCTGGCCACAAACAACTCATTCATATTGGGATCATAAACGACGGCATGCGTTAGTTTTCCCTTATGCCGCAATGCAATTGAAACCGAGTATTTGGGAAAGCCATGCAGGAAGTTGGTGGTGCCGTCAAGCGGATCGATGATCCACTGATATTCGGCAGTTTCATGATCACCTCGTGCACCACTTTCTTCGGCCAGAATGGCGTGATCCGGATATGCCGTGTGCAGTATTTTAATAATGGCATCTTCGGCTGCTCGATCGACTTCACTAACAAAATCGCTGTGCGTTTTTTTTGTGACTGTCAATAAATCCAAGTTATGCGATGCTTGGCTGATAATGTTACCGGCACGGCGGGCGGCTTTGACCGCGATGGTGAGCATGGGATGCATAGTGTGGACGTGGTGAAGAACAAAAAGCGCGATTCTAATACGAATTGAGTTTTATCGCCGAACAACTTAACGAATCTTAGGCGTGTCGGTTTGTGATAAAGGCTCTGCAATGCCGTTTGACAGCATGAAAACGCGATCTGCTGCATTGATGACCGCGGGCTGATGCGATACAGCGATGATCGTCAAATTTTTGGATAATTGCTGCAATGTTTCGCAAATGGTTTGCTCGCTTTCCGGATCCAATGCGCTGGTTGGTTCATCAAGAATCAAGAACGATGGATTGTGCGCTAAGGCGCGGGCGATTGCGATGCGCTGACGTTGACCGCCAGACAATAGATTGCCGCGCTCGCCGACCACGGATTGCAAGCCGTCGGGTAGCTTACTGACGAATTCCCAGGCGCCTGCCTGGCGTAATGCACGTTCCGCATCGGCGGCGGTCAGCGAAGGTTCTCCGACAAGAATATTGTTCATGATCGTGTCGTGCAGCAAAATGGTGTCCTGTGAAACATAACCGATCATGTGGCGCCATTGTCGTAAATTGATGTCATGCAAGGAAACGCCGTCGATCTGTACCTCCCCGGCTTGCGGTTCGGTCAAACCGCACAGCAAATCCAGTAAAGTGCTTTTGCCGGCACCGGAAGGACCCATTACCGCAGTAAACGTATTGATCGGGATTTCAATCGTCAAATCGCGGAAAATGGTTTTCGGGCCGTAGTGAAATTGTACGTGGTGCAATGTAATGCCTTTTTGCAATGTCGGCTGCAAGGTACCGGTGGCACGTTCCGCTGCGGCACGTGCATCATCCGCCGCTTTGCGCAATGCCCAATAAGCACTCTCCTGGGCGGCGAGTTGTTGGTGACGGCGTTGCGTTTTATTCAGTAACCCTAAAATCCGGGTCAACAGAAAAACCATCAGCATCACTTCCGGTAGTGATAATTCCCATACCACCAACGCGATGTACAAACCGCTGGCAGTCAATGCTGCCAGAATCGGTTCTTGCAGCGCAGTCAGCGCAGCACGGTTCATTACTTCTTTGCGTGTGGCTTTTTCAAGGTATTGCGTTTGGTCGTGCAAAATGGCGTCGGCAACGTTGTCGCGCGCCATCGCTTTCAGCGATTTAACCGAGCCGAGCACATCCGACAAATAGGTCAGCAAATCGCGCAATAGATGGGTTTGCTTGGTGCCCGCACGACGTGTGGCGGTCACCAGGCGGTTGAGTGCGATCAGCAAAAAAAGCCCGATCACCAATGATGCGAGTGTCGCTTCCCAGGAAATGAATAAGGCCACGATGGAGTAAACCAGTACTTGAATCGCGAGAGCGAGCACGTTGACGCTGTGTTCGAATCCATTGGCTGCGCGGTAAGCTTCGGTCGCCACCGAGTTGGCGAGTGAACCGACGGGTTGACGCAGATAATACTGCCAGCGGCTGGCGAGCAGTGCTTCGATCAGATCCAGGCGTAGCGCCGTGGCTACATGAGCGACGGTATAGCCGACCTGGCGGTTGGCCAGTAATAGCACCAATCCTTTGAAAAACATGCCGCCGACGATGATGACCAGAATGGTATCCAGCGTGGGTTCTATGCCGACATTCTGTAGTGTTTTTTCCATGAATTTGCCGATGCCGGATTCGCTCGATCCACCTGATTCACCTACGGCAATCGACAGCAGCGGCAGCAATGCGGTTAAACTCAATCCTTCGGCGATTCCGGCGATCAGTAGCGCAGCCAGCACAAACGCGCTGCGCTTTGGGAATACCATGATGTAAGTAAATAAAGTGCGCATGTCTAATATGAGGAAGAACGGAAAGTCTGCAGCTTGATTATTACATCAATCCATTGTGGAGGCATCGTATAACACCCCGTCGATCAATTGCTGAATACGTTGTGCGCGATTGGCAAGACGCGCATCGTGGGTAACGATGATCAGGCTCGCATTAATTTTTTGATTCAATTCCAGCATCAAATTAAATACGTTTTCAGCCGTCTGCCGATCCAGATTGCCGGTCGGTTCGTCGGCCAGGATGCAAGCGGGTTGTGTCACCAGTGCGCGTGCAACGGCGGCACGTTGGCGTTCACCNNAATAAATGATGGAATTGATAAATGAAACCGAGCGAACCGTTACGTAAACGGCAACGTGCTTCCTCGCTGATGTGTGCGATATCTTGATCGAGAATCCGAATACTTCCGCTGGTGGGTGCGTCCAGTCCGCCCAGAACGTGCAACAGCGTGCTTTTACCGGAGCCCGATGCGCCGACGATGGCGAGCATTTCGCCTTTGTTGAGATCCAAATTGACGCCTTTGAGCACCGGAACAGCCAAATCACCTTGGGAAAATTGCTTGACCAGGTTACGGCACGAGATAACCGAATCACTCATAACGCAACGCCTCCGCCGGATTGACTTTGGAAGCGCGGTAGCTGGGATAAATCGTTGCCAGCAGACTGAGCACGAAAGAAGTGACCGCAACCGTGGTGATATCCGTCATTTGCGGATCGGTTGGGATGGTGCTGATGTAATAGATTTCTCGTGACAGAAATTGCACATGAAACAGACTTTCAATAAATGCCACTACTTCGCCGACGTTGTACGCCAACAACAAACCGCCGGTAACGCCGAGCAAAGTACCGAATACACCGATAAACGTACCCTGTACGATGAAAATCTTCATGATACTGCGCGGGCTGGCACCCAATGTGCGCAAAATCGCAATGTCGGATTCCTTATCGGTGACTGCCATCACCAGCGTCGAGACGATGTTGAATGCCGCTACGGCGATGATCAGTGCAAGAATCAATGACAGCATGCGCTTTTCGATTTGAATGGCACGGAAGTAATTGGCGTGCTGTTTGGTCCAATCGCTGATATAACTGTCCGTCGTCAGCATCGCAGGCAATTCGCCAACAACTTTGGGCGCTTGGAATAAGTCATTCAGTTTTAAGCGTACACCGGAGACATCATCATTTTCCATACGGTATAGCTTTTGCGCGTCGAACATGTGGATCAGCACCAAACCGGAATCGTATTCGTAATGTCCGACTTCGAAGATGCCGACCACGGTGAATTGTTTCAGGCGCGGCAAAATGCCGGCAGGGGTGACTTGTCCTTGCGGTGAAATCAATACGATTTTGTCGCCGACAAACGTGCCCATCGAGCGCGCCAATTCCATGCCGATGACGATACCGAATTCACCGGGCTGCAGATTATTCAGATCACCGTTGATCATTGTTTGAGCGAAATCGGCAACTTTGTTTTCCATCACCGGCAAAACGCCGCGTACGACTACACCTTGTACTACCTGATTGTGGGATAGCATGCCCTGAGCGCTGACATACGGTGCCGCAGCTTCAACCTGTGGATGTTTGGAAGCTTCATCCGCTGTCTGTTGCCAGTGGCGGAGATTACCTTGATAGCTAACGATTTGTACGTGTGAAGCCACGCCGAGGATACGCGAGCGCACCTCTTTCTGGAATCCGTTCATGACCGACATCACAGTAATCAACGCGGTCATTCCGAGTGTAATACCCATTAGGGAAATTAAGGAAATGAACGAGATAAAATGATTGCGTTTTTTTGCCCGCGTATAGCGCAAGCCAATGAAAAGTTCGTAAGGGGACACGAATTAATTTACCCGTAATATATATAGACAGACCGAGAAGTTTGCCACATTAACAGGCCGTTGAGAAACTATCTGCGTTGCCACCTTCGCGTTAAAAACAGGCTCAGAATGCTCATTTATTAGGCATAAACTGCGCTTTACTCCTGTTTTTGCCTTGCATCGTCTGCCTCAAAAACGTTTTTCAACGGCCTGTTAGGATGCAGCTTAACAAATAATCGGAGCTTACGACATTGCATTTTACAAACCGCCGCGGGCGTCACTGACCATTTGTGAAAGTTTTTCGATATCCAGGATGTGTAAATCGTGTTTTTGTCTTTTAATCAGCTTGTTTCTCGCCAATTCATTCAATTCGCGCGAGACCGCTTCACGGTGCGTACTGACCAGATTGGCGATTTCGGTTTGCGTCGGTGCCGGAGAGATAATGGCAGTATTGGCGGAATTCATGTGATTCTTTGCAAACCGTAACAATTCGGCTTGAATGCGGCTGCGTACCGTCATCGTGCTGTAATCGTAAATTCTTTCGGTCAAACGTCGAATTTGTCCGGTCAGACGCTTCAATATGATCTCGGCGATTTTTCGGTTGGAGTAGATGAGATTGCAAAAATCTTCAGCAGACATCGATGCCAGCAGCACGCTGGTTTTGGCAATTGCCGTGGCTGAACGGGGGCAGCCATCGAGTGCGGTTAGCTCCCCGAACATTTCACCGGCCGACAGATCGCACAAAATAACTTCTTGTCCGGATACGCTGTGATACATGACACGAACTTCACCCTGAACAATAAAAAAAACACTATTGCTCTTATCGCGATAGCGTACGATCTCATTATCTATTTCATAACGATACCATTGACATACGGTTGCGGCCATTTCAACATCCTTAGGATGTAAATTTTGAAATTCCTTGATTGATGACAGCATAGCTACTGCACGGTCAATCGGTATATTTCTAGATACAGTCATACGAATATTTAATGGTTAGTTCGCAGAATTTTACTGATATGATTCTAAACAACTCTATAATACGCCGAAAGGGGCGTTAACATTAGTTACAGAAGAAATTTTGTAAAATTTTTTGAGGTTGATGGAATCTATAAATTTCTTCTGTACGAAATTATTGGGCGATTCATTAATTGCAGTCGCCTTTTTGTTGACGGAAGAGGAATGCCATGACTCAGGAAAACGAATCTGCACCGGTTGAAATGTCGGTTTTGCGGCAACAATTTGAAAATGATAAGGCCATCATGCGGCGATTTGGTTTTAAATTCATAGAAGTTGCCAGGGAAGGGTTGTGCGAAATGAAATTAGCTCACAACAAGCGTGATTTACCCGAGTTGGCTCGCCTAGGTCACAAATTAAAATCATCGGCAAGAACGATCGGAGCCTTAAGTTTTTCAGATTTATGCGAAGCCCTTGAGGCTGCAAATGCCAATGGCGATTGGGCTGCTGCCGAAGCCGCCATAGTAAGATTGCCGCTGCTATTGGATCAAATTACAAATCAGCTCAATCGGGAATTTGAGTAACTCTGCAAATTAACAGCGGTAAGAGGTGATTTATCTACCGCATTGGTGTTTTGATTATCTCCCAATAACAGGTTTTTCCTGATCCGATTAATGCATTATGCACAATTTGATTTATAATGCGCAGTTCATTAAAAAATTTACAATAACTTTGATTTTTATTTGCAAGCAAGCGAATAAAGAAAAGGGAGATTATCAATGCAAATAGGTATACCCGCAGAAATTCGCGAAGGTGAGACGCGTGTGGCGGCTACGCCGGAAACTGTGAAAAAATTTACTGCCAAGGGTGTTCATAATGTGTTTGTGCAGTCTGGCGCAGGTATGGGTGCCAGTATGCCGGACTCAGCTTTCCAAGAAGCGGGGGCAACTATCGTAGCCAGCGCCGCTGATCTTTACGCGCAATCGGAAATCATACTCAAAGTACGCGGACCGGAGCCGGATGAACTGGCGATGATGCGTAAAGATGCTGTGCTGGTAGGGCTTTTGGCACCCCATCGTCAAGAAAATGTGACCACGCTGGCGCAATCAGGACTAACGGCTTTCGCGATGGAAAAATTGCCGCGTATTTCCCGGGCGCAAAATATGGATGTGCTGTCGTCGCAAGCAAATATCGCTGGTTATAAAGCCGTTATCATGGCAGCCAATGTTTATCAGCGTTTTTTTCCGATGCTGATGACCGCTGCAGGCACGGTAAAAGCGGCACGTGTTTTGATACTGGGAGCAGGTGTTGCCGGTTTGCAGGCAATCGCGACGGCAAAACGTCTGGGGGCAGTCGTGGAAGCGTTCGATGTGCGCCCAGCGACCAAAGAGCAGGTAGAAAGCTTAGGTGCTAAGTTTGTCGAGGTGCCATTGAGTGATGAAGAAAAAGCCAAAGCGGAAACGGCGGGCGGTTATGCGACAGAAATGTCAGAGGATTACAAACGCCGCCAAGGCGAGTTGGTGCACGAGCGCGCAATCGCGGCGGATGTCATTATCACCACGGCTTTGATTCCCGGGCGTCCTGCGCCGGTTTTGATCAAAGAAGATACGGTCAAGGCGATGAAGCCGGGTTCAGTAATAGTGGATATGGCAGTTGAAGCGGGTGGCAACTGCCCGTTGTCCGAGCTTAATCAAACTGTGGTCAAACATGGCGTGCATTTGATCGGTATCGCCAATATTCCGGCTTTGGTGGCGGCTGATTCCAGTACGCTATACGCACGCAATCTGATGAATTTTCTCAATCTGATGTTCGATGCTGAAAGCGGCAAGCTGAAAATAGACCGGGAAGATGAAATCATCGCTGGAACGTTGCTGTGTACCGGTGGGGAAGTTGTCACTAAATCATAAAAGGCAATGACTGTATTATTCATGAAAACACTTGGAAAATACGGTCAACGAAATATAAAGGAGTAATCATGATCGGTGAAGTCGATCCAGTTATTGTCAATCTGACGGTTTTTGTGCTGGCTATTTTTGTTGGCTACCATGTGGTTTGGAACGTTACGCCTGCACTGCATACGCCGCTCATGTCGGTAACCAATGCCATTTCCGGCATTATCCTGGTCGGTGCCATGCTGGCGGCGGGTCCGGCGGAAACCGACTGGGGCGTTTGGTTGGGTGCCGCCGCGGTTACCCTTGCCGCGATAAATGTATTCGGCGGCTTTCTGGTTAGCCAGCGCATGCTGGAAATGTTCAAGAAAAAAGACAAAAAAGGAAGCGCATAAATGTCAGCAAACATGGTAGCACTTGCATATTTAGTAGCTTCGGTATTCTTCATACTGGCGCTGAAAGGACTCAGCTCGCCTGAATCCGCGCGGCGCGGCAATCTTTTCGGCATGATTGGCATGGCGATCGCAGTAGCCACGACGCTGACGCTAACGCAAAATTGGATTCTGATTCTGAGTTGTATCGCGGTTGGCGGTGTAATCGGCGCAATCGTTGCGCAACGTGTGCAAATGACTGCAATGCCTGAATTGGTCGCATTCATGCACTCACTGGTCGGTTTGGCGGCGGTATTTATCGCGATTGCGGCAGTCAACAACCCGGTATCGTTCGGTTTACCGGAAGTCTTACCCGCCGGGAGTAAATTGGAATTATTCTTGGGTACCTTCATCGGCGCCATGACATGGTCAGGTTCAGTAATTGCTTTCTTGAAATTGTCCGGGCGTATGAGTGGTACGCCGATCGTATTCAGCGGGCAGCATGCGCTTAATTTGATTTTAGCTTTGGTGATGATCGGTTTCGGTCTATGGTTTTTCTTTACCGAAACCACCAACTGGACCGCGTTCATCGCCATGACGGCAATTGCCTTTGTATTGGGATTCCTGATCATTATCCCGATCGGCGGCGCGGATATGCCAGTAGTAATTTCAATGTTGAACTCGTATTCAGGTTGGGCGGCAGCCGGTATCGGTTTCTCGCTGGGTAATCCGATGCTGATTATCGCTGGTTCTCTGGTGGGTAGCTCGGGTGCTATTCTGTCCTATATTATGTGTAAAGCGATGAATCGTCCGTTCTTGTCTGTCATTCTGGGCGGTTTCGGCAGCGACGGCGGTGCCGCTGCAGTCGATAGCGGCGTGCAGAAAACTTATCGTAGCGGCAGTGCCGACGATGCGGCTTTCCTGATGGGCAATGCAGATAGCGTCATTATTGTACCGGGTTACGGTCTGGCTGTTGCCAGGGCGCAGCATGCTGTGAAGGAATTGGCGGAAAAATTACATGAAAAAGGNNTATTAGCGGAAGCCGAAATTCCCTATGAGCAAGTTCAGGAAATGGAAGAAATCAATAGCGATTTCTCCAATACGGATGTGGTATTGGTACTCGGTGCAAACGACGTGGTTAATCCGGCAGCCTATGTAGCGGGTAGTCCGATTTACGGTATGCCGATTCTTGACGTGCATAAAGCGCGCACCGTCATGGTGGTCAAGCGCAGTATGGCAGTCGGCTACGCAGGTCTCGATAACGATCTGTTCTACATGGATAAGACCATGATGATTTTCGGTGATGCCAAGAAAGTCGTTGAAAATATGGTCAAAGCGTTATAATCGAAAGTCGTTAGTTAAGTAATTCAGAAAAAGAAAAGGCGCAATTTTAATTGCGCCTTTTTTATTATTCCAACCGAGCTTACTCGGCAGAAGTAACACTGATTTTTTTCGGTAATACGGCTTCTCGTTTCGGTATTACAATTTCTAGTACGCCATGCTTTGACGATGCGGAAATCGCTTCGGCGTTTGCAGTATCGGGCAGACTGAAGCGCCGGTAGAAAGATCCGTATGTGCGTTCTACTCGTTTGTAACCTTCTTTCTCGGTTTTGCTTTCTGATTTCTTTTCGCCCTTGATCGTCAGTACGCCACTTTCCATGTTGATATCGATTTCTTCGGGTTTAACACCGGGAATGTCGGCATGAATGACAAATTTGTCCGAATCTTCTTTAATATCGACGGCAGGCGCCCATTCGGCCGTTGCCGTTGAGCCCTCTGCGACATTTCGTTCCAATTCTCTTTGTAATTGACTAAGCAAACCCCAAGGCTCATAACGTGTAATGGCCATTCTATTTCTCCTTATCGATTAAAAGTGTTTAGCTATTGATAATTTCAACATTGCTTCTTATTGCATTAACCATATAGACGCAATATTGTCTGTGAAACAGAAAAGTGCACTTTCTAATCCGGATATAAGGATTCTTAGATCAATTTCAAGTACCCTGGATGGTAATCTTTTTATAAAGATTACGGTTGTTTCGCGTAGTGTTGGCGCAGCTTCCAAATGAGTATTGCCGGTATGGCTAGGAATAACATTACCCACACCGCATTACGATTGAGCCATTCTGACATATTGGCTTCGACTACAAAGTTTGCTTCGGCAAAATCGAATACTTTGGTTGTTTGTTTGCCGTTATGTTGTGTCGATAAATGCAGCTGTAACTTTAGACTATGTGTGCCTGAAGTTTCCGGGGTAATTAGCCAGCGCCATTTTGCATTGTTGTTGTATGCGGAAAGCGGATCTTGTGCTCCCAGTTTATCAATTTTGAATACCTCGCTGACAACTTCCGCTTTCATACTGGGTGATACCGTACCGATTATTCCTTGAATGGAAGTGCCTTCTGTTGCGGTTGAAACGATTTCATTCAGAAATCTGGCTAGTTGATTGGTATCCAAATTCAAGGTGACTTCGAAGTCTTGATATTGTTTAATTTTTTCTGGTATCGAGATTGTTTGGCTGTCGAACGGTATTTTCATAATCAACGGACTGCTCACTCGCTTGGCTGCCAGCATATGCATCAATGCGTTAATAGAAAAAGGCACGATCAGCAATACTGCCAGTAAAGCGATCGGTAAGAGTAAATTGAGATTGTTTCCGGATTCGGATTCCGAGTTGCGCATGATTTCTCCCGCGATAGGTTCAAATTTGGGAGGAAATCATACCATTCCTGAGCACTGAACAGCGAAATTGGCAATGCAGTAATTGCTTGATATCGATTCAAGCAGATTAGGGGGATTCTTTAATCGAACAAATTCTATTCGATGATCCAATCGCTACTAAGCGTAGTAACGCCTACTAATGTAACAGCAAAATCAGCAGCGCCATCACCGTCGACATCACCGNNGGCTACATTGCTAAAGGTTGCTGCACCGATAAAGTTGAACGATTGATCACCGCCTTGAGTGCTGTCAGCATCCATTGCCGACAAATCGATACGATCTCCCGCTTTGCCTTGGAAATCTGAAATAGTGTCTTCTTCAGTGATGTTCGAATCGCTCAGTGTCAAATAAACAAACGTATCGGATCCTTTGCCGCCGATCAAAACATCCGCGCCGTCATTGCCGATTAATATGTCGTTTGCACCAGCGCCGTCAAGCTGGTTGATACTGTCGTTTCCTGTCAGCGTGTTGTTGACTTTGTTGCCTGTGCCATTGGCTGCCGTGTCGGTTAACGTCAGGTTTTCCAGATTCCTTCCTAAGATCCAGGAGATTGACGCTTTAACGGTATCGACTCCAGCACCGGATGTCTCTACTATGACGTCCTGCGTGGTGTTGACGATATAGATATCGTCACCGTTGCCGCCGCTCAATTTATCATTACCTTGACCGCCATCTAATATATTATTTGCACTGTTCCCGATAAGCACATCGTCGCCACTTCCTCCGGTTGCATTTTCGATGGTTACCCCATTGGCAACAGTGAATCCACCGGTAATTCCATCCGCACGCGACACATGCCCGCCCGCATTGCTGCCTGTCAACGGTGCTGGAATCAGGTTAATGGTGCAGTCGATACTCGAACCATCGTTGGTGATCGTGTCAGTACCTCCAGCATCCCAGATGCAAGACCAAAAAGTGCCCGCAGTTTGAGTAACGGGTAATTGATATTCGTCATCACCGGTGGCGGTTGACATATTGGCACCATAGAGCTCTTGCAAGGCTGCTATATCAAGTGCCATTAAAGTGCCTTGATAACCGTAATCATCCGAAACGGCAGGAGCAGCATCCCAGCCGTCGTTATAGGTCATGGTTGTCCATATGCCCTGATTAAGGCCAAATTTTCCAGTAGACCATGCATCACGAACACCGGGGAAAATTGTTGCATCGGAGTGGTCGCCGCCATCGTGCGGGTGTGCCAAACCCATTCCATGGCCTAGTTCGTGCAGTATTGTGATAAATCCGTAACTGCCTTGTTCCAAATTGTTCCAACTGGAATCTTCGGAGTTGAAATAACCGTAAATCGGTGTCCAAGAGGTATCGGGCACTTCATGTAAACCCAGTGAACCAGCTCCCATTGCGGATTCAGGTGCCAACCACCACACAATATCTGCGTCATTTTCTGTTCCCGCCTCTGTAAAGTTGAGATTGCAGATATTTTGGTACAACGCGATAGCGTTTTCGAAAGCCGTTATCTCATCTGCCGACCATGCAGCACCGGTAAACGCGCCGATAGAGCTGTCAGCATCCAAGACGGATCCTTCGCCAAACCAATATTTGATCGGAGTACCGGCAGAAACACCGGTCCATCCGCAACCCCAAATTAGCGAATCGATGTATGGGCTGCCGTACCCCGTACCGGATATGGAATTCGTTTGTGTGGGCATAGTGAGTTTCGCTTATTGTTTG
>DJMI01000067.1 GCA_002435335.1 Nitrosomonas sp. UBA6494
AGAGCATCTTTAAGAATTATGCGCTCACTTTCGGATAAAGCTGGATAAACGATATCGATTGAAGCCAGCACAAGCTTAGTCGGGTCTCCTTGTGCTTCTTCGAGTATACGAAGTTGTTCGGCGATATCCATCTAACTTGTAGGACCGAATAGCTGAGCAAGCAAACTCGCTTTATTGCGAGCAAGCTCACAACCGGTTTTAACTTGTTCTAACGTTAGATCAGTTCGTTGTTTTTTTCCGTATTCAAACCAGTCTATAGCAGGGGGAGGAGCTAATTCAATAACTGGTGAAGCATCGCCCTACCAGATAACATTACGATCTGGCACCCGTTGTCCAACAATGACGACACGCAACCAAGTATTACGAACAATACTGGGTAAAAGCTGCTTCTCTATCCAATCTTGCGCTTCGCTGCTAGCTGCTTCGTAAGTATCAAAGATAAGCAGAGCAGGTTTAGAATTTTTCTTTAATGCGTCAAGAATATATCCAAGCCGTTCATTGAGGCGCAGACCTGCAGGAATCGAGGGAATATTCAAATCTTGAACAAAAAACTTCACTGCTGCATCGATATCGGTAGTTCCCTTAAAATCGAACCGCCCACAAGCAAGATTTGCTGGATTCTTTAAGCGAAGTGCATTGGCAAGCATCTGCTGCGTAATATGACTTTTTCCCACTTCAGAAGGACCTCGAAGTGGTAAATAACGCCAAGGCGCATCTAGCTGTAGGAGTGTTGAAAAAGCTTCTCGAGCTTCCCGGTGGTCCGCCATTGACCAGATTAAGGAAGGTTGTGTGCTTGACCAAGAATCTTCTGAAGTTGAAGCGGCTGTTCCGGAAAATGTCTCTGGACAGATCAAATGGAGCCGATCTAGGATTAATTGAGCTGTATCAATCACACCCTTCTGTAGAGCATCTGGGACATGTGCATTGTAGGGAATACCATCGACTTCTCCTGCGCCGACACGAATTGGCAATATTGCATACTTACCACTTTCGTTTTTTGCTTCTATCGCTTTCATGTACCGTGCCCGGATAACTTCGTGCTCTATGCGAGTCCACGGTTTATCATTATAGTTTGCAGAAACACAGACTACTGCCAAAACACAATTTTCCTCGTAAATTCGCTGAAGCCTTATATCACCGCCATTTCCAGCAATATAATATTCGTACCATTCATCTAAAAAGACATTCGATGAGCCAAGCTTTTCTTCAACAACCTCAGCAATTGAGCGAACTAGATCCCTTTGCTCACCTGCAAGGGAAAATGCCACCAAGAACTTTTCATTTTTAGGAAGTTTTCGAGCTGTCATAGATAGAAAAATGTAATTGGGTGCTCCTCGATTTTACTAAATATCAATATTCGTCGCCCGCAGCGCATTCCTTTCAATAAACGCCCGGCGCGGTTCGACCACGTCGCCCATCAGCGTGGTGAAGATTTCGTCGGTCAGGATGCTGTCTTCGATTTGCGCGCGCAGCAGGCGGCGGTTTTGTGGATCCATGGTGGTTTCCCAGAGCTGACTTGGGTTCATTTCGCCTAGACCTTTGTAGCGCTGGATGTTGATGCCTTTTTTGGCTTCTTCCAGCAACCATTCCAATGCTTGCTTGAATTCGCTGACCGATTGCTTGCGCTCGCCGCGTTGCACGTAAGCGCCTTGGCCGATCAGGCCGTCGAACACTTGCGCGGTTTTTTGAATTTGCGCATAGTCGCCGCTGTCGAGGAAATCGCTGTCTAGGTAACTGGTGATGATATTGCCGTGTGACAGCCGCATGATTTTGAGGCGGTAGCGTTCGTGCACGTCGTCGAACTCCGCGGCGATTTCAATATCCTTGACGCGGCTCGCTAACCGTTGTGCGCTGTTATTGGCCGCTTCAGCGCTGCTCAGATCGACATTGGGCTGACGCAGCAATTCGTGCATGACGGTACTGTCGATTGCCTGACTCATGCGTTCGATCACCGCTTCGGCAAGAATGTATTCGTTGGCGATTTGTGCCAGTGCATCGCCGTTAAGCGTTGGTTTCGCCTCGCCGGTATTCAGTTCGGCACCATCCAGTGAAAGGCTCAGCATGTATTGCTTCAATTCATGGTCGTCTTTGACGTAGCGTTCCTTTTTACCGTGCTTGATTTTGTACAGCGGCGGTTGTGCGATATAGACGTGACCGCGTTCGATCAATTCCGGCATCTGGCGGTAAAAGAAGGTCAGTAACAGCGTGCGGATATGCGAGCCGTCCACGTCCGCGTCGGTCATGATAATGATGCGGTGATAGCGCAATTTATCCGGGTTGTATTCATCCTTGCCGATGCCGGTACCCAGCGCGGTAATCAGCGAAATGATTTCCTGCGATGAAATCAGTTTATCGAAACGGGCTTTCTCGACATTCAATATCTTGCCTTTGAGCGGCATGATCGCTTGGAATTTGCGATCGCGCCCTTGTTTGGCGGAACCGCCGGCGGAATCGCCCTCGACCAGATAGAGTTCACAANNTTCCTGGCAATCGGCCAGTTTGCCTGGCAATCCCATGCTGTCGAGCACACCTTTTCTGCGCGTCAGTTCACGCGCTTTGCGTGCCGCTTCACGAGCACGGGCAGCATCGATGATTTTATTGCAAATGGTTTTGGCATCGACCGGATTTTCCAGTAAAAATTCGGAAAATTTTTGCGAGACGACTTCTTCCACGACAGGACGCACTTCCGACGACACCAGTTTTTCCTTGGTTTGCGACGAAAACTTGGGTTCGAACAATTTCACCGATAACACGCATGACAAACCTTCACGCATGTCATCGCCGGAGGTTTCCACTTTGGCTTTTTTCGCCAGTTCGTTTTTTTCGATGTAATTGTTAAGCGTGCGCGTCATTGCGGCGCGCAGGCCGGTCAAGTGCGTACCGCCGTCTTTTTGCGGAATGTTATTGGTAAAGCACAATACTTGTTCGGTGTAGCTGTCGTTCCATTGCATCGCAACTTCGACGGCAATGTTGTCCTTCGCACCGGTGGTGTAAAAAACCGTCGGATGCAGCACGGTTTTGCTGCGGTTGATATATTCGACGAAATTTTTGATGCCGCCGGTAAAAGCGAAGTTTTCATCTTTGCCGGCACGTTGATCAATCAAATGGATTTTCACGCCGTTGTTCAAAAACGACAACTCGCGTAAACGTTTGGCGAAAATGTCATAGTGGAATTCGACGTTACCGAAAATCTCCTTGCTGGCAAGAAAATGCACTTCGGTGCCATGCCGTTCGCTTTCACCGATCACTTCCAGTGGTTTTACCGGCACACCCATGCGAAATTCCATGTGATGCACCTTGCCATCGCGGCGTATGGTCAGTTTCAGCCATTCGGACAGGGCATTGACCACCGACACGCCTACACCATGCAAACCGCCGGATACTTTGTATGAATTATCGTCAAACTTGCCGCCGGCATGCAGCTCGGTCATCACAATTTCCGCAGCGGAGCGCTTCATTTCGTCATCCTGTTTGATGCCGGTCGGAATGCCGCGACCATTGTCGATCACGCTGACGGAATTATCGAGATGGATAGTCACGGTGATTTCATCGCAATGTCCGGCTAATGCTTCGTCGATGGCATTGTCAACGACTTCGAATACCATGTGATGTAAGCCGGTACCATCGCTGGTATCGCCGATATACATACCGGGGCGCTTGCGAACTGCGTCCAACCCTTTCAGAATTTTGATACTTTCGGAACCGTAATCGCTTTGACCTTCACCGACTTGATTTTTGCTTGAATCACTCATTGGGTATGGTTGCTTTAAAATTTATAGGGTTAAAATAATTTAAGTACATGATCTACATTAGCATCGGCATGACGATGTACTTGTATTCGGGATCACCAGGGACTGACATCAGAATGCTGCTGTTCTCATTTTCAAAGGCAAGCTGTACTTTTTCACTATCCACGTTGTTGAGAAAATCCATCAGATAGTTGATGTTCATACTGACATCAAGGTTTTCGTTTTGATAAGAAATCTCTAGTTCTTCCTGAGCTTCTTCCTGTTCACTGTTCTTGCAAACGATGCGTAAGTTACCTGGGCTGATAATCAGCCGCACGCCTCGGAAGTTTTCGCTGATATTGGAAAGTATGGATACACGTTGCAATGATTGCAACAGAGTTACCCTGTCGGTTTCGAATAGTTTGTCGTTGTTGAGGGGAACAACGCGCCGGTAATCCGGAAATTTGCCATCGATGACTTTTGAAATCAGCACAATATTGGAAAATGAAAACCGTATTTTTTTCTGGAAGTAATCGATTTTAACCGCATCGTCACTGTTGGATAACAGTTTGGCCAGTTCGATCGCTGCTTTACGTGGAACAATGACTTCCTGCTTAGGTTGCGCTTCATTCAGTTGTGCGGTGAGTAAAGCAAGACGGTGTCCGTCGGTGCTGACTCCAACTAATTGGTTTTCATCGGTTGATAACAGCATCCCGTTCATGTAATAGCGTAAGTTTTGCTGAGAGATGCAAAACTGAACATGATGCAATAGGTTCTTTAATGTTTTTTGACTCAAAGTTACCGTGGCTACCGGTTCCGCTTCTTCCTCCGTTTCCGAAACTTTCATTTCCGGAAAATCATCGGCAGGAAGAATTTGCAGATTGAACGCGCTTTTTCCCGATTTCACTTGTAAGTAATCGCCTTGCTTGGCTAACTGTACTTCTCTTTCATTCGGTAAAGAGCGCAAGATGTCTTGCATCTTTTTGGCGGAAACCGTCAGAGAAAAAGGCTGATCCGGTGCAAGACTGGGTATTACGTCCATTTTTATTTGCATGTCGGAATCAGACGCCTGAAAAGTCGTTTTTTCTTGATTTTGCCGAATCAGAATGTTCGATAAGATAGGGTATGACTGGCGTCGTTCGATAATTCCGGAAACCGTTTGTATCGGTTCCAGCAGTTTATCTTTGTTAGCTTTTATTAAGAGCATTTAAAATAAAATAATAGTAATAGATAAAGACAAAGAAGATTCTGTATTACTTAATATTTGATTGTAAAATCAAAATATTGTACCTGATTTTTTGCTTGTATAAAATCGGTATTACAGTCGAATAAATTGTGGATAAAAATGAAAAATGCTTTTAGCGACCAGTTATCCACAAACTATTCAGTAGTTATCACCCTCGTAAAATCATGATCAATGCATTGAAATCGCGACTTACGGTCGGGTCGGAAACGCGTAGTTCGTTAATTTTGCGGTAGCCATGCAAGACGGTCGTATGATCTCTGCCGCCGAAAGCTTCACCGATATCCGGAAGACTTAGGGGGGTTAGCTCTTTAGCGATTGCCATCGCCATTTGCCGCGGCCTTGCGACGATGCGTGAGCGTTTTTTGGAATACATGTCGGATACCTTGATTTTATAGTAATCGGCAACCGTTTTTTGAATATTCTCAATCGAAATTTGCCGGCTTTGTACGGCAAGCAGATCTTTTAGCGCTTCTTTGGCTACATCCAGCGTGATTTCTTGTTTGGTAAAACGGGAAAACGCCAGTACTCGCTTAAGCGCACCCTCTAATTCTCTAACATTGGAGCGAATGTGCTTGGCGATAAAAAAGGCAACATTTTCATCTAAATGGATTTTTTCCTGTTCAGCTTTTTTAAGCAGTATCGCCACACGCATTTCCAATTCCGGCGGTTCGACAGCAACTGTCAGTCCCCAACCGAAACGCGACACAAGTCGCTCTTCCAATCCGGTGATTTCTTTTGGATACGTGTCGCATGTAATGATGACTTGCTTGTGTGACTCTAACAATGCATTGAATGCATAAAAGAATTCTTCCTGGGTACGATTCTTTCCGCAAAAAAATTGTACGTCGTCGACCAGCAAAAGATCCAAGGAATGGTAGTACAGCTTGAATTTGTCGAAAGCTTTGTGTTGATAGGCATTGACTACGTCCGAGACGTATTTTTCCGCATGCACGTAACGAATTTTTGCCGATGGGTCGTTTTCTTGAACATAGTTACCGATTGCATGAATCAGGTGGGTTTTACCTAAACCGACACGGCCGTATATGAACAACGGGTTATAAGCGATTCCCGGAGATTCGGCGACTTGAATCGCAGCCGCTCGTGCCAGCTGATTTGCTTTTCCAGTGACGAAGTTATCGAAAGTAAAATTCGGATTTAAGTGACTTGAATTGTTCTTGGTGGCCGGTAGGGGTGGCTTGATAATCGACAATTCTGTTTCGATATTGTCTTTGGTTACTACCGGCTGAGTCTCAGCAGGTGGATTGTTTGCCGCAGTATGCTCGGCCAGCTTCAAACTAAATTGAATTTTACGGGAAAAGTAACTTTGCGCCATGCGTTCGATGTGCACGATAAAATTATCTTTTACCCATTGAGACACGAAACGGTTTGGTGCAATCAGTACCACTTCGCTTTCGTTGCCGGCAGAAGTGTCGATTTGCAGCGGTTTGATCCAGGTATTAAATTGTTGTGCGTTAAGTTCTTTTCTAAAATGATCCAGACAAGATAACCAGAAAGTGCTTAGCGATTCCGTCATTTTGTTTTTTTATCCGGTCTAGTTAGAAATTTTGATGGTAAACAAAAACATCCAGGAAAATTAATCTTCATATTTCAAGGTTGTCGATCAATCGCGTATTTCCCAGCCAAGCCGCTGCCAGTACCACCAAATCATTATCGTGCGCTTGGGCAGGCATCAGATTGCTGCGCTTATGGACACTTAGATAATCCACCGACCAGCCGCGTTGCTCCAGGTGTTGGGTGGCATCGCGCTGTAGCGTTAGAAATTCACGTTTTCCTGAAACGATTTCATTTTTGAGCTGAAGCAGTGTTTGAAAAAGCTGGCAAGCTTCTTGACGTTGCTCATGGTTCAGATATTGATTGCGCGAACTTAGCGCCAATCCGTCGGGAGCGCGAACTGTATCACAGGCGATGATTTCAACGGGAATATTTAACTGACGTACCATTTCTTGAACAATATGCAGTTGCTGATAATCTTTTTTGCCGAATACAGCCTGTTGAGGTTGAATAATATTGAATAATTTCAATAAGATTGTTGCAACACCTTGAAAAAACCCCGGTCTAAATTTTCCTTCCAAAGTATCGGCTACAGGCGGTAATGCTAACAAGAATTCCTGTGCTGTTGGAAAAAGAATTTTTTCATGCGGTGCGAAAATGCTATTGACATCAAGCTGTGACAGCGCTTTGCAGTCGTCTGCCAAAGTACGGGGATAACGTTCAAAATCTTCATGGGGTAGAAATTGAAGCCGGTTGACGAAAATACTGACAACAACTTGATCATTTAACTGTTTAGCTCGTTTAACCAGTGCAAGATGGCCGGGGTGCAAATTACCCATGGTGGGTACGAAAGCTACCGGCGCGTTGCCTTGTAACCTAGTACGTAAGCTGTCAATGTCGTCGAATATATCCACAAACACAAATCACAGGCTAGAACGCGTGTTCTTCATTGGGAAATTGACCGGTTTTAACGGCAACAACGTAGTTAGCGATTGCTTGCTGAATGTTTTGGCAATCTGCAAAAAAATCCTTAACAAAGCGCGGCTTTTTCCCTTGATACAATCCCAGCATATCGTGTAACACGAGTACCTGCCCGCTGCAATGCGATCCGGCGCCAATCCCGATGGTCGGGATCGATAAAGTTTGCGTAATCGCTTGTGCGAGTTTTGCCGGAACTACTTCCAACACAACGAGGCCGGCGCCGGCTTGTTCCAAGGCCGTGGCATCATCCAGCAGTTGTTTGGCCGATTTTTCGTTGTTTCCTTGCAATTTATAACCACCCAGTTGATGGATCGATTGCGGTGTCAATCCGACATGCGCGCAAACCGGAATGCCGCGTTGCGTAAGAAAATGAATCGTGTCGGCCATGACTTGCCCGCCCTCGATTTTTACCATATGCGCACCGGCGGCTAAGATTCTTGCGGCATTGGCAAACGCCTGTTGCGGGGAACTCTGATAACTGCCGAAAGGCATATCCGTCATGATCAATGCGTGACTAGCACTGCGAGCGACGCAGCGGGTGTGGTAGATCATATCTTCAAGAGAAACCGACAAAGTTGTTTCCGCGCCTTGCAACACATTACCGAGTGAATCACCGACCAGCAATACGTCGACACCTGCCTGTTCCAACACGGCCGCAAAAGTTGCGTCGTAGCAAGTCAGGGCAGCAAATTTTTCCTGGTTGCGGGCCATTTTTTGCAGTGTGGGCAATGTGAGTTTCATGGGACGATTTGTTCCAGTTTTTGATCAAGGCAATACGATAAAAATTGTGTGATTTGACCGCGACCTGGGATTATACAATCCGGCGCGATTTCCAGCAGCGGCCGCAGTACGAAAGCGCGTTCGGTCATGCGAGGATGCGGAATGGTGAGCTTTTCATCCCGGCATTGCAAATCGCCGTAGAGCAAAATATCCAAATCCAGCGTGCGTGGCGCGTTGAGTGAGGTTCTTTTGCGACCGTGACGCTGTTCGATTTCAAGAAGTTTTTGCAGTAAATCGTGGGCTGTCAGTGTGGTTTCGATACAGGCTACCGCATTAATAAAATCCGGCTGATCCAATTTTCCTATCGGCGCACTGCGATACAACGACGAGCGGCTGATCAGGGTTGAATCAGGCAGTTGATCCAATTCTTCAAAAGCTTGTAATACCTGGGAAACCGGTTGTTCTAAATTACTGCCCAGCGCGATAAAGGCGTGAGTCGATTGACTATTCATGGGCAAAATCAGCCAGTGATGGAAGGACTGGACGTTGTAGCGGGTGCAGGATTGGAACCCGCTTTTTTGCTTCTGCGCCGTCGTTTTCGTTTCGGTGCGGAAAGCTTGGATAACATTTTTTCTCGTTCGACATTGTCCACGGCTAAAAATTTTTTCCACCATTCACCCAATTCGGCATCAAGTTCGCCGCTTTCGCAACGCAACAACATGAAATCATAAGCGGCGCGAAAACGCGGGTGGGTCAACAGTTGAAACGGCCTGCGTCCAGCTCGTATTTCAAAACGCGGCTGCATAGACCAAATTTCCTGAATGACGGCGTCGTAGCGGCGTGGAATCGCGAGTTTTTTGTGCTGCAGCGTCAAGATCTGATCGATTGCTTTAAAGAGCGCGGGAAAAGTTTTTTCGCCGGACTTTTGATTGGCATTCCAATTGGACAGCACTTCATGCCATAGCAGTGTAGCGAACAAAAAACCGGGAGAAACCGGTTTATCTTGCCGGATTCGTTCGTCGGTATTTTTCAATGCGAGCTTGATGAAACGTTCACCCAGCGGCTGTTCCAGAATAACATCGAGCATCGGCAGCAAGCCGTGATGCAGGCCGCGAGCGCGTAATTCGACGACACATGCTAAGGCATGTCCCGATAACAACAGTTTTAGCATTTCGTCGAATAAGCGGGATGGCGGGACATTTTGCAATAATGGTGCAAGATCGCCGATCGGCTTGACAGTGTCCGCATCGATCTGCAGTCCGAGCTTTGACGCTAGGCGCACCGCACGTAACATCCGTACCGGATCTTCGCGATAGCGTTGCACCGCATCACCGATGATGCGCAGCTTTTTCGCTTTGATGTCTTCAAAACCGTTCAAGTAATCCAGAATCTCTTCCTTAACCGGATCGTAAAACAGTGCATTGACAGTGAAATCGCGGCGCACGGCGTCTTCTTCCTGAGTACCGAAAACATTGTCGCGCAACAAACGTCCGTGTTGGTCGGTCAGTTGAATCGGTTCTTCGTTGTCGTCAGCAGTTGCGGAAGGGCCGCGAAATGTCGAGACTTCGATCGTCTCCTGACCGCACATGACATGGACCAAGCGAAAGCGCCTTCCGATGATGCGCGAGCGGCGAAAAATTTGCCGCACTTGTTCCGGCGTCGCATCGGTTGCAACGTCGAAATCTTTTGGCGTCAATCCCAGCAATAAATCGCGTACCGCACCGCCGACAATATAAGCGGAATAGCCCGCTTGTTGCAGATTACCGGTGATCTTTAATGCACAAGGCGCAATTTGACTGGCACGAATACCGTGTTGTTTGTTTCGAATGACACGTAGCTTCGCAATCGATTCGGGAGCGGATTCTTTGCGGCTGAACACCTTGCTGAGAAATTTACGGATCATTGCGATGAAGTGAATTAAAAGTATCCGATGATCGTATGATTAAGTTGGTTTCGTAGTCAAAAAATAGGAGAAGTCAGCCGATAAGCCGGGTTCTGTCGTGGACAGTCATTCCTCTAGGCGTACGGTTACCCGAACGCTCAAGCAACCTACCCGCAGGCTCCGCGAGCCGCATCAACGCCTGCCTATTTGGTCTTGCTCCGGATGGAGGTTACCGCGTTTCACCGTAACTTAATACGCTCGTCTCTGTGGCCCTATTCCTCGCCT
>DJMI01000032.1 GCA_002435335.1 Nitrosomonas sp. UBA6494
ATAGTGAGTTTCGCTTATTGTTTGATAGTAAAGTATCAATCTATCGTTGGTTTGTTTCAGTGTGATGGTTCTGATGTTTAAAAATTTTAATGCGTATTTATATAATGTTCTGTGTTTTTTGGAAATATGATTGCATATGTAACAAAAATTTCAATGATACGATGCATTTCGTCATTCATTGTTGATTCTTTAGTTTGTTCCTCGCCATTTCACCTTATTCGAGTATCGCTAATCTCTTTAGTTATTCGGTAAAAAAATGAACAGAGATTAGCGTTTTATTCCTGAAAGGTTTTTTAGTGCGGTATGATCACATTTTCTTCAATTGATACGGAATCTTGGAAGTAATGTCTGATTTAATCGAAACGGTTTTTTATTCTGTGATTGCATTGGTTGCGGGATTGCTTGTGGCGCAGTATATCAATGATAAGTTGCGCAAATAAGCGCCTCGTATCAGATCGAAAATGGATTTGTTTACAAATTATCGGTATTGATCACTGTTGTTTTTATTTCGCAGCAACCATTTCTCAAACTCAATCACCAAAAACAGAATCAGACCGACTGCAATGATGCGCCCCCAAGCTGCTGCGTCCAAGGCTACGGTATCGAATAAGTGTTGCATGAACGGCGAATAGGTGAACAGCAATTGCAGGATCAATACCAAACCGACAGCGAGTAAAATCTGGCGGTTATCCAGAATGCCACGGCGTGAGCACACAGAAGCCATCAAATAGCGGCAGTTGAACAAATAGAAGATTTCACACATCACCAGCGCATTTACCATCACGGTACGTCCCAGTTCGATACTCGCGCCTTGTTGTGTTATCTCCCAAATATACAAAGCAAAGCCGCCGCCAATCATCAACAGGGTAACGAAAAAAAATCGCCATACCAGAAATCCGGACAAAATTGATGCAGTAGGATTATGCGGTGGTTGCGACATGACACCGTGCTCCGGGCGTTCGAACGACAACGAGATCGATAGCGTTACTGTCGTCACCATATTGACCCATAAAATCTGCAGCGGTGAAATCGGTAATGCCATTCCTAAGATAATGGCTAGCAGTAAGATACCGACTTCGCCACCGTTGGTGGGAAGGATGTAAATGATCGTTTTGCGGATATTGTCATAAACAGTGCGACCTTCTTCTACGGCATTCACAATTGAAGCAAAATTGTCGTCGATTAGAATCATTTCGGCAGCTTCCTTGGCTACTTCGGTACCTTTCTGACCCATGGCTACGCCAATATCGGCGCGTTTCAGTGCCGGGGCATCATTAACGCCGTCGCCGGTCATGGCGACAATTTCTCCGTCGTCTTGCAGTGCTTGGACCAGGCGTAACTTATGTTCCGGGTTTGCTCGCGCGAAAATATCCACTTGCGTTGCGGCATCGCGTAATTGTGCGTCATCCATATTGTCCAGCTCTGCACCTGTCACCGCATGCTGACCATCGCCGATGCCGAGACTCGCACCGATCGCGCATGCAGTGATGCGATGATCACCGGTAATCATTTTGACCCGTATTCCTGCTGTACGGCACTGTTGTATGGCAGTCACAGCCTCTTCTCGCGGCGGATCGATAATGCCCACCAAACCGAGTAGCGTGAAGCCTGCTTTAGCATCAGAAAACGTCAATGTCTGTTGATGATTCGGTAGTACGCGGGTGGCAAGTGCCAGAATGCGCTGCCCAGCAGCGCTGGCTTGCTGGATTTTGTCAAACCAAAAATCAGATTGAATCGGATCATCTGCGTCACGGCAACGCTGGTGGCTGCACATAGCCAGTATTTCTTCCGGCGCACCTTTGACATAAATCAGATCGCGACCGCTATGATCGCGATGCAGTGTCGCCATGAAGCGATAGTGCGATTCAAAAGGGATGACATCAATACGCGGCATTATTTTGCGCTCCCAATCCGGATTCAACGATGCTTTTCTGGCCAGCGTAACCAATGCAGCTTCGGTTGGGTCGCCCTGGATCGACCATACGCCATCTTGCTGCCGTAACACAGCATCGTTGCACAACATTCCGGCTCTAAACAGCTCGAACAAATCAGTGCAGTTGACGATTTCTATCTCCTTGCCGTGCTGAAAAAAACCACCTTGAGGCGCATAACCGACGCCACCCACCTGTATCTCCCGATCGGCGACGATAAGATTTTGTACTGTCATTTCGTTGCGTGTCAGCGTGCCGGTTTTATCAGTACAAATAACGGTAACCGCACCCAATGTTTCCACCGCAGGCAACCTACGCACGATAGCGTTGCGGCGTGCCATCTTTTGCACGCCGAGTGCAAGCGTGATCGTGATGATGGCAGGCAATTCTTCCGGTATTGCTGAAATGGCTATGCTGACGGCGGCCAAGAAAATTTCATTGGCGGCATAATCTTGCAATAACAAGCCGTAAGCGAAAACAGCAGCGGCCAGCAAGGCAACGAGCAATGTTAACCAGCGCGAGAAAATTGCCATTTGCCGCAGTAGCGGCGAAGTTAATTTATCTACTTGCGCGATCATTTCGCTGATATGTCCGATTTCGGTCTGCTGGCCAGTGGCTACAACCATTCCCGTTCCTTGACCATAAACCACCAATGTGCCCGAATACGCCATGCAGAAGCGATCACCGATTGGAGCGGCGGCATCAACGGCATCAATCGTTTTTTCCACCGCTTCGGATTCACCGGTTAAAGCCGCTTCGTCAATACGTAAATTCTTGCTGCTGAGTAATCGCATGTCTGCGGGTACTTTGTCACCCGATTGCAACACTACAATATCGCCGGGCACCAATTGCTCGCTAGGAATTTGCCTGCGTTGCCCGGAGCGTATAACCACGGCCGTCAGTGAAAGCATATGCCGGATGGCGGCAAGTGCTTTTTCAGCTTTGCCTTCCTGAATAAAACCGATTAAGGCATTGATGATCACCACACCAAAAATAACCGCACTATCAATCCAGTGCTGCAAAAAAGCAGTAATGACAGCTGCAATCAATAGGGTATAAATCAGTACATTATGAAATTGCAATAAGAAGCCAATGAGAGCATTGCGGGGTTTGGGCGGCTTCAAGCGATTCTCGCCGTACTGCTGTAAGCGCAGTTCCGCTTCCGATTCGGACAAACCGTTTTGTTCGGTCGCAAGTTGTTGCATGACTTGTTCTGCGGAATAACTATGCCACGCAATGGTTTTATCGGATACTCGACTGGGTTTTGTTGGCATTGAATCTTTCCTTCGCTACAATGGGAGCAGCATTTTCACTCAATACAATATTTAATGGAGTTTCTATGAAATACT
The DNA here is from genome assembly GCA_002435335.1 of Nitrosomonas sp. UBA6494. Taxonomy (GTDB): domain Bacteria; phylum Pseudomonadota; class Gammaproteobacteria; order Burkholderiales; family Nitrosomonadaceae; genus Nitrosomonas. The sequence goes on from DJMI01000032.1 coordinate 3,281, forward strand.
CTAGCATTCTGGTGGCATTAGTGCTGATTTTGTTTAGCAGCATGATTCATGCGACAGGTCGAGTGCCGTTCGGGCATCAAGTTTACCAGGTACAAAACTACAGCCGTATCACAGAACAAATCGCCATATCGGGTATGATTATCGATGGCGGTGTACCGGCATTGGCTGCCACAGGTATTAAAACAATAATCGATTTGCGTACCAAGAATGAAGGTACTGCGGAAGAAAAAGCGCTGGTCGATAGAGCGGGCATGACATATATCAACATTCCGACTACGGTTGCGGGAATCACCAAGGAACAAGTGGAAGAGTTTGCCAAAGTGATGGAAAGGGCTCAAAAGCCGCTATTGATTCATTGCGGCTCCGGTAATCGCGCCAGTGCGATGTGGGCCAGCTATCAGATCAGTCAGGGAGCAGATCCGGAAGCGACCATTGAAGCGGTTCGTAAAACGGGTTTGCGTCCACCATTGGAAGAAAAATTGCGTGAAATTATGCTTAATTGATCAAATGTGTTTGTCAATTACGCTATCCAAAACGTTCTAATTATCATCCATACGGATACCCCAATCACGATTACAGCAAATCCTTGCTGTAATCGTGACTCGGAAATGTAACCGGCGATTTTCCGGCCTATCAGCATACCCATCAGCGTCCCTGCAGCAAATGGCAGGGCGATTAACCAATTCATGCTGCCGATAAAAACCGCGGAAGCGGCTCCGCTCGCGGAGACTAAGGCAATAACGGCAAGTGCTGTAGCAATGACCGAATGCATCGGTAAATCCGTTGCTTTTTTTAATGCCGGAATTACCAGGAAACCGCCACCGACGCCGAGCAATCCCGACAAGAACCCGGTTGTTGCCCCTGCGAGTGCCAGAGCGCGAGCGCACGGCCAATTCCATATCAGCCGATTCTGTACATAGGATAACCGGCAAGGGATTGTTGATTGATCGGCTGACGCATTCGCACTGACTTGTTGTGCCTTGTTATGCCGTAGCATATTGAACGCGACATAAAATAGCATCAGGGCGAACAAAATGATCAAGGGGGTATTGGGCAGTTTCTGCGCTAACCAGATACCGCAAGGCGAGGTTAGCATGCCGGTTACTGCGATAAATCCTGCTGCACGGTAACGTACCTTACCTTGCCGATGTGCAAGTACGGCGGCTATCGCAGAGGACAGGCTTACGGAAAGCAATGCAATCGGTGCAGCCTCAGCGATGGTCAAGTGAAAACCGAACATCAGCAACGGTACGGCGACAATAGTGCCGCCGGCACCGGTCAATGCCAAGACCAAACCGATCAGAGCACCCAGGAAAATGCTGATCAGTAGAAGTTCCACCGTTTCAATACAAGTTTATTTGCCCGGACGGGCAAGCCATTCTTTGCCTTTGAGCATGCAATTCCAATAGACCCAGGGAAAGACAGTGGTTTTGAAATACCAATAGAGCTTTCTCGGTACCATCGGATCAAGCGGGAAAGTCGGTAGCAGTTTACCGCCGAAACCAAACTCGGCCAAAATGACTTTGCCGTTTTCTACAGTCAACGGGCATGCGCCGTATCCATCGTAAATGGTCGTCAATTCGCGATCTTCTTTGGCTGCCAGGATATTTTCCGCTACCACGACAATTTGCTTGCGGGCGGCGGCGGCTGTTTTGGTATTCGGTGACGAGCAAGCATCACCCAGCGAGAAAATATTCGGATAATCGGTATGCTGTAGCGTTTTTTCATTGACCTTGCAAAAACCGTTTGCGTCCGCCAAAGGACTGTTGCGCAGAAAATCAGGTGCAACCTGCGGAGGAGTTACATGCAGCATGTCAAAAGGCTTTGCTTCGCGGGTGATGGTTCCGTCAGCACTTTTAATTTCGAAGTAAGCAAGCTTCAGTTCGCCGTCCACTCTTACCAGATTGGAATTAAAAATCAATTCCGCCTGGTAGTGCTTCACGTATTCCATCAGCGGTGGAACAAAATCGGCGACACCGAAGAGTACGGCGGCTGCAGTATTGAATTCAACTCGAATGTCCGCTAAGCAGTGCTCGCGTTGCCAGTAATCGCATGACAGGTACATTGCTTTTTGCGGCGCACCTGCGCATTTGATCGGCATCGGCGGTTGCGTAAAAATTGCTTTGCCGCTGCGGAGCTTGCGCACCAACTCCCAAGTATAAGGTGCCAGATCATAACGGTAATTGGAAGTAACGCCATTTTTGCCCAGCGTTTCCTCTAATCCTTCAATCTTTTCCCAAGCCGTGCGAATACCCGGACAAACCACTAATTGACGGTAGCCGATCACACGGCCATCCGCCAATTTGACGTGATTGTGCTCCGGTTCGAAGCCGACTGCGGCAACTTGTATCCACTCGGCGTTTTTAGGAATTACCTCCGCCATCGGCTTTACCGTGCGCGTTATGTCATAAGCGCCACCACCGACCAAAGTCCAACCCGGCTGATAATAGTGCTTATCGTTAGGCTCGATAATGGCGATGCGCAATGCCGGTCGACGCTTAAGCAAGCTGGCGGTAACGCCGATACCTGCCGATCCGCCGCCGATCACAACAATATCGAAGGCGTTGCCCCAATTGCAAGCCGCTACTACCGACTCTTCTTCGTCCGTATCGTTTTGATCCTTCTGATCCAATTGCTGGCTCATCTGGTGAAGAGCAGCGGCACGCATGCCGGAAGCGCAAAATGCCAATACCGGTTTGGGTAATTCGTTCATCAATTTCTGAAAAGCGGCAACCCTCTCGGCGGTTAAGCCTCCCTTCTTGACGGGCAAATAAGCGAACGTAATTCCCAACGAATGCGCTGTTTTTTCCAATACCTCGCTGGTTGGCTGAGTTGCGCCGCCTTCGAGATCGGGACGATTGCAAATGATTGACTTATAACCGACAGCGGCTATTTCGGAAATGTCATCAATACTAATTTGCCCGCAGACCGATAACCGATGGTCTATCTTGGTACTCTGAAAAGTCAAATTTACTTCCTTTTATCTGCTAATCGGTTAAATCCGATTACGTTTCAGGCAGCTTGATTGCCGCAGTACAGATAGGACAAAGTTTCCATCACCTTAGCTGCTTCCTGGCTTGCTAAGCTATAGTAGATGTATTTGCCTTTGCGTTCTGTTGCAACCAGGTTCTCTTCACGTAACACCGTCAATTGCTGAGATAGTGTTGGCTGATGGATATCCAATAAGTCTTCCAGTTCACCGACGTTACGAGTACCTTTGCTGAGTTCGCATAAAATCTTTAATCGATCTTGGTTAGCGAGGATTTTGAGTAGCGCGCAAGCATCCGAGGCTGATGCATGAAGCGCCGATATGTTGTATCGAGCTGTGTTTTCTTTCATGATTATTTTTTATCTTCATTTAGTTATACGAGGCTGGTAAATCCTGTGCTGTACACAGGGACATTAATGCTAATTTATTTTTAATCAATTGTCAGTAATCTTATGCAATTTTATATAAAAAATTATAAGAATTAAATTTCTATGTTATGTAAAACTACGGAACCGTTTGATTATCTTGGTTTATTCCATTC
>DJMI01000052.1 GCA_002435335.1 Nitrosomonas sp. UBA6494
TGCACTTCGAAATTGAATCCGCGTCTTTTGAAGCGGGGGCTTTTTACGTGATGGATCGGGGTTATCTGGATTTCAGTCGTCTGTTCACACTGCATCAATCAGGAGCATTTTTTGTGACTCGCGCCAAGCGTGGAATGGAAGCACATAGAGTATATTCGCTGAAAGTCGATCGAAGTTCCGGCATCATCTGCGATCAGCGAATCACGCTCGACGGCCTTCGCATCTCGCAGAATTATCCCGAACAACTCAGACACATTCGCTTCAAAGATCCCGAAACCGGCAAAACATTGGTATTCCTAACCAACAACACGGCACTGCCTGCAATGACGATTACGTCACTGTACAAAAGCCGCTGGCAAGTTGAGTTGTTCTTCAAGTGGATCAAGCAACATCTGCGCATCAAGCGTTTCATCGGCAATAGCGAAAACGCCGTCAAAACACAAATCTGGTGTGCTATCTCCACCTATGTTCTGATCGCTATTGTTACAAAGGAGCTTCAGCTTGATACCTCACTCTACACTTTGCTACAGATTTTATCGGTCTCTGTTTTTGAGAAAAATCCATTAAAACAAGCCTTACAAGCTAATCAACTAAATTTATTCGATTTTTAGCCGGACACTACTGATCCCAAATAATTGAGATTTATGTATATTCACATGAAGAGTGCAGTAGGGCCGATTCAAGAAGAATACGGAAGAATACGAAAATAATTTTGATTCACGGCACTTTAGAACCCAAAGGGTCGGATACAAAAATGGAGCATATCTTGATTTCATTTTTCTCAAGTAGTTGATATTTGCCGCAGAACCATTCGGGCATAATTGGCGAAATACGCCGCCGCAAGTGTATTTCGCCGCGCTTTATGCGATCGAAAAGCGATCAAGGGAAACGCTGATTAATCCGGCGCACGAAACAAGTCACGTAAGAGAGGTGGGGGTTCGCTCGTGCCGTAAATTAATCAGCATTTCGTTAAGAAAAGAAGAAGTTGCTACCTATCAAATTGATCCCGATGTCCGTTTCAGTAATGCCGGAGATACCTTCCAATGTCACCAAAACTTGCCCTTCTCCGAAGTGTTTATTGCCGGCAACGTCATCGCTTACTGTTAAGTAAGTCGACACACCGTCTGTGACGACATCGATCGCATCAATTTGGTTAAAGGAAATAACATCACCGCCGACACCCCGGGCGAATTCATAAACGACATCGGTTCCATCACCGATTGTATAGCTGACCGTATCGGTTACACCGTCAAACATGCCCAACTGTATCGTATCGTTTCCTTTTCCGCCGATGATAAAGCTTTGTGCAGTTGCGCTGATGAGAGTGTCGTCATTATCGCCGCCATCGAGTGTGTTACTTCCTTCAACGCCGGTCAGGGTGTCACTTCCGGCGCCACCAAGCAGGATATCGTTACCAGACGATGAACCGACAAACAGCGTATCATTGCCGTTTCCGCCTTCCAGCCGATTATTGCCGCTATTGAATCCTCCTGCCGATAGCGTATCGTTACCGTCGCCACCGATCAGCGTGCTGCTGCTGGCCAGATCGCCAAACGAAAAAGCGGACAACGTATCATTGCCGCTGCCGCCATCGAAATAGTCGTTACCACCCAGGCCGTTGCCATCAAGCACATCGTCTCCATTACCACCGAGCATGGTATCGTTGTAGGCTGTGCCATAAATAGTGAATTGTTCAATACTTTTGAAAATAACTTTATCCGTTCCTGCAACAATCGAGCCATCGCGCTTGTTGTTTGCAAGCGTCATTACGATGCCATCGGTTGCAACATTGCCTTCATTGCCACCGAAGAACAGCACTTGCAATTTATCAAAGCCGCCGCTGCCGCTGACTTCGTCACCACCGATTGCATTGGTTTCACCCAAGCCGACGCTGAGAAAATCATTGCCGCTGCCGCCGTCGAGCAAGTTACGACTGGTATTGGAAGAACCTTGTGCGTCGAGTATGTCGTCTCCACCGCCACCGATGAGGATATTGGCACCGGAGGTAAACTGTGCATTCAACACATCGTTACCTTGTCCGCCATCCAGATAATTATTTCCCGTGGAAGAATGAACCGTCAAAGTATCATCTCCAACGCCACCGGATAACGTATTGTTACCGGAAGACCATTCAGCCGTGATGAAGTCTGCGCCATCCTCGCCGCTTAACATGTTGTTGCCGGCGGATCCATAAGCGGATAAGCCGTCATCACCCAATCCGCCGATCAGCGTGCTATTGCCAAAAGACCAGTAGGCATATAGCACATCCATGCCGGCCCCGCCGTTCAACAGATCGTTACCCGATATTCCGGTATATAACGTATCACGGTCGTCTCCACCGATCAAAATGTCATCGAAAGCGGTTCCGCTAAGGTCAAATTGCTCAATACTGGTGAAAATAACGGTATCCTCGACGGTAGCAAGCGTGCCATTCGTTTTGGAGGCATCCAATGACATCACAACACCGCTGGTTGCGTTGCTGAAGTCTCCTTGCAAAATGTCCAATCCGGCACCGCCAATTACAATCGTGTTGCCTAAACCGATGCTCAAATAATCGCTGCCGTTACCACCATCCAAGCTATTGTTCGTTGTGGAAGGTGAGCCAAAAGTAAATAGAAAATCGTCACCATCTCCACCGCCTAAGCTGTTGTCACCAGTGGCATTGGCAGCATCGAGCCAATCGTTTCCGGCATCGCCAACCAGAATGTTATTGCCGGTCGACGACGTGGCATAAATATAATCATTACCTTCGCCACCAGTTGCGTGGTTATCACCGGTTGAATTTTGGAGAAAGATGATATCGTCGCCCAAACCCCCGATAAGCGTATTCTTGCCTTCAGAAGATTGCGCGTATAGATAATCGGTATCTTCGCCGCCATCCAAAATATTATCGCCGGTTAGTCCATCCAGCGTATCGATGCCCGCCAAACCAAAAATTTGATCGTTCAAGTCTAACGGATTGATATCGCCGTTAAGCACATCATTTCCTGCGGTTCCATTAATCGTTGTTGTCATGTTAATTCCTCGTTCTATTCATCCAAATTGAAAAGCAAATATTCTTACTTAATTTTAAAAATCTGCTTTTTCAGTATTTTTTGTTATTACTGGCAAAACAAACTCATTTCGAAGAAGTAATTCATGTCGTTTCATGGAAGCAATCAGTAAAACGACGACGACAGAGACCTGCGCATGATTGATTTTTAGATTCTTTCAAGCATGCATAACACAGATAGTGAATGATTCAGAAATCGATGCCATTCAAAAGATCAGTGATGCCGAAGTCTCTCAAACGTATATTTCGAGAAATTACCAAAGCGTTCAATTCAAGATGCTCAGGCCACAGGATATGGGTGCGCTACTGCACGGAAGGCGGTAATGATGATTAACAAACCTTTGAAATTTATCTGAATTGCCGCAGCGGTATTAGGAATGGGCTTAAAATACTCATTTAATTGGCATGCCTTGCATCGGTTGCTTCGAAAACGTATCTCAACGATCTGTTAAATCTTTTCGAAAATGGCCGCGATACCTTGGCCCCCGCCGATGCACATGGTTACCAGCGCATACCTTCCGCCGCGGCGCTGTAGCTCATGCAATGCTTTGACAACTAGAATACTGCCGGTTGCGCCGATTGGATGACCTAAAGCTACGGCGCCGCCATTGGGATTCACTTTGGCCGGATCGAATTGCAGTTCTTTTGCTACTGCACAGGCTTGTGCCGCGAATGCTTCGTTGGATTCGATTACATCCATGTCAGCAACTTTCAGATTGGCGCGTCGTAGCGCGCTTTGTACCGCGGGTACCGGCCCCATTCCCATGAATTGCGGATCGATGCCTGCATGACCGTAAGAAACCAGTCGTGCCATCGGTTGCAAGTTGCGTTTTTCCGCAGCACGGCTTTCCATCAACACTAGCGCTGCCGCACCGTCACTGATTGCCGATGCATTACCTGCCGTTACGGTGCCGTTTTGCTGAAAAACCGGGCGTAATTTAGTCAATGCGGCAACATTGGTATCTTGCCTCGGATGCTCGTCGGTATCAAATATAATCGTCGTTGATTTTTTGACTGGGATTTCGATCGGTAAAATTTGTGTCTTGAAATAACCATTGTTGATCGCTTGCACCGCGCGTTGATGACTTTCTACTGCAAAGGCATCTTGCTCATCGCGGCTGATCTGGTATTTTGCCGCAATATTTTCAGCGGTAACCCCCATGTGTACTTGATCGAACGGATCGGTCAATGCGCCAACCATCATGTCCACAGTACCACCATCGTTCATGCGTTGCCCCCAACGCAGCGCCGGGAGCAGGTAACCGCCTCGGCTCATCGATTCCGCGCCGCCGGCTACGGCGACATCGGTATCGTTCAGCAAAATACTTTGACTTGCCGAGATGATTGCTTGTAAACCGCTTCCGCACAGCCGGTTAACTGTCAATGCGGCCGTATGTTGCGGCAAACCACCCTGAATGCACGCTACGCGCGCCAAATACATATCACGCGTTTCACCGTGGATAACGTTGCCAAAAACCAAATGCCCGACTTCTTCAGGATCTGCTTTGGCGCGAAGCATTGCTTCCCGCACCACGCTGGCAGCTAAATCGACCGGCGCTATCGGCTTCAATGCACCGCCATAATCACCAATGGCGGTACGAATACCGCTTAAAATTACAACTTCCCGCATATTATTTTGTATATTTATTAATTATTCGCTTGGCTGCACCGGATAAGGATCTTTATTTTACCTTGCAATCAAATCTATTCATGTTGATATTCATGTGCGTTTTATCACATACAAATGCAAATTTCCAAACTAAACTGCGTCGTAACCTTAGTGGCAAGCTGGTTTTTTCTAATTGTTTTTACAATTATTTATTTGCCCCTGAATCGGATGCTTTGATATTTGATCTTTTTGCATCATCAATCCAATCTATTGCCGGATTCCTAGGGATAATAGGATTGCGTTCCTCGCGCACAAAAAGATCAACCTTAAAAATATGCCGACGACTTGTGTTTAATTTGAATGACAAATATTCCTTCATTTTCATAGCTTTTGTTGTTTCACTAGCTACATTGGGAATGTTTGCCAATGAATCGCTCGCATCATCAACGTGCAAATTTGAGATGGGTCGTATCGTTTCCGCACAAGGGACCATCGAAATACGCCGTGCCCAAGATGCAAACTGGGAATTGGCTGGAATGGATTCGATGCTTTGTGCTGGTGATACGGTGCGTGCCCGCTCACGCAGCCGTGCGGCGCTGAGATTAAGGAATGAGAGTATGTTGCGACTCGATCAGAAAACCAGCATTAGCTTTCCGGATATAACGGAAGAAAAGAGTACATGGTTGATGGATTTGCTCGAAGGTGCGATCCATGTCATTACGCGTACGCCCAAGCCTTTTCGGATTAAAACACCATTCGTCAATGCCAGCGTGGAAGGTACTGAGTTTTCAATCGAAGTACGGTCTGACAATACCGAGGTCGTTGTGGATGAAGGCCGTGTGTCGGTCTATAACGAATCGGGCAGTGTGGTATTACACGACCATGAAGTAGCGGTTGCCTACAAAGGTAAAGCCCCCAGCAAAAACTTCATTATCAATCCAACCGATGCGGTACAGTGGTCGCTATATTATCCTGCTCCTTCCGATATTTGGTCACACAGAGGCGCATCTGAATCACAAGCTTTGATACAACAAGCAGGCTTTATTCTTGAGTCGGGTCAAGTCGATGAAGCTCAAGCATTGATTTCACGCATGTTGCTGCAGAACCCCAACGATAGCGATGCGCGCGCTTTGCTGGCACTCATTGCCATTGTACAAAACGACAAAGAGCGAGCGCTTACGCTGGCAAATCAAGCAATAATGCAAAACCCTATGTCAACCGCCGCTTATTTGGTGCTTTCTTACGCACAACAGGCGCATTTCGAAATCGAGGCGGCGCTCGACAGCGCACAGAAAGCGGTTACATTGGATGGACAGCATGCATTGGCGTGGGCGCGTTCAGCTGAATTACACATGTCGCTCGGAGATTTGGATCGTGCATTGGATGCCGCACGGCGCGCGGTCAGCTTGAATCCGAGTTTAGCTAAGACTCAAACCATTTTGGGCTTTGCGCATTTGCTTAATATGGATACCAAAGCAGCAAAAGACTTTTTTCACCAAGCCATTATCTTGGATCAAGCTGACCCGATGCCAAGACTTGGTTTAGGTATTGCATTGATACGCCAAGGCAGTCTCGAACCCGGTCGTATTGAATTGGAAATTGCCGCCAGCCTTGATCCCGCCAATTCACTTATTCGCAGTTACTTGGGTAAAGCGTATTTTGAAGAAAAGCGTTACCCGCTTGCAGCCACTCAGTTCGATCTTGCCAAAGAAAGGGATCCTAACGATCCTACGCCGTGGTTTTATGACGCCATACAAAAACAAACACAGAATCGACCGATTGAAGCTTTAAGGGATATTCAGAAATCGATTGAACTGAACGAAAATCGAGCGGTATACCGATCCAAGTTATTGCTGGATCGCGATGAAGCAGCCAGAGGTTCCAGCTTAGCCCGTATTTTTGAAAATTTGGGATTCGAAAGGCGCGCAGTAATGGAAACCGCGAAATCTTTGAGCTTTGATCCGGCAAATCATTCAGCGCATCGTTTCTTATCGGACACTTATGCCAACATCCCACGTCACGAAGCTGCTCGTGTCAGCGAATTATTGCAAGCTCAGCTGTTGCAACCGATTAACGTCAATCCGGTACAACCGCATATGGCTGTGGCCGATCTTAATATCATAACCAATACGGGACCGTCGTCACCCGGTTTCAATGAATTCACGCCACTGATGGAACGCAGTAAACCGCAGTTGGTTACATCCGGTATTGTCGGTAATAATGGTAGCCTGGGTAATGAAGTTGTGTTTTCGAAGGTCAGTGAACGCACATCGATCAGCTTGGGTCAATTTCATTATGAAACCAATGGTTTCCGAAAGAACAACGATCAGAATCACGATATTCTCAATGCTTTTTTTCAGCATGCATTGACGTCGAAATTAAATATCCAAACCGAGGTTCGCACCCGCTCAACGCATCACGGCAATTTACTGCTGGATTTCGAGCGCGATTCGACCAGCCTCCAAGCGCCGCAAAATCAGACGCGTCGAAAAATCGATGAAGATACCGTTCGCGCCGGTGCGCGGTATCAACTGACACCCACTCAAAGCATTATTGCATCGGGCCAATATATCAATAGAAACAGCGGAGATTTCATCGGGGCGTTGAATAATACCTTGCTTGAGAAGAATGAAGGCTACCAAACTGAAGCGCAATATCAGTTTATAAATCATAGGTTTAATCTGATTGCGGGCTCGGGTGCTTATCGTATCGACGTTAATCGGAGAGGGGAAAACTTGACGAGCTGCTGCTTAGCCGCAAATTTTAATCGTGACAAAACGAATGGTTATATTTACACCAACTTGAATATCAATCCCGGCATCAATGCAACGGCTGGATTTAGCTACGATACTTACAAGGAAAGTGATTACCAAACCGATGGATTCAATCCAAAATTTGGCTTGCAATGGAACCTTACCAATCACGTCCGATTACGTATGGCTTGGTTGGAAACACTTAAGGCACCGCTTGCCACTCAACAAACTATCGAACCAACTCAGGTCGCCGGTTTTACTCAATTATTTGATGATTTAAACGGCACTAAATCCCGTCGCATGGGAATTGGTATGGACACGCAGTTTGGTAACAAATTATTCAGCGGTTTTGAAGTTTCAGATCGTGATTTATACGTGCCCATACATTTTCTTCGTGGCAATGGCTTAGAAAATCAAAAAGAACAGTTGTACCGAGGTTATGTTTACCGGTTATTGGATACAAGATGGACGGCCAAAAGCGAGATTCAGTTTGAAAAATTTTCACGTGCCGAAACCAATGCTGGTCCCCACCAAATTGACACGCTCAGCATTCCTACCGGTATCGATTATTTCAATCCACAAGGATTCTTTGCCAATGTAACTGGCACGTTTGTTCGTCAGGAAGTCGATCGCAAAGGAATTTTGAATGAGGGAATCGATAAATTTTTTCTAGTCGATGCATCGGTCGGTTTCCGGTTACCGAATCGTCGCGGAATTGTCAGTCTGGAAGGCAGAAACTTGTTCGATGAGCATTTTTTGTATCGAAACGCCAATTTTATGACCCCGGAATTGATTAATCCGCGATTTATCCCCAGCCGCACGATTTTTGCTCGTGTAACGTTTAATTTCTAAAGGAGAAACAGCATGCCAAGCAACAAATTACTATTAATATTAAATTTATTTCTGTTATTTATTTTATCTGCAAATAGTGCCGCGCAACAAATTAATGCAGTAGCACCGCAAAAGCTCTCACTAGATGTTTCCGATGAATTGGCAGAGCTCCTGGGTTTTCAATTTGCGCAAATTGTTTTTGTCGATAGCCGGAATGGCAAGAAAGTGTTGTTGATGAATCAGCATGCCGAAATGGAGAAAGCAGCCGATTCGGCCGTGTTGAAAAAAATCTCTTCAATTACGGTTGCTGGCGTTACCGGCATTAAAGGATACGAATTTTGTAATTACATCAATATTGATGCGCGCACAGACTTAATTTGCAGGCAAATCAATCAAGATACCCGTGCATCGTCAGGCGATAAGTTTATACCCGCAGAACTTGCCCAGAAACTGGAAAGTATGCTTGCAAAGGCTTCCGGGATTGATGATTTCAAAATCGGTTTTGTTTTAGCTAGCAATGTTGAGAACGGGCAATTTGAGTTATTGAGGCACAGCGAATATACCTTTATCGATTCCAATTTACCGATGACGGTTACTGGGATAACAAGTAACAGCTCATGGAGTGTAGAGAACAAATAAACT
>DJMI01000171.1 GCA_002435335.1 Nitrosomonas sp. UBA6494
ACGTTTTAAAGGCGGGCGAACAACAGAAAGATAAGAAAATTCTGCGGACGATGGTTCTGGGTGTGGAACATATCATCGTCAAAACAGAATCAACACAGCGCATAAAAATGACCGCTGACGAGCAAGAAAGGTATTTGAATCTTTATCGTACCTTGATCAAGCTTCGGCCGGATATGATCATCCTCTGGGGTGGCTTGTTATTAGAGATGACCATCATGCGGGAAGCTCGGGAGGCGGGCATACCCGTGGTATTTTATTTGGTCAATGCATCTTATAAAGATAAATCGACTTTCCGCTATGTATCAGTTATCGTAACCGATACTCAAGCAACAGCGGACATGTACAAAGAAAGGTTTGGTTTTGAATGCCATCCGATTGGAAAATTTATCGATCCAAATTTAATCAAAGCCACAGTAAGAAAACCAGATTACATTACATTTATCAATCCCAGCTTTGAGAAAGGCGTTAATGTTTTCATGCCATTAGCCAAGCTGGCGGCGCAAGAGTGTCCGGAAATCAAATTTTTGGTGGTGCAAAGTCGTGGGCGCTGGGCGACAGCCTTAAACGTACTTAAATTTAATCCAGAAGATTTTCCGAACGTAAAAATTATCGGACATCAAAAAGACATGCGTCCGGTCTATGCCACTACAAAGGCTCTTCTTTTGCCTTCGACGTGGCACGAAAGTGGTGCACGTGTCATTGCGGAAGCATTGATAAACGGTATTCCCATCATTGCCAGTAACACCGGTGGTTCGTCTGAGCTTGTGGGTGAAGGCGGCGTTATATTGGATTTGCCTGAGGCTGTAAGGGAAAAACGTGGGGAACCGGCCGATGAAGCTACAGCGAGAGAGTGGTTAGACGAAATTAAGCGCATCTGGTTTGATGGGATCTATGCTCAAGATTTATGCAAGAAAGCCGAGTCCGAAGCGAACAAGCACGATGTGATGCATAATGTTGACCGATTCCTTGCAGTTGTCGGGCCTGTTGTGAGTGCTAGTAAAAAAGTGGCAAAATCATCACCAACGAATTCGACTACGTTAAACAATGTGGTCAAAATGGCATTGGCGCGTAAGCAAGCGCGTACTGCAAGCCGCAATAAAAAAAGAAAATAAATTAGTGTGTGATAATTGCAATCATAACGATTGCGATTCCGATTATGGCTTTTGCTAGCATGGAAAGAAAAAAAACAATCCCGGTTTCCGACAAAAATAGACGTGAAATGAGTTTGGAACGGGATTTCTCCCAGCCATATCCAATTACTAAACGCTATTGTATTCTTTCCAGTCCACGTTCCGGAAGTACGTTGCTTGGTCGAATGTTGTATGAAACAAGGGGTGCCGGAGATCCGCAGGAATATTTCAATCCGCCGCTACTGCAAATAGAGCGCGAACGATCAGGTGATTCGAATATGTCGCTCATTGCTTTCATGAAAAGGATGGAAATGCGTCGTACCTCACCGAATGGCGTATTCGGTATGAAGTTGCATTTTTATCAAATGTTGCACGCTTTCCAAGCCAGTAAACCGAACAAAAACATGCTGGCTATGCTGAGTCGTTTCAATCATTTGATTTGGATCCGTCGGCGCGATAAGTTACGACAAGCGATTTCTCAAGCGATCGGGCAACATACGCAGATCTGGAGTTCAGAAGACGCACGCAATACTGAAAGAAAAGCAATCAAGATTCATCCATTTGCATGTGTTCGCGCGTTGCAAGTAGTAGCCGGGGATGATCGAGGTTGGGAGCAATTGATAGAAACAGCAAATCTCAAGGTTCATACAATCTGGTATGAAGATTTGGTAAAGGATTACGGTGTAGAATGTCGTAAAGTATTGAAACATCTAGCTCTTGAACAATCGGATATGGAAATTCCTGCTCCACCGATACAGCGCCAAGCAAACGAGATGAATGAAGCTTTGTACCATGAACTGAAAGCTTATTTGGGTTGGAGTGAAGAAATCGGATGATTGCAACGATCTTTGCCGGAATTGAAGCGCAGATTTCACAAAATCCCGAGGCGGTAGCGTTGCTCGCTCATGCACGACAACCGCTTACTTATGCAGCACTAGGAAAACAAATCAAACAATGCGGGAACGATTTGCATGCAATGGGGGTGAGTGCGGTTGATCGCGTTGCTATCGTAATGCCAAATGGCCCGGAATTGGCGTCAACGTGTTTATCGGTGATGGCTTGCGCAGTCGCGGTACCATTGAATCCCGATTACAAACAAGCAGAATTTGCTTCGTGTTTTTCCCGGTTTAAGCCAAAAATTTTGCTGATCCTCGCAGGCGAGGATCATCCGGCACGTATTGAAGCAGCAAAAACAGGTATCCCAGTGATTGAGGTTGTGACTTCGCAAACGAGAGCAGCAGGAGAGTTTTCGCTTAAAAATGACGCAATCAAACCGCAAAATACAAGTAAATCGATCAGTCTGCCGAATGCGTCCAGTCATGCGCTTATTTTGCAAACTTCGGGTACGACGTCGCGACCTAAAATTGTGCCGCTGACACACCGGAATTTACTCGTCTCGGCAAATAATTTGTGCCGGTCTCTTAATTTACAGCCGGAAGACAGGGTATTGCATTTTCTACCGATGTTTCATATCGGAGGAATAATAGATGTGCTGGCGGCTCCGCTGTTATCAGGTGGTTCGGTAATCTGCGCTTCCAGTTTTTCTGCACCGGATTTTTTTCGTGATATTAAAGAATTGAAACCGACTTGGACACAGACGGTTCCAGTCATGACCAGGGAAATTTTGCAAAATCTGGATAATTTTCCCGAATCTGTGAAAACGCATTATTTGCGTTTTGTTCGATCCGTGTCGGCACCGCTTCCGGTGGAGTTGATGACCGATTTTGAACAAAAATTTTCGCTGCCGCTGATTGAAATATTCGGCATGACCGAAACCGCCGGCGTCATTACCAGTAATCCATTACCGCCCGGCAAACGCAAACCAGGCTCTGTCGGATTGCCGGTAGGGATGGAAGTTAACATCGTCGACGAACAGGATCGACAGCTTTCGCATAATTGCCTTGGTCAGGTTGTGGTGCGCGGTGAGAATTTGTTGCAGGGTTACGAAAACGAGATCGATGAAAATGCACGCTTGTTCACCGCTGCAGGATTTCATACCGGCGATCTCGGGTATTTCGATGAAGAAGGTTATCTTTATCTTAAGGGTAGGATAAAAGATATGATTAATCGCGGCGGAGAAAAGGTAACGCCGCAAGAAATCGATCAGGTTTTGTTATCGCATGCGGCGGTTGCCGATGCGGCTTGTTTTGCCGTGCCTCATCCGTCGCTCGGGGAAGATGTCGGAGCGTTGGTGGTTCTGAAGTCGGGAGAAGCCGTAACTAAGGATGCATTACAGGCTTTTCTGCGCGAACGCTTGGCATTCTTCAAAATCCCGAGAATGCTCCGCTTTGTGGACAAAATTCCACGGAAAAACGGCAAATTACAGCGTACATTGTTGACCGAGATGTATGGCAGCGGAGGCGAAGAAATGAATGTGCGCCCCGCCTATGAAGCGCCTCAGTCGATACTTGCCAAAATGCTGGCCGCCATGTGGGAAAAAATACTCAAAATCGAGCAGGTCGGCATGCAGGATGATTTCTTTCAACTGGGTGGCGATTCGCTTAAGGCAGCCAGTTTTATCAATGAGCTGCAGCAAAAATGGGGCGATACCATTTATGTATCGTCACTGTTTGACGCGCCGACCCTGGCGGGTTATGAAAAATATCTGCGCCTGCATTATTCCGAGTTGGTGGCGAGAATGCTTGGTGAATATGTTGCACCGCAAGTCACGGGCGCCAGGGTTACCACAGAAATGATCCAACGGCTGCGTACAGCCATTTCACACCCTTCTCCGGTGACAAAACAGGTTACGAAAAAAAATCCGCGCGCTATTTTTGTGCTGAGTCCGCCACGCTCCGGATCAACGTTGTTGCGTGTGATGCTGGCTGGGCACCCGCGCTTGTTTTCACCACCGGAACTTTATTTGCTGTCGTTCAATACGCTAGCGGATAGAAAGGCATGGTATTCGGGATCGCAACGTTTTCAATTGGAAGGCAATGTTCGCGCCTTGATGCAAATACACAATCAATCGTTAGAGGAAATCCAGCAACTTGTGACCCGACTGGAGGATCAGCAATGCCCGATTCAAGATTACTACCGAATGATGCAGGAGTGGCTGGGTGATCGTATTCTAGTGGACAAAACACCGGCTTATGCAATTGATCTGGAGACGCTGCAGCGCGCAGAAGCTTACTTTGAGAATCCGTTTTATATTTATTTGCAGCGGCATCCTTATGGAATGATACGTTCATTCGAGGAAGCCAAACTGGAACAACTTTGGTATCCACGCTTAGTCGGAAACGAAGCCGGCACTCTGGATGCGTTGCCATATAGCCGCAAGCAGTTGGCCGAAATGATCTGGCTCATCTTGAATCAGAATATCCTTCGGTTCCTGCAAGACATCCCGGTTGAAAGGCAATTCCGTGTCAAATTTGAGGATTTGGTGAATCAGCCGGAACGCGAGATGCGGATGTTTTGCGATAAAGTCGGATTGGAATTTGCTCCGGGAATGTTAAATCCCCAGGAGCAAAAGCAGCATCGGATGACGGATGGCATTCATGAAGTATCTCGCATGATCGGTGATCCTAAATTTCATCAACATAAAAAAATTGATCCTGCGGTAGCTGATCAATGGAAATCATCTTATGAGATTGATTTTCTAGCTGATGAAACAGTCAGCTTAGCTACCTCGCTGGGTTATTTTGAGACCGTGGCAGGTGTTCGTGGCAGAAAGGAAATAGAGTTGTGAGTTCTGTCGAGGATTTTCTGGCCGAGCTGGCGCAGCTCGATGTAAAGATCTGGGCGGAGGAAGGAAAATTACGCATCAATGCGCCGGATCAAGTTCTCACCGAAGCGCTGCAGGCGCAATTGCGCATGCGCAAACCGGAATTGATCGCGTTTCTGTCCAAAACCGAGAGCACACCAGAATCGGTTCATAAGATTAAGCCGTTTCCACGGGAAAATACCATTCCTCTGACCTATGGCCAGGAGCGCATCTGGTCGTTGGCCAGGATGGAACCTGACAGCAGCTTGTACAATGTACCGACGGTTTTTTTGCTCAATGGCCCTCTCAACATCAAAGCGTTGGAGCGTAGCTTGGTGGAAATACAGCACCGGCATGAAATTTTGCGCACAATTTTTCCTGGCGAGGATCTGGCCAGTGCCAGACAAGTCATACTGCCCGATGCGAAGCTGATATTGCCGGTCACCGAAATAGGCAGGGATTTGGCCAAATTGTCCAAACAAAGTGCCGGACGTGAGGTGATGCGGATTCTCCAGGCCGAAGCACGCCAGCCCTTCGACATTCTCAAGGGTCCGCTTTGGCGTGCACGCCTTTTCCGTCTGGGGGCTCGCCGCCACGTACTTTCCTTGATCATGCATCATATTATTTTTGATGGGTTATCTAAGGTTGTATTTCTTGCCGAGCTGGCAAATGGCTATCAAGCATATGCGGCAAATAATGATGAAGCGGCTTTTGTTGCGCCGTTGTCGATTCAATTTGCAGATTTTGCCGCTTGGCAGCGCCAATTTCTTGACGAACGCAATCTGCAGCGTCAGTTGGCTTATTGGAGCAAGCGACTGGAAGGTGATGTTCCGGCGTTAGCGGTGCCTAACGATCGAGCTCGAGTGTCGGAGAAAGGGCGGGCCGGGGTGGTACAGTTCGAGATTCCCGCCAAGCTGTCGAAAGAACTGGAAGAATTTAGCCGCAAAGAGCATGCCGGTCTTTATGTCACTTTGCTCGCAGCTTTTCAGGTTTTATTGCGTTGCTTCTCCGGACAAGAAGACCTGCTGGTATGTTCACCGACAGCGAGTCGCGATAACGCCGATTTGGAAAAGATGATCGGCTATTTCAACAATGTGGTGGTGATACGCGGCGATTTGTCGGCTAAACTCACATTTAGAGCGCTAGTGGGGCAATTGCGTCGCTTGACGGTAGAAGCTTACGATAACCAGAATTTGCCGTTGCAGCACTTGGCGCAGCAACCGAATCTGATACGCACACCGCTGACGCGGGCGATGTTTTCTTATCAGGATACAACCAGTCGCCGCTTGGATCTGCCTGAAATTAAGGCCGAACCGATAAATATTCGTAAAGAAGGTTCGGATTTTGAGTTGGCTATGTATATCGAGAACGATGCAGGAGTTCTCTACGGTGTATTGGAATTTAATGCAGGTATTTTTGGGCACAAGACCATAGACCGATTTCTTAAGGGATTTGGTCGGGTGTTGAATCTGATTGCTGCCAATCCCGATCGGTTGTTGAGTGATTTTCCTCGCTTCGGCGGTGCGGAACAAAGAATTGAAGAAACATTGGCGGCACACTCGCAAATTGACAGAGCCGCGGCAGTGATCAATTCCGCATCGGGCAGGCCGGTTGTGTACCTGGTGTTGAACGAGCATGATGTGCCTGATTTGGAAGCGATTCGTGCTCATGCAAAGGCTTCTTTGCCGGATTATCTGGTTCCGATATCGTTTATTACGATCGATGAAATGCCTTTGCTGCCGGATGGGTCGGTAGATAAGGCGGCATTGCCTGTGCCGTTGATCGATCGCCATCAGTTGGCATCCGCCTATGTCGCGCCGAGGAACGCGCTAGAGGAGAAATTGGCTGCGGTCTGGAAGAAAGTTCTCTGGTTGAACTATGATGTTGGTATTCATGATCGCTTTCGCGATCTTGGCGGTCATTCGCTGCTTTCGGTACAGTTGATCGTTGAAGTTGAAAAAGCGCTGCAACACTCCATTCCGCCTCAAGCCATCAATGCAAATACCGTTGCGGAAATGGCTGAGGCAATAGATAATGCCGATCGAAACGTTCAGCAAGACGTGATCAAAGGCGATGCTAGATCTGTTTTGCCACCGGACATTTACCGGGGATTGCGCACTTACACGGCATCGTGGGAAGGTGTGCGAACTACTCCAGAATCCATTATGGTCGGATTGAACGTCACCGGAAAAAAACAAGCGTTATTTTGGTGTTTGCAGCGTTATCAAGAATTGACTCAATTCGCCAAGTATCTTGGACCGGATCAACCGGTCTACGGTATGCGCTCCGGTAACTATGTTATGGTCAAAACGCAGGATAATATTAATCTTTTGGCAAAACATTATGTGAGTGAAATTCTGCAGACACAACCTACAGGCCCCTATATGATAGGCGGAAATTGTCAGGCTGCGAAAATCGCATTCCAGATTGCGACTCAATTAAAAGCACTAGGCCACGAGATTACTTTGCTGATCGTGATGGAGAAATTTATACCTATGCGATATGATGGCCCGGTTGCCATGCTGTGGGGTGAATTTACGTTGCAGAGACTGAATAAGTATTTTCATCAGCCCAGTATCGGTTGGCGTAAGTACTATACCGGACCTTTTTCCATGTCCGTTGTACCAGGCGAGCATGCGCAATATTTTCGTGAACCTAATGTGCAAGTGTTGATGGATACTGTACGCGACAGAATGCAGCAAGCACAGCAAAGAAACTTTTCTGCATGGATGACGGATAAGGCTGAACCAAATTATCAGTATCTGCCCGAAGAAGCTTATCGGGCCAAGCTTATCGGGCCATCGGAACTTCATATGGTTCGCGGCGCTAATGTTTTAATCCCGATAACGGTAAAAAATTCTAGCGCTTGTTATTGGCAAGCTTCCGAAGAAAGTGGTATTTTTCTTGTCAATCGCTGGCTTGACAGCGACGGAAAAGCTGTCGGTGTTCTGGATGGCCGTAGCGATTTACCTGGCTCGGTGGCTCCGGCTGCGGAAACCAAGCTTGAAATATCAGTCAAAGCGCCTACGGCAGCTGGACTGTGGACATTGGAACTCGATCTGGTCGAAGAAGGGGTGACTTGGTTTCAGGATCAAGGTTCCACGCCGTTGCAAATCAAGTGTGTCGTTAAGGATTCCTGATGAGTATTTTAATTATGGAAGGCATAAAGTAACATGATTGACCGTAAAAAGAATCACTTGTGGTATCGAAGGCTGGACTCACACATTCGCGAAATGGGTGGAATGTTCAATGCTCACCTGCACTTGGATCGTGCCGGAACGCTCGATGAAGTGTATATGGAAAGCATAGGCCACCGTATTCTTGATACTTCTTATATTTCATTACATAAGAAGCATTCGCTGATAACGAATCTGCACAGTGGACTTGCGTACCATCCGGATGATTTTAAACAGCGTGTCAATGCCTTTCTCGATAACATGATCGCGGTAAATACCGTTCGTGCCGATACTTTGGTCGATGTTACCGCCGATGGGTTGGGTTTGCAGGCATTGCAATGGATGCAGGAAATCAAGCGAGAAAGAGCACATCAAATCGATTTGCGCTTGGGGGCTTACAGTCCTTTCGGTTTTGACGATGCAGATCCTGTACGCTGGGAGCTGATGGTGGAAGGGGCAAAGCAAGCGGATTTTATGGCCGCGCTACCGGAAGCTGACGACATACGGGAGTATCCGACTCACATCGGTTTTTATGAGCATTGCCGCCGTTTTCTGGTGCTTGCGCAAGAATTGGGTAAGCCGTTGCATGTACACACCGATCAGCGTAACGAGCCTACGGAATCCGGAACTGAGCAATTAGTACAGTCGATGCGCGAATTCGGCTGGCCGGTTTCACCGACAGGGGAATCTATGGTTTGGGCAGTGCATCTCATTTCACCTTCCACTTACGATGAAGAGCGTTTTAATGCACTGGTTGCCGGCATGGTTGAATGCAATTTGGGTATGATCGTTTGCCCTTCAGCCGCGATCGGGATGCGCATGTATCGTCCTGTTATGACACCCACTTACAACTCCATTCCGCGCATTTTGGAAATGCTGGCCGCCGGGGTGCACGTGCGTATGGGTTCAGACAATATTGCCGATATTTGTTCTCCCAGTACTACGGAAGATTTGGTTGACGAAGTGTTTGTGCTTTCGGCGGCAGTTCGTTTTTACAATCCCGCGATTCTGGCTAAGCTTGCGGCTGGTTTGAAACTGAACGATCAAGATAGAGCAGTGATTCGCGATCATCTGGAAAAGAATCAGCAGGAAATTAACAAATTCATCAGTCAAAATCCATCGTGATTCGCTAAAGAGTCACTGATGGGGCTTTTGCTGCCGGATGTCAAGACGCTTTGCTTCCTGCTGGATGCTTCGGAGGATGGAAACCCGAGACGGTTGGATCGTTTGTGCGATGCTGTGGCAGATGCTTATCATACTGCGGTAACTCCATTGGGCAGCGTTGAGTCGGTTCGTGCGCATCGGCTTGATGTAGGGCGATTTCGTAATGAAGCCTGGTCGTTGCTGGATCAAGTGGAAATGGATGTGGCCGATCGGTATTATCATGCTTCAGATCGCCAGCGTTATATATTCGCACACGCCGTGCTGAGACTGTTGCTGTCGATGCGCTGCGGTGTAAATCCTTATGAGATCCGTTTCAGAAAAGGAAAATACGGCAAACCGGTATTGGCATTTCCTGAAGGTACTGTCTGCTTCAATATGTCTTACGGTAATGATTTGCTGGCATTTGCTCTGGCAGAGGTGCCTGTGGGTATCGATGTCGAGAAATTACGTTGTGATTTTGATTTTGAAGCAATCGGTCGCAGCTTTTTTACCACGGAAGAATGTGTGTTTTTGACCGAATCATCGACGGAGATTGAGAAAATGGAGCGTTTTTTCTTTCTTTGGTGCAGAAAAGAGGCGCTCGTGAAGGCCGCAGGCTTGAGTATTGATGCCATGCTGCGATCGAACGCCTTGAATCCAATGGCTTCGTTGCAAGATGATTCCGGCATCTCTGCAGATTTTGTTATCCAGACATTGCCCCAGGTTTTGGGGCACGCTTTTGCGCTGGCGATCAAACCGGCTGCGGCATAATGAGTCAGAAACTGCGATTTTGTTAATAAATTCCATGGTATGTCACTTTTTTATGTTGACAAACAGATGTTCTTTTTATGAAAGTATTGGTTAGCGGTGTTGCCGGTTTTATCGGCATGCATGTGGCGAGCAGGTTGTTGGCCAGAGGGGATACTGTTATCGGCATTGATAACTTGAATGCCTATTATGCAACCAGTCTTAAGGAAGCCCGCTTGGAGCGTTTGCGGCAGCATGGTAATTTTAGTTTCCAACAAATCGATGTCAGCGATCGCGCCGGTATTTCTGACATCTTCAGTAAAATTAAACCACAGCGAGTTATTCATCTGGCCGCACAAGCAGGAGTCAGGTATTCATTGGAGAATCCACATGCTTATGCAGATTCCAATTTAACAGGCTTTGTTAATGTGCTGGAAGGATGTCGTCATCATTGNNTATAGCGAACATCAGAATGTCGATCATCCGATCAGTCTGTATGCAGCGACTAAAAAAGCCAACGAATTGATGGCGCATAGTTACAGTCATTTGTTTCAGTTGCCGGTGACCGGGTTGCGATTTTTTACCGTCTACGGTCCGTGGGGGCGTCCTGACATGGCTTTATTCAAGTTTACCCAGGCGATACTTGAGGATCGCAGCATCGATGTGTTCAACAATGGCCATATGATCAGAGATTTTACGTATATCGACGATATTGCGGATGGTGTCGTTTGTGTACTGGACAAACCGGCGCAGCCGGAAACGGGATTTGATGCGGAAAATCCCGATCCGGCAATCAGTAATGCACCGTATCGCGTTTTCAACATCGGGAATAACCAACCGGTATTGCTGCTCGATTGCATTCAGGCCCTTGAGTCTGCTCTGAATCGGAAAGCAAAATTGAATCTGTTGCCGATGCAACCGGGTGACGTGCCGGCTACTGTGGCCGACACTGAAGCTTTGTATCGATGGGTAGGATTCAGGCCGAATACGCCGGTTCAGACAGGCATTGAACATTTTGTGGATTGGTACAGATCATTTTATAAAACATGAAAATCACTGTTTTTGGTACCGGTTATGTCGGTTTAGTGCAGAGTGCCGTATTGGCGGAGGCGGGGCATGCGGTTGTGTGTGTGGATATTGATGAAGCGCGAATAAATCAATTAAAGCAGGGTATTGTGCCGATTTATGAGCCGGATTTGGAGAATCTGGTTAGAACCAACTATGCTAAAAAGCGTTTACGATTTACCACAGTTGCAAGAGAAGGTGTCCGTCACGGCCAAGTACAGTTTATTGCCGTAGGTACGCCGCCAGATGAAGATGGCAGTGCGGATCTCAAATACGTGCTGTCAGTTGCGCAATCGATTGCGACTGAAATGGACGGTTATCGCTGTATCGTCAATAAATCCACGGTACCTGTCGGCACCGCCGACAAGGTGCGTGAAACGGTGCGAGATATTTTGACGAGCAGGCAATGCGAGATGGAATTCGACGTGGTATCGAATCCGGAATTTCTGAAAGAAGGCGCTGCCGTCAGCGATTGCCAAAAACCGGATCGAATTATTCTTGGTACGGACAACCTGCGGGCGGAGCGGTTACTGCGCGAGCTTTATGCACCTTTCAATCGCAATCACGACAAAATCATCGTGATGGATGTTCGCAGTGCCGAGTTAACCAAATATGCAGCCAATTGCATGCTGGCCACCAAAATCAGTTTTATGAACGAAATGGCGAATCTGGCGGAGTTGCTCGATGCGGATATCGAGGCGGTACGCCGGGGAATCGGTAGCGATCCGCGCATCGGATATCATTTTATTTACCCTGGGGCTGGTTATGGCGGCAGTTGTTTTCCCAAGGATGTAAGGGCATTGATACGAACAGCGGAAAACGCGGGATTCGTCCCCGATGTTTTGCAAGCGGTCGAATTGCGCAACACAATGCAGAAACAGGTGCTGTATCGCAAGGTACATCAGTTTTTCGGCGGCGATCTGAAGGGTAAAGTCATTGCACTTTGGGGGCTGGCGTTCAAACCGAATACCGATGATATGCGCGATGCACCGAGCCGGGCGCTGATGGAGGCGCTGTGGAGCGATGGCGCTACGGTGCAGGCTTATGATCCCAAAGCGATGGGGGAAGCGCGCCGTATCTACGGGCAGCACCCAGGATTGCGGTTGATGGATGCCAAAGATGCGGTACTGGATGGTGCGGACGCTTTAGTCATTGTTACCGAATGGCAAGAGTTTCGGGCCCCCGATTTTGCTGAATTGACAGCGAAATTGAAATATCCGGTTATTTTTGATGGAAGAAATCTGTACGATCCGGCGCAGCTGTCCGCACAAGGGATCGCGTATTTTTCCATTGGCAGAGTATCGCGAAAGTGATGAGAATAGGTTTTTTATTTCAAACGCTATAACAGGGTGCTAAAAGCTCATTTGCGCTGCATCTTAGATTTTCTGAAGAAACTTCTCTAAGCATTCGCCTTTTTTGCCCGTTTTTATGTTTTGCCGATTGTTGCCTAGGAGTCTGTCGGACTTAAGCAATCGTAGCGAGCCGAGTGGGAGAGCGAGTGAAGATTTTCTCAATTTTGAGGCGCATAGTTAATCTATGCAACGAAAAATTGGGGAAATATGAACCGTTATCCCATCGGCGTAGTAGATTAGTCTTAAGTCCGACAGACTCCTGGGCATTTTTCAGTAGATGATCATTGCTAACTGCTGCTATATGTTCGGCTCAGGAAATATTTAATGGCATGATCTTATATATTTCTTGATATATTGTGTTTTCATCGCTAAAGTGGGTTTGCTTTAGAGTGAAGTATAATCTTGTATCCATGACACTATTACCCGCTCCCTGGCATTTTGCATCATCATTAGTGAGCGAGCTTCTGATGAATTTTTCAGTGATGACGAACTGAGCTGCATCGAAAAAAGCTATGCCGGTAATTTAAGGTTTTAGGGCATTTTGAAGAAATAGAGGGAAAAATGCGCGTGCTCGTGCTGGATGATGATGAGTTCATGCTTGAATTTATAACGCATTTGTTGCGAGAATTGGGTGTGAGCGAGGTATTGGTAGCAACCGACGGGCGGGCCGGTTTATTTGTTTTGGCAGCGCAAGTTGCCGAAATTGACTTGCTGATTTGTGATATTGAGATGCCAGGTATGGATGGCATTGAGTTTTTACGCAATATCGCCGATCAGGGTTATTGCGGAAAAATTGCATTATTTTCCGGTGTAGATGAAGACTTGCTTAAGGCGGTAGAACGCATGGCGCTAGTACGAAAGCTAAATATTATCGGCAGCTTGACCAAGCCGGTAACGATAGGGGCGCTGGCGGCAGTATTGCAGCAACTGTCATCGCCGCGCCAAAGCACTCCGGATCCTGATAAAATACAACAAGTCTTTGATGTTGAAGAAATCGAAAAAGCACTAATGGCCGATCAAATTGATGTTTATTATCAACCCAAAATTTCTGCGCTAACGGGTCATGTAACCGGTGTCGAATGTTTGGCGCGCTTACGTCATGCGCAATACGGTCACCTGACCCCCGATAATTTCATTCCTGTGATCAAATGCAGTGGTTTGATCAATGATTTCACCAGCCGTGTTTTGCGGAAATCTGCAAATCAGTTGAATATGTGGCTGCGGCAAGCACTGGATCTGCGAATTTCTGTCAAGGTTTCGATGGAAAATTTGGATCGGTTTAATTTGCCTGAGATTTATGAGAGAACGGTCAGGGCTTGCAATGTGCCGATTGAACGCATTACATTGGAGATGACGGAAGGTAAGCTGGGGAAAGATTTTGCACAAACTTTGGACATTTTGACACGGCTGCGATTGAAGGGGTTCGGTTTGGCGATCGATGATTTCGGAACAGGATATTCTTCAATGGAAACGCTCAAGCATATGCCTTTTACCGAAATGAAAATCGATCGTGCTTTTGCGCATGGCGCAACAAATGATGTTGTTACTCGTGCAATTCTTGAGTCGAGTATAAAATTGGGTCGGACGCTGAATCTGAATGTGGTGGTTGAAGGCATAGAAACCGAGACGGATTATCACTTGGCGGTTGAATTGGGATGTGATGAAATACAAGGGTTTTTCGTTGCAAAACCCATGCCGGCAGATGATTTTATCAAATGGTATATAGCGCATGAATCAACTAACGATAAGCGATTCTGAAATGAGATCCTACACAAGGACAGGGAAGAAAAATAAATATTGAAAATAAATCATGACAAAAACAGATGCAACGTTGTATAGCCAACAAGAAAGTTTCGTAGCCTCACCCAATTTAAATTTTGAATTCACCATTGCTGATCTTTATCAGCGTTCCGGCCTGGTCAAATTAGACCAGATCTTCCTGGATTTCCTTCGTACTGGCGATGAAGTGCTGTTTAATCGTTTGCAGCATGCCCGCGCTCATCCTGACGAATTATTGCCCAAGGACGATTCCGCCTTGTTGATCGACATCGCACCGTGGGTGGAGGATTTTGTCGCGCGATTGTTCAACATCGAAAGTGAGGTACAGCAATTGGCGGCCAAGCACCATGAATTGGCGCCGCTGTATTTCTGCAAACGCCAATTTGTGCAACGTCGCGCCAAAACCAAAGTGAGCGACGAGGATTTGGCAACCATAGACGGCTTGGCGTTAGAAAATGACTTGGCGGCGGAATTTGGCACCGCGTTTTCGGAGTTGGCTTTTGCCACTAAGGTTGCGCAATGGATGGAGGCGGAAGCTGAAAACGAAGCACGCCTGAATAAGGCACTGCATTATGCGGCGTGGGCACTGCGAACCCCACAGGGACAGCAACATACTTCGCAAGGCATATTGTTCAAATCACCGGCCAAACTGGATTTTCAACATCTATTGTCGTTGGATACTGATGAGACTGCAGGCTATCCGGTGCATCGGCTGCACCATTTCCGGGAGCGCAACGGTTTTTCCTTGACCGATCAAGGAACCGATTTAATGGGTGCGTTGGATGAAGCCAATTATTGTATTTGGTGCCATGAGCAAGGCAAGGATTCTTGTTCCAAAGGGTTGAAGCAGAAAGCTAAAGCGCCAGATGAGCCTGTAACATTCAAAAAAAGCGAATTAGGTGCTTTATTGGCGGGTTGTCCGCTGGAAGAGCGTATTTCCGAATTTCATAAGTTGAAAACGCAAGGGGTTGCCATTGGCAGTCTGGCGATGATCGTACTGGATAATCCGATGTGCGCGGGCACCGGTCATCGGATTTGCAATGATTGCATGAAATCCTGCATTTATCAAAAACAGGATCCGGTGGATATTCCGCAAGCGGAAACGCGCACCTTGAAAGATGTGCTGGCGTTGCCGTGGGGATATGAGATTTATAGTCTGCTGACACGCTGGAACCCCTTGAATCTGCACCGACCGATTCCGAAGCCGGCATCTGGCCGGAAAGTACTGGTTGTCGGTATGGGGCCGGCCGGTTATACACTGGCGCATCATTTAATGAACGAAGGTCATACTGTGGTCGGTATCGACGGCCTGAAGATCGAATCGTTGCCGCAAGATATTTCCGGCGTCAATCCAAAAGGTGAACGTGTGCCGTTTAAAGCGGTTCGGTATGCCAGTGCGCTGGAAGAGGATTTGGGGCAACGGATGCCCGGTGGTTTCGGCGGTGTTGCTGAATACGGTATTACCGTACGATGGAATAAAAATTTCTTAAAATTGATTCGTTTGCTGTTGGAGCGCCGAGAGGAATTTGCTTTGTATGGTGGCGTTCGCTTCGGTGGGACGCTGACGACCGACGATGCTTTCGCGTTGGGGTTTGATCATATTGCTTTGGCGGCAGGTGCCGGACGTCCGACCGTATTGAATTTGCCGAACGGATTGGCGCGCGGTGTGCGCGCAGCATCCGATTTCTTGATGGGATTGCAGTTGACCGGTGCAGGGCAAAGCGATTCGATCGCAAACATGCAGTTACGCTTGCCGGTGGTTGTGGTGGGTGGCGGTTTGACGGCGATCGATACAGCAACCGAAGCATTGGCCTATTATCCGGTGCAAGTCGAAAAGTTTTTGAAACGTTATGAAATTCTTTCGGCGGCAATGGGTGAGGCGGCTGTGCGCGCGATCTGGGATACAGAAGAGCAGGCGATTGCCGATGAGTTTTTGCAGCATGCTCGAGCGATTCGTGCCGAGCGACAAGTAGCGGCGCAGGAAGGTCGCGTTGCAAACATCATTGGATTATTACAATCCTGGAGAGGCGCGACAATCGCATATCGCAAACGGTTGATCGACAGTCCTTCTTATACTTTGAATCACGAAGAAGTCGAGAAGGCGCTTGAGGAAGGAATTTGGTTCGCTGAAGGCATGACGCCATTGCGTGTGAACGTTGATCAGTGGGGGCATGTTCAGTCGGTACGTTTTGCAGTGCAAAAGTTCGATGAAGCTGGGCAGTGGCAAGATAACGGAGAAGTGGAGTTAAGCGCACGAGCGTTGTTGGTCGCAGCAGGAACACAGCCGAATACAGTATTGGCGCGGGAAGATGAAAATAACTATCCATTGGATGGACGTTATTTCATTGCATGCGATGAG
>DJMI01000082.1 GCA_002435335.1 Nitrosomonas sp. UBA6494
TCAATGCAACGGCAAAGGTTGCCCATCTGAGGGTGTGATTGCCGGAACTCGTGGCGAGCGTGTTCGTGTGTATCCCACACCGGAACTCCGAACCCAAGTCGCTAAGTCATTTTTGTTTGCGCATGAGTGGCAGCCGATCGGATTGCCTGCAGACTATTTCCCTCTGGTGGCTGGTGCCCACGACGCATTTATCAGCCCTGGAGATGCCATTGTAGGTCACGGCGGTATAGCCATCGAAGAAGTCATCGTGCCCTTGGTGAAGTTTGAAAGGAAAAATTGTTAATGAATAGAAGGCATGAAAAATTAGGTATTAAACAAACCATCCAAAAGGAATGGATGGATAAAACCGTACAAATGATGCTGGCTGGTTTGTCAGAAGCAGAGATTCGCAATGAGCTTGATGAGTATTTATCGACACAAAAACAGAGTGGTGGAATTGGAGAAAGAGGAGCGAAGACTTATGGAATGGCTATTTCGCTCCTGGCGGCATGGTTTGCTCCAGAAAATGAGTTACTTCCGTTTCGCGATGATGCGCTTCAACTTGCAAGGGAAATGCAAAAAAGTAATTGGTTTCCTCTACATTGGGCAGTGATTTCTGCCTCATACCCTTTTTGGTTTGGCGTTGCTCGACAAACAGGCCGACTACTCAATCTTCAGGAGCGAATTACGCAATCACAAATATTTGGTCGTCTAAAAGAGCAATATGGTGATCGTGAAACCGTTTCAAGAAATGCACGTTACACAGTTCGTTCTTTTATCGCCTGGGGAGCTCTAAAGGATTCCGAAGTCAAAGGTTGTTATGAGAAAACCGTTCCGGTAAACATAACCGATACAAATTTGGCTATTCTAATGCTCGAATCTGCACTCCTTGCAACTCCAGAATCCAAATGCGCATTGTGTTTGCTTCTTAATAATCCAGCATTATTCCCATTCCAGCTCCCCGTGCTGTCTGGCGACTTTGTATCCCAACGCAGCAAGCGAATCGAAGTGGGTCGCTATGGGCTCGACGATGTACTGTTGAAATTGAAAGGTGGAAACCAGAGGTAATTGCAATGGCTTTAGTATGACAAACTACCATGTAGAAAGCTTAAAATATCGTAGAGTGAATGCAAACTATCGTTCAATCTCCATTGAAAAATATGTCAATCCAATCAAACGAGAATGCAGTAACTTTTACAGTAACATGAAAACTTTTATGATTGTAAATCTAATAATAATGGGTATCTTGATGACCAATTAGATTCCCGCCGTCCCAATTGAGTGTTTTAATAAATCCAGTAACATCCAAAAAACCCGCCTAAGTGCGGGTTTTTTATTGCAATATTCATCCGTTGGCGGATAATGTCATCCTATAGCATCCAGCAATTAATAGGGGTAACTCTCCGGGGTAACCCCAATTCATGTTTTGGAGTTACCCCTATGCCGCTAACTGATACCTCAATTCGTAACGCAAAACCAGGCACGAAGCCAATTAAGCTATTTGATGAGCGAGGATTATTTCTTCTTGTTACCCCAACCGGGGGTAAGTGGTGGCGATTTCGTTTTATGTTTGATGGTAAGGAAAAACTATTATCACTAGGTGTTTATCCTGACGTTAGCTTGAAAGATGCACGCGAACGCCGCGATGAAGCGCGTAAACTTGTTGCCAACGGCGTAAATCCAAGCGAGAACCGCAAAATTCAGAAATCGGCACGCGCCGATCTGATTGCAAATAGCTTTGAAGTCGTTGCGCGCGAATGGTTTACCAAATATTCTGCAACATGGGCAAAGAATCACGGGGTATCCATTCCGTGACGCTTCATTGGTTTGCGTTAAATTTAATCATTATCGCCGTGCTCGCATCCGACGCTTTCAGCAGTATTGAATAATTTGCATCGACGGTCAGCACCATGCCGTGATTGACTATGATACTGGCGGGTTGTAGTGGTGCGCATTTGCGCTCGCTTTGCAATTCTTCGTCAACATTGCATACGGCTTCATATAGTTGTCGTACCATAGCAATTTCACTTTCAGGAATCGTTGCATCGCGCGATGACGGGCTTTTGTTGCGGCCGCCGGTCAGGTTGCGGAAATAGCCCAATTCACGTGCGATTGCGGTATCGTCAACTTCAATACGATAGACAGTGCTGCGTCCGTTCGGTGCCGCTTCGCTTTTGGTGTACAGCGACGGATTGACTTGGGTATAACCTTGCGCTTGTAGGATACCGGCAATCTGATCTGTTGGGGTATCAAGCGATATTCCGGCGATTTCGATTGACGTTAGGGGATGTTTAAGTGGGTCGGCGGTTGCAATCGTTTGCATTACTATCATTGATAACGCGACGATGCACAAGTGTTTTATCCGTGCATGCCATGTTGAGTTCCAGTGATGCTGCCGTTTCGGCATCTTTATATGATAATCCATTCTATCCTCAATGCGCATGCTCGCCCGGCGGTGGCATGATTTCGTTCTCGCTGTTCAGTTGCGTCAATTGTTGTGCCAGCGCATTGTAGTTTTGCCAGCCGAATCCTTCGAATTGCGCGACCCAGCGTGCCCGCAGGTAACCGAAGCGGTCGGTGAGGAATTCCATATGTTGCGGAAACATGCCTTTGCCGGAGAGATCGGGTACGGTTCTGACGCGGCGGTACCACCAATAGGTGTCCTTGATTTCCTGCCAGCCTTCGGTGATGATGGGGAAGGGAACGATGTTTGTGATTTGTTGCAATTGCTGTTCGTCCAGCGTGTGAATCGGTACCGCCAGGATTTCGGTGTTGAGCTCACGAATTCTGTCGTACACTGCTGCCAATTGGAGAAAGCGGTCTTTCGATTGCGGCCAGGCGAACAGTACCAGCAATACGTTTTTTTGCAAGCGGAAATCTTTTAAATTGCCGCTGGAGCCGTCGCTGGCCGCATAATTGAACACCGGCGATGCAACTTCCGGGAGATCCGGTGCGACCATGGTGCCGATCAGGCGCGCATCGAAACCGCGCGCTAAGGCATGCAGAAAATTGATCAAGTCCCAGAGGTCTTCTTCGGATAACTTATCCGCGAATCCCGGCATGTCGGTTCCCCGGATACCGTGTGCCAACTGATGATAAACGTTACCGACGGTATAACCCGCGACATGTTGCTGTGTCAGCAAATCGGTTGGGTCGCGCACGTCCGGATCGGGTACCGGTCGAGTGCCCTTGCCTTGCGGGCCGTGGCAGGCGGTGCAATGTTCCGCGAACAATTGTGCGCCTGCGACGATGGAAATCGCATCGATCGGTACCGTCGGTTTCTTATAAGTTTCAGGATACGCTTTGATTGCCAACGGCGGCAAAGCGAGTGCCAGCGAGCTGATGGTAAACACGCCAGGCAACAAAATTTTCAGCGTGGCCCCGGCATTTTGCTTGGCGGCGCACCAAGCCGTGGCGATTGCCAGCACCAGCATTGCCAAACCGAACCATACCTTTTCCGCTACGTCCGGCTGTTGCCAGGTAGCATCGATCGAGAAACGGAACGGATACGGCCACAATTCGATCAAGGTATGCTTTGCAGGCAGCGTGTTAGCTAAAATGGTTGCTATCAGTACCAATATCAGTGCTAAGACGAATTCGATGCGTACCCACTGATTGAAATGCGCCAAGCCGTCTCGATAGGAATCGCTTTCTGGTCGAGTGAGCATAGGCAGCCATTTATTGCGTGCTTGATAGGCGATCGCTAGGATAATCGCTAGAAAAAGCAATTTCAGATTCAGCAACCAACCATAAGGACTAGCCGCCAAGGTGTGATATTTTTCATCGACCAAGCGATCGGTCACGATCACGCCGGTCACAACTAGCAGCAGCATTGTCGGTAGCGCGAAGGCGGAAAATTTCTGCAGATAGTCGATTGCGATCTGCGTTGGCGTTTTGCCGAGGTTGTTGCGCAATTGAAACAAAATATATAAGAACGCCGGCAATGCGCCGAACCAGACTCCTGCCAGCAAGATATGAATCGCATACGGTGCGATGGCTTCGAACGACATTTCGTCGGCGCTGGAATGGCTCATCAATGTGCCCGCAATCAACGGCAGCGCGGCCAGCACCGCGCACAATCCATAATGCCAGCGAAAACGATTGGGTGTACACAGCATTCTAATCGTCGCCGCCAGTAATATTACTGCAAAAACCGCGCGCGCCGCCCAAACATGGCCGATTTGCGTTTTCAGCACGATGTCCAGCCATACCGCCGGATTCCACGCATTGGCGGCATCGCCGGTGGCGCCGCTCGTGGTCGTGGCCAGAACGCCGAAAAGACCGATCACGACAATTCCGGCCAGCCACGGAAACATTTTTTCCAATCGCATGATCCACGGCGTTTCCTGCACATTTTTGGTTTGACCGATAATGAGCAGAAAAACACAGCTTCCAAACACTATCAAATTGGCGGCCAACTGCGACCACCGGGCAAAAGCGGCAATGATTTCAATCATGGTTTACGATAAAAACGTTAGGTTATTACTCAGGTTACAGTTCGATCAGTCAACAGCCAAAGCGGATTTCCGGAGGTTGCGGCTTGGTTGGAAAAAAGACCATTTTACCCGGAGTGTCAGGATATTCAAGTAAACCAGTGAATCGCTGCAAAACCCGCTGCTTCACGCTATCATTCGCATTATTTGCCAAAGGAAAATTATGTCAACCGTTTTGATTACTGGGACTAACCGAGGTATCGGTCTTGAATTCGTCCGTCAATATGCGATGAATGGCTGGCGCGTTCATGCATGCTGCCGCAATCCTGCCAGCGCAGATGCTCTGAATCGATTGGCGGCGCAATATCCGGATCGGATTTCGATTCATGCGCTGGATGTTGTCGATCACCCGCAAATCGAACAGCTTGCCGAAACCTTATCCACTGAATCCATCGATTTGCTGATCAACAATGCCGGCGTCTATCCACCCACACACGGGGATGCTTTCGGTGAAACCGACTATGATGCATGGCAATACGCCTTTGCAGTCAACGCCATGGCACCGCTCAAAATGGCCGAGGCTTTCGTTCGTCAGATAGCGAGAAGCCAAATCAGAACCATCGCCACTATTACCAGCAAAATGGGCAGCATCGCCGACAATCGCGGCGGTGGCAGCTATATTTACCGCTCCAGCAAAGCCGCAGTCAATATCGTCATGAAAAGCCTATCAATCGATCTGAGCGACAAACGAATCACCGCAATACTGCTGCACCCCGGCTGGGTCAAAACCGATATGGGCGGTCCGGGCGCGTTAATCAACGCCGAACAAAGTGTCGCCGGCATGCGCCGCATTCTCGACGACCTAAAACCGGAAGATTCCGGAAAATTCTATGCCTATGACGGCCAGATAGTGCCGTGGTG
>DJMI01000148.1 GCA_002435335.1 Nitrosomonas sp. UBA6494
TGGCAATTGTTGCAACAATCGTCGCATGCCGGTGTCAGATTCACGTTACGCGATTTGAATCACTGCTATAAAAATATTCCTGCGTTGCATCAACTTGATTTTTTCTCGACAGGATTTCATTGGATTGATTGTCAGGACGCAGAACAATCGGTCATCAGTTATTTGCGTTATGCCATGGATGGCTCGTTTGTATTGATTGTTCTGAACTTCACGCCGGTGTCGCGTTGCAACTACCGCTTAGGCGTTCCGGTTGCCGGGAATTACCGGGAGATTTTCAACAGCGATTCCGTTTATTATGGCGGCAGCAACGTCGGCAATTTGGGCAGCATAGGTAGCGTCCCTGAACCTTGGATGGGATTTTCGGATTCCATTGCGATTACATTGCCGCCGTTGGCGGGTGTGATTTTTTCTGTGTAGTGTGTACAGATCATTAATCCTCGAGGTAAAAATGAACCCTCAAATTCAAGCATTCTTTGACCCGTCCACTTGGACCATCAGTTATGTTGTGTTTGATCAACCGGGCGGGAAGTGCGCCATCATAGATCCTGTTTGGGATTACGACGCCAAATCCGGCAGAACCGGTACGCATTCGGCCGATAAGCTGATTGCCTTTGTTCGTGCGCAAAAATTGACGGTCGCGTGGATTCTGGAAACACATGCGCATGCCGATCATTTGTCTTCCGCCGGCTATCTGAAAACCCAATTGGGTGGAAAAATCGGTATCGGCAGCGGCATTCCTGCGGTGCAAAAGACCTTCAAGAAAATTTTCAATTTGGGAGATGAATTCGTTCCCGATGGGCATCACTTTGATCACTTATTTGAAGACGGCGAAGTATTTCAAGTGGGGGGATTGAATGCGCTGGCCATTTCCGTTCCGGGGCATACCCCGGCTGATATGGCGTATCAATTTGCAGATACCGTTTTTATTGGGGATACCTTGTTCATGCCGGATGTGGGAACCGCCAGAGCCGATTTTCCGGGAGGCGACGCACGCCGCTTATTCAAATCTATCCGGAAGTTATTGGCATTTCCAGCGCAGACACGGTTACTGATGTGTCACGACTACCCACCCGCAACCCGTGCCGCGCAATGGGAGAGTACGGTTGCTTTGCAGCGAGCGCACAACATTCATGTGCATGACGGCGTCAGCGAAGATGATTTTGTGGCGATGCGCAATAAACGGGATGCCACTTTGGAAATGCCGGTTTTACTGCTGCCGTCGCTGCAAGTAAACATTCGCGCCGGTCATCTGCCGTCCGCAGAAGATAATGGGGTGGTGTATTTTAAAATACCGGTGAACTTGATTTAACAGCCTGTTAAGGGAACGCTGATTTGTAGTGTACGGTAGTTTTTCTCCTGGTTGGCGGTGATTATGAATTGAAGCTCGCTAACTGACTTCCCAACCGACTAAGGAAAGTAAATTGGATGTTATTATTGCGTAAATTAATGTATCCGATTCGCAAGAAAGGTAATAACGATGAATCCAAAAAAAATGATCGAAGAAATTACCACACTTCCAATAGAAGAACGCGTGATGATCATCGATTCGCTGCTTCGCAGCCTCAACCAGCCTGAATCCGAAATTGACAAAAAATGGATAGCAACTGCGCACCGACGCTTAATGGAAATGCGTGCCGGATCAGTTAGTACTGCAATACCGGGTAATGAGGTTTTTGACAGGATCTGGCAGCGTTTCCAAAAATGAATTATTGGTTTCACCCTGATGCGGAAAGTGAATTTAACCAAGCTATCGACTATTACGAGGCGATTGAAACCGGACTTGGTTATGATTTTGCCATCGAGGTATATGCAACGATTCAACGCTCGCTTACTTATCCGAACGCATGGCCTATTTTGGAAGGTGATTCCGGCGTTGCCTGGTCAGGCGTTTCCCGTACGGTGTTTTGTATTCGATTGAATCCAATGGATTGTTCATTCTAGCCATTATGAACTTGCATCGCGAACCGGATTATTGGAAACATCGTAGGTAATTGTCTGTTCATTCCACTGTTGCTGCTGTCGCTACAAGTAAACATTCGCGCCGGTCATTTGCCGCCCGGTTTTATTGTTTATTGTAAGTGGCAATTTTTCGGAGGCTATGTGTAGAGAGCTAATGTGACAGGTGCAATAACTCGCTCATTGATTTATCCGTCTCAGTCAAACCTGCTATCAAGGTTTCAGGCGCGATATCCTGTTCGTGCGGCCATGTTACCGCACCGGAAACGATACTGACTTGATTAAAGTAATGCACATCGCGCAATTCGCGAAAAACACCATGATCGAGATACGGTTTCATATCGAAAATCCCCTTGCGACCATCGGTAATTTCCACGTAAATACGATAATCCGGTAAGGGTTTGACTGTTTTTACATCCCAGTACATAGCGCCTCACCTCATAATGGATCGATTTTGTAGGGCATTTCACCGTTCACCGCCAACTCCCAATCTGCCAGTAATTCATCGCGATGAAGTTCAATCCATGCTTGCACCAATCGCAATTGTTTACGTGGCAATTCTCCCGAAATGATTTCGCCGTCACCGATGCCGACGGAAGCTTCAAATTCCGCATATTTCGCATGGATATGCGGTAAATGGTGCTGCGCATTATCAATCAAATATAAACGAATAATTATTCCGTAAAACATTGAGATGATGGGCATTATAGAAGCTCCATTGATTTGGGGTGACACGAGGCAATCTACCGTGCCTACGGATTTGCATCATGCCGCAGTCGCGTAAAAGCGTCAATGAATACGGAGATTTATTGACAACAGATTGATGCGACTGCAAGATACGCCAACTTTTTAACCACCGTCATTGATGAAGTCAACAATCGATAGGGATACACTCCCGCTAGAACATTTTCCATTCACCGTCCGCATCGTGTACTAACCGGACGATTTGCAAAAAGCCGCCGATTTGCGTTGACAAGCTTACGCTCGGCATATTCCTGAATTTGCCGAACAATTGGCCATCCCGGAAACTGCCGATACCGGTCCGGATAGCTATGTTTTGTTGGTCGAATCGAAAACCGATGCGCAAGAAAAACCGATGCGCAAGAGGGGGGGGAGGTGCAAAA
The DNA here is from genome assembly GCA_002435335.1 of Nitrosomonas sp. UBA6494. Lineage (GTDB taxonomy): Bacteria > Pseudomonadota > Gammaproteobacteria > Burkholderiales > Nitrosomonadaceae > Nitrosomonas. The sequence continues at coordinate 3,081 of DJMI01000148.1, forward strand.
TTCTAGGGACGATGCGGATTCATGTCAACCGCCATCATCCGCTGCCGCTTGAAAGCACCATCCAACTCCCGGAACAATTTAAAAACCAAACATTGGCCGAAGCGGTCCGCTTCGCAGTAACCGACGGTCAGCCCGGCCAGCAAGCGCGCAATGCGCTTTTCAAGGCGTTTTATTTGATGTGCCTGATACTCAGCGTTGATCGGATGATCGTTTGTGCACGTTTTCCACTGCAAAAATTGTACCTTGGCTTACTCTTTGAAGATTTATTTCCTGCTGGTGATTTTATCGAAATGAAGCATATTGGAAATGTTCCCCATCGAGTGTTGACTCAAAGTGTTCTTCAATTTGAATCTCTTTGGCGCGAATCTCAGCACCCGCTTTATGATTTTGTTGTCTGCACGTATCACCTGGATATTGCAATTACTTCTGATGGTTTTTGATAATGAAAACTGACAAGGCTGGGGTGAGCCTGCGAACTCCAACACATAAACGATCAACTGCAAACATGGCAAT
>DJMI01000119.1 GCA_002435335.1 Nitrosomonas sp. UBA6494
AAACAACGCTAGAAATTCTTACACGTTAGATTTGCTTGAGGATGCTGGGAAATTTCATGACCGGTATCGCAGCAATTTTTGGATACTATTTCAGTTTCATCCTGCCGAAAGAATCACCTCAAACTTAGCAAGCTGTTATCAAGCAAAACAGCTGCAATCCTGATCGGTAGATTCCGCTTGGCCCCAACCGACACACAAAAACTTCCTTTGTACAAACTAGTGCCTCAGTAAAAGCGGGGCTAAGATTGGATAAGCGCAAAAAATTAAAAGTATCTCAGCATTTCTGCTTTATTTTTCCCTTCTTTTGGGAATCGCTGCAGGTACTTGTATAGAGTTCGGGTAGATATTATTCCCCTCATCGAATCTATACTCTTCTTGCTGTACATTGATATTGACTTCTAAGACATAGTTGTCGCCAGGCGGCAGGTCTGTTACATCTATCCATTGCCCCGGTAATTGTTTGTAATACCAATCCCCCCACCCGCTTGTGATTCCTTGATTCGTACAGGTATAGCCATTGCTGGGATGATCCGTGTATTTAAATAAATCCATAAAGCAATAACCTTGCTTATGACCTGAGGCAACAACATTTTGATTAGTATCAAGAATTAAATATTCGGAAAAACCTTCCATGTGATAATGCCCATGGCATGCATCATAATACATGATCGGCGCATAAAAATTGCCCGGATCGGAACGATCGCCAACGATCAAATCACCATCCCCGGCATTGACAATCACCACATCAAACACCATTAACCTGCGCCAGCCATAAGCCTTGATTGACCTTCATTGTAGATACATTGGTCGATTGGATCATTTGGATCGAAATAACGATCAATAACATTCAGTTGTGATTTTAATCGAATAGGGTCGACGGTTAGATCAGGTTTGTTATCGTTTGGATATACTGCAATATCGTACCGATTCTCAAGTGCAGTACGTGCCGCATAACTTAAGCTTATAACGCAAAAAGACAGCATGAGTGCGGTTGAGAACATGAAAATTATCTTTTTGCTAATGTGATAATTTTTTTCCTTTTTAACAACAAAGCTTGATGAAAAATTGCTCCTCACCAATGTGATATTCATTCAGACCCTCCACGTTTATATTAAGCATAAAAGATGAATGCTTATGTAAATGTGATTATATGTCAAATAATTTCCTGTTTAATTGCCTCCCAGAAACACAAAAACAGGATTCAATTCATAGAATTGAAATTTATCTTCAGTGTACTGATGCACAAGCAATGCTGGATTTTAAGTTTAAACAAACGAAAGGAATGGTTGGAACGCCGTAGAAACTACAACATAGGGAAATGGTAGACCATATCCGCAAAGACTATTGCTTGGTTTGAAAACCACAACGATTGACTGGAAGAACATGAGATTTGATCAAAAAATCCGCATTCGCCCTCCCCACTTAGCACGCTACGCTTCATAAGCCAGATAGATTTACCGGCTATTTAATACAAACCACCCGCACCTGATGAATATCGGTAATGCCTTGCAGCACCTTCTCGATACCGTCCTGTTTCAGTGTTCGCATGCCGTCGCCTAGCGCCGTCACCAGCATATCTGCCACACGTGCGCGCTCCTGGATGTTTTTCTTCAACGCATCGGTGGCAGTCATCAATTCATGTAATCCCACCCGACCGGAAAAACCGGTACCGGCACAATCGTCGCAACCGACCGGCTTGTACAAAACAAAATGACCGTTTTCGTCGGCGTACTGCTTACGCCAAAATTCCTTGATTTCTTGATACGCGGCATCCGGATTTTCCTTAAAGCGATCGATATTTCTCAGTTCTTCACAATACTCAGTCAGCAGCGCATTGATTTCTCTCTCACTGGCGACGTACGATTCTTTACATTTGCAAAGCCGTTTGGCCAGGCGCTGTGCCAGTACACCCAGCAACGCATCAGAGAAATTAAACGGATCCATTCCCATATCAAGCAAGCGAATCACCGATTCCGGTGCACTGTTGGTATGCAGCGTAGCAAATACCAAGTGCCCGGTCAGTGACGCTTCAATACCGATACTGGTGGTTTCTTTGTCACGCATCTCGCCGACCATGATGATATCGGGATCGGCACGTAGAAAAGATCGCATAATGACGGGAAAAGTCAGTCCGGCTTTGACATTGATTTGCACTTGCCGCAAGCCTTTTTGGGTAATCTCAACCGGATCTTCCGCTGTCCATATTTTTGTGTCCGAACGATTCAGATATTTCAGAATCGAGTGCAATGTCGTCGTCTTACCGGAACCGGTCGGTCCACAAACGAAAAACAAACCGTACGGCTTACTGACTATTTTTTGCAATTCTTCCCGATTTCTTTCGGTAAATCCCATTTTTTCCAATGGAATCGGCTCACCGGCAGCAAGAATACGCATGACCACATCTTCGACACCACCCGCCGATGGGATAGTGGCCACACGCAGCTCGATATCAAGCGGCGCAAATTTTTTGAATTTGATTTTGCCGTCCTGCGGTTTGCGCTTCTCGGAAATATCCATATCGCACATGATTTTGATGCGTGTAATCATCGAATTGCGGTAACCGGCCGGAATTTCGATATAAGGCATCAGCGATCCATCCTTGCGGAAACGGATTTTGGTTTTTTCTTTTCCGGCGTAAGGTTCGATATGAATATCGGAAACGCCCATTTTGTGAGCATCGATAATAATTTTGTTAACCAGTTTGACCAGCTCGTTATCCGAAGCTGCCGAAGATTCTTCGATTTCACTTACCACCTCATCGACTTGTTCGCCTTCGAGATTACCCAGCATCTCGTTGATGTCGCCGGTGCTGATTTCGTCCAGACTGCTACCGAAAAACTGATCGACGGTATCCGTAAATTCACGTTTCGTGGTTACTGTATAAATGATTTTTTGTTTGGGAAAAATAGTACTGGCGATACGCTGCGACTTAACCCGCTCCGGATCCAGCGCCATAATAACCAATCCATCCTTGCCTTCGTCAATCGGCAACAATGCATTGCTTTCGACATAATCGCGTTTAAAGTTTTTCAACAAATCTAACGGCTTAATGCGATCCGATCGGAACGGTTCATATTTAACATCAAAAAAGGCTGCCAACGATTTTCCGATAACCGGCAAGCTGATACGGTAATCGTCGTGCAACACATCTTCGACATCGCATCCTTTTTCACGTGCGGAGCGCATTGCCGATTCGTAGTCAGTGGCGGATATAACCGCATTCAAAATCAAATAATCGTATTTGGATTTTAAGATTTGCGTATAAGAAGGCTTGAACCGCTGATTTAATGCAGCGGCCAGCACACGACAAATTTCGGTCATTTCCTCAATAATCTGTGCTGAGAACGGCTGATTATCCTTACTGTTGATCACCTGAACCGCACCCAACAGATCCTGATTTTCTGCATTTAAAATAGGCGCCACCAGCATTTGCTTAGTTCGATAGCCAGTTCGCTTGTCGACTTCATGTGAAAAAAGCAAGCCAGGGTTTATCTTTTTCAGCTCCCCCTTATTGTAAACATCCTCAATATTGAGTATTTTTTTCTGCAAACCGGAACAGCCGAGAATGTTGCTGTCAGCCAATGGAATCCGCAAATCCTGGAACGAATCGAATCCCGCTTTTACCCGAGATACAAAAAATGCTCGATCTTCGCTCAGTGAAAAAATAGTCAAGCGATCGGCATTAAACAAAGCACAAATATCCTTGCTGACTTCCAGCATGATTTCGTTGATATCGTTGGCGGCGTGCACTTTATTGATTACCGATTGCAAACGACCGGAATCTTTGCCGTGAGCGGTTGCAGAAGCTTTTCTTTGTTTCGATTGAATCGTGGCAACTGTATTCATACCATCTACCTTTCTAACAAACTAAAATTCAAACAATTGTCCGTTTGCGAGTGCCTTTGGATTGTAGTGCCCAATGGATTGTTGTATTTCCTGCATGGTTTGCTTGGCTTCATTCGGTTTTAAATGCGTTATATAAAGCTCCGCAGGTCGTTTCAGTTTTTTTAATTCTTCAGCCAGCAAACTGGGACACAGGTGCTTCGATCGAATCGCAATCTCCTTCCTTTGATTACAAAACGCCGATTCGACAATTAAATACTTCAGATTATCGATCTGGTTAATCGCATCCCATAATGCGTCATAAGTTGTCGTATCACCGGAAAACACCAAACTTGCGCGCCCGGAATCCAATTGATAGCCCACCGCTGGTACGGCGTGATTGGCCGGTAACGGTGTAATCTTGCGATTGCCGAGATGAATTGATTGCCCTACCGATAATGTATCGTAACGCATATAAGGAACATCGCTATTGGGAATCTTGGTAAAGTCCGGCCACAAATGCCAATTGAACAGATGTTCTTGCAGCACCGTCAGCGTCTCTGCGAGCGCATGAATGGTAATCGGTTTTTGTCGCAAAAACCCAACTGTATCTACCAAAAGCGGTATCAGTGCAACATGATCCATATGCGAATGCGTAACGAAGATATGATCGATCTTAAGCAGCTCGTCCATACTTAAACTGCTGACGCCGGTACCTGCATCGATCAAAATATCGTCATCCAACAGCATAGCGGTGGTTTTATCCTGCCCACCGATACCGCCACTGCATCCAAGAACTCTTAACCTCACCGTGCTTACCTCTTGATGCGAAAATTATTTAATCAACAAAACCGGAATTTTAGATAACTGCATGACTTTGTTAGTAACCGATCCGAGCAACAATCCTTTCACGCCGCCCTTTCCTCGCGGCCCCATTACGATCAGATCGTAACCTTTTTCAGCTGCAAAGCGCACTATCATTTCCGCGGAATCACCCACGGTAATATGATATTGATAAGCGATACCAGCGTGATCGAGAAAATCACGCACATTTTGCAGGCATTTCAACCCTTCCTCCTGATGATACTGCCTGATATCGGCTTGATTAATAAACAACGAAACGTTTCCATCCAACGCATGCTGCACGTTAAGCAAATGTAATTCGGGTTGCTGCCGAAACCAGTCGCCGCATTTCACAAAATCCGTCACTGCTTTGACCGAATGCTCCGAACCGTCGACGGGCAATAAAGCTTTTAACATGATCGATTCCTCACGTTGTTATCTCAGTTGATTAGTGCTTCGGTGTCTGTTCATCGACCAAATCCTCAAGTGGTCGCATTTTAGCCGGCTTGCGCGCCGCTAAAAATTTACCGATCGCCACCACCAGCGCCGCTCCCGCAGCCGGCGCCAACCACTGCAAGTAACCGGCATGGACGTTAACCCATTCTTTCGTCACTACGTCGGTCACAGTCATATCCCCTGCTATCCAACCCAGCAAACCTGCTCCGACCGCGATGGTAATCGGATAACGATCCATCAATTTCATTACAAATTGGCTGCCCCAAACAATGATGGGCACACTGACCAGCAAACCGAATATCACCAAACTGATTTCGTCCTTGGCTGCACCGGCGATCGCAATCACGTTGTCAAGACTCATGACAGCATCGGCTACAATGATGGTTTTGATCGCACCAATCAATGTAGTGCTAGCGCTTACTTCATGACCGCCCTCCGATTCGGGTTGCAACAGCTTGATGCCGATCCAAACCAATAAAGCGGCTCCTACGATCTTCAAATAAGGCATCGCAAGCAAACTCAGTGCAAAGAAAATCAGAACTACACGTAGCAAAATCGCACCGCAAACTCCCCAAAAAACACCAGCCTTGCGTTGATGTTCAGGTAAGCGACGACATGCCAGCGCAATTACAACCGCATTATCGCCCCCCAAGACAATATCGATTGCAATAATCTGCATTACGGCAACCCAGAACTGGGGACTATCGAATTCCATCGTGACTTTCCCTGTTAATCAAATTTAATTTGCTTCAGATTCACATCATTGCGCACTCTGAATATTTAGAAATTTCAATAATTCGTCTTTGTGCTGCATCGTATCGCTGTAACCGAGCGCGATCAATTCACGACAGAAAGGCATTTCAAACAGCACGTAACTCAGCAGCGTCGATCCGTTCGGTCCCATCGCACCAATCGCTCGATACATATAGCGCATGATCCGTGGCAGAGCTTGTGTATACTTCATTGCGATTTCGTTTATGCCTTGACTGGGTGAAATCATCATCGCTTCGACAGGGCGCAGCGTAATATTCCTCTGCGCAAACGCTTCCTGTGGAATCAATTTCAATGTTTCGTTAATGCGCAATAACCTCTCCAAATCGACATCCAAGCTATCGACAAAAATACTGTTCAATGCGTGTCCAGCAATCTGAGCAAACGGCGGATAACCCGTGGCACTGATGCGCTTGGCCGGCTCATCGGTAACCATCTTGCGCACCCCGATGATCAGCACTTTGTTCGCTCCCAAATGAAGCGCCGGGCTAAGCGGTGCCAATTGACGCATCGAACCGTCACCAAAAAATTCACGATTCAATTTAACCGCAGGAAAAATAAACGGTATCGCAGAGGATGCCATCAAATGCTCAATGCCGATTTCAACGGGTATGCCCAATCGTTGCGCCCGCTTCCAGGGCAAAACCTGTTTGGAGGCTTGATAAAAAGTCACCGATTGCCCAGATGTGTAACCCCAAGCAGTCAAACCTAAAGCGTGCAAAGCGCCGGAACGGATACAATGTTGAATGGTGCGAAAAGAGAATCGGTTTTTCAATAACTCTTGCAACGGAGAATTATCTAGCAGTGAAATCCCATTACGCTGGCTATATTCCGACGACACCAACGACATCAGGCAACGCATGGTATTGTGCGCAACACCCAGCAAATCCGAGCGATAGATGTGATTGACATGAAAATTCGACCATACCGCTTCGAGCCGGCCCACACCTTCGGCGAAATTGTTGGCGGAAACCGCAATACTGGCGGCGTTAATCGCACCGGCTGAAGTACCGCAAATTACCGGAAACGGGTTTAGAGATTTATCCGGCAATAAATCGGCAATTGCGCGCAACACACCGACTTGATACGCCGCACGCGCACCGCCGCCTGTAAGAACTAAGCCTATCTTCGGTTTAGCTATTGCTTTCGTTTGTTCATGCACGCGCGATAAACTCGGATCTCACTTTCTCCAGCGCATCACGTAACGTTTCATCAGGTAGCTTATTAATCGAGTAAGATAGCACCTGCGCAGCCTCTCTTACCGATTCCGGCAGTAAAAAAGCACTATCTAGCTTGGCGATAAATACCGCTGCTGCACCCGTTGCATCCAATAATGATTGACGCTCACTCATTAATATTTCCATTTCTTCACGTAACATGAAAACTTCCTGTTCCTTGAGTATAGTTGTCGGCATGGCATAATTCCTTATAACGTTGACCTGTACTAATTCTGGCGTCCAATATATCAGAACCGCAATGTATATAAGCTTTGAATTCCGCCTTATTTATCACTCTTTTCGACCTTTTCAACACTCATTTTCAACGAACATAAATACTCTATCATGAATAATCAGCCAACGAACGCACTCTACCCGGAAATTGAACCCAACCGTCAAGGCATGTTGCCTTTAGACCCAATTCACACGCTTTACTGGGAAGAGTCCGGCAATCCCAACGGTGTACCTGTAGTATTTCTTCACGGCGGTCCGGGAGCGGGCTCAACGCCGATGCACAGGCGCTTCTTTCATCCGCAGCATTACCGCATTATCATTTATGATCAGCGTGGTGCAGGACGTTCCATTCCGCTCGGCGAAATTCGCGAAAATACAACACTGCATCTTATCAGCGATTTGGAATTACTCCGGCAACATCTGAATATCGATCGTTGGTTTGTCTTCGGCGGTTCGTGGGGCAGCACCTTGGCATTGGCCTACGGCGAAGCGCATCCCGAACGTTGTTTGGGATTTGCATTACGCGGTATTTTTCTCTGCCGCAAATTGGAAATCGATTGGTTTTTGTACGGATTACGCCATTTTTTCCCGGAAGCGTGGCATGAATTTGTGGCGCCACTCTCTGACGCAGAAAGAAACGACATTCTCTCCGCTTATTATCGCCGCCTGATGAACCCCGATTCCGCCGTTCACATGCCTGCTGCACGCCGCTGGAGCACTTACGAAGGTTCTTGCTCCACATTATTGCCCAATCCCGCCACCGTCAATTATTTCGCCGGTGATACTGTTGCTCTGGGATTGGCGCGCATGGAAGCACACTATTTTAGCAACGATATTTTCCTACCGGAAAATGCATTGCTCGATAACGTGCATAAATTGCACCAGATACCGGCGGTGATTGTTCAAGGTCGCTACGATGCCGTTTGTCCGATCATCAGCGCCGATGATTTGCATCGTGCATGGCCGCAAGCCGAATACATCATCATCGACGACGCGGGCCATTCGGTGTGGGAGCCCGGTATTCAAGCCGCGCTGATCGATGCCATGAATCGATTCAAGACACTGACAATATAGTCATTTCCTATGGCTATTGCACACCATGCATCATTTTTTGCAACGACTTAGTCAGTGTAAACAAAATCAGAGCGGCGAAAACCGATAATATAACGAAGATCATGAAAAATTCGTACAAGCCGCTGATTTCCAAGCCGATGAATCGTGGTGGCACAGGCAGCGTCGGATCGGGATACAAACCGCTCAGCATACCTGCTAATTTGCTCGCAGCGGCCATCGACAAAAACCATACCCCCATCAGCAGCGACGCGAATTTCACCGGTGCCAGCTTTACCACCATCGCCAAGCCGATCGGCGACAGGCACAACTCGCCGATGGTGTGCAACAAATACAAACCGAACAACCACATCATGCTGACTTTGACCGTCGGATCCAAACCTGCGACACCGAATGCGATCAACAGATATCCTGCCGACAGGAACAACAACCCCAACGCCTGCTTCACCGGAATCGATGGTTCCCAATCACGCCGCCCCAGAAAAGTCCAAAGCATTGCAAATAACGGCGCCAGCAGAATAATCAGTATCGCATTAATCGATTGAAAGAAACTTGCTGGAATTTCCATACCAGCCCAACGCCTATCGGTTTGCTCTTCAGCGAAAAAAGTCAGCGAAGCCCCTGCTTGCTCGAATGCCGCCCAAAAGAAAATGACAAAAAAAGCCAGTAGATAAATCACGCCGATACGCTGTTTTTCAACGGCAGTCAGCGTATTGTCGGCAATGATAGCCGCCGGGCCGATGATGGTAGTGGAAAAAATGATCGACCCGATGACACCTAAATCCATGAAGCAATACATCACGACAAACAACCCGAACGAAGCAACGATCCATACGAATTTATGCGAGAGCTTCATTGAAGTTGTACTACTTTCACCTTCGGCACGTATTAACTTTACCGGCGCCATACCGACCGCTTCGCCGCTAGCCGTGACAATCAATTTATTTTTCAACAATTCAAACGACAGGATACTGATGATCATGCCGATACACGCGGCCAAAAAACCCCAGCGAAAATCTGCCGGGTTGCCGGTATCCCCAAACCAACCGCACACCAGCGGTGCGAGAAACGCCCCCAAATTGATACCCATGTAAAAAATGGTAAATGCGGAATCGACGCGCTTATCGCCTTCCGGATAAAGCTGTCCGACCATGGTAGAAATATTCGGCTTGAAAAATCCGTTACCGAAAATCAGCAAACCCAGTCCCAAGAACAGCAACGGCTGCGCAACCGCAAGATCGCCATAATTTGACGCCGACAAAAACAGGCAAAAATGCCCGATCGCCATCAAAACACCGCCCACCAGAATCGCTCTGCGGTTACCCCAATAACGATCGGCCATGTAACCGCCGATCAACGGTGTCAGGTAAACCAAACCGGTATAGCTACCATAAATTTCGGACGCCAACGCCTTATCGAACAACAATGCCTTGATCATAAACAAGGTAAAGATGGCGCGCATACCGTAGTAACTAAAGCGCTCCCACATTTCAGTGAAAAATAACAGATAAAGCCCTTTTGGGTGTGTCATCGTATGCATGGATTAGCTACTGGTTTTCTAGTTAATGTAATGAACGCCCGCTAAACAAAACGGCATCAAAGCGCCAAAACATTGATGCAGTAATAATCACTTAAACGAGAAGAGCGTCAGAAATAGAGACTACAACAATAGTTCTTGATTTAGCAAAAGAAGTATTTCAGCTTCAAGTCGTGGATAGACATGTTCAAGCGCTGCTTCATTTCATTGAAATAAATTCATATCATCTGGCGAACACGGCTAATTAGTTTGTCGCCATGCTATGATTCACACATTTCGAACCATCGTTTTCTATGGTTTTATCTAGCAAGTCCATGAGATCGCCTGATCGGTGGACTTTGCAAATACGCATAATGATTAAATCCAAAATTAAAATCGCCACCACGTCGCTGGCCGGTTGTTTCGGTTGTCATATGTCGCTGCTTGACATGGATGAACGTTTGATTGCATTGCTCGATCAAGTTGAATTTAATCGTTCGCCGTTCACCGATATCAAGCATTGCGGTCAGTGCGACATCGGTTTGATCGAAGGCGGCGTTTGTAACGCAGAAAACGTGCAAGTACTGCGTGAATTCCGCGCCAATTGTACTACGCTGGTTGCGGTCGGCGCATGCGCAATCAATGGCGGGGTACCAGCAATGCGCAATTATTTCGATTTGCAGGATTGCTTGCAGGAAGTTTATGTGCGCGGCAGTGGTGTTACTCATCCGCAAATCCCAAACGATCCCGAATTGCCGCTATTGCTTGATAAGGTGTATCCGGTCAGCGAAATCGTGTCGATCGATTATTTCCTTCCGGGTTGCCCGCCTTCCGCCGATGCATTTCTGCAATTGCTACAACCATTGCTCGCTGGACAGCGACCGGAAATTGCCAGTACGCGTTTATACTACGACTGAGCGCTTATGGAACCAGACGAACCCGCACCATCCACTATTCGCCGCATTGCCATTGACCCAGTTACGCGCGTCGAAGGTCACGGCAAGATCACTTTGCTGATCGATGATGTTAACCATATCGTTGAAGCGCGTTTTCATATCGTAGAATTTCGCGGTTTCGAGAAATTCATCCAAGGTCGTCCGTACTGGGAGGTACCTTTTTTTGTGCAGAGGTTATGCGGAATTTGTCCAGTTAGCCATCAACTGGCGGCGGCAAAAGCGGTGGATCAAATCGTGGGGGTGCGACAACTTACGCCAACAGCGACCAAGCTGCGCCGCCTGTTACATTTCGGTCAAATCTTGCAATCGCATGCACTGCATTTTTTCCATTTGTCGTCGCCCGACTTTTTGTTCGGCTTTGGCGCCGATCCAAGGCAGCGCAATATCGCCGGTGTACTGGAGCAATATCCCGATATTGCGCTAAAAGGCATTAAGCTTCGCAAATACGGCCAGCAAATCATTGAAGCCATCACCGGTAAGCGTATTCACGGTACCGGCACAGTACCGGGTGGCATGAACAAACCACTGACGCTGCCCGAACGCGATAATTTGCTCGCCGACATCGACGATATCTTGCAATGGAGTTTGGATGCACTATCACTCAACGAACGGATCCACACCTCAAACCCCGAACACCGCGATTTCGGCACATTGCAAAGCCATTACTTAAGCATGACTGGCAGCAGCGGCGAGCTTGAGTTTTATCACGGCGGATTACGTGCACGAACCTTTGATAACCATGAACTATTCGATCATTTTGATTATTGCGATTATCAGCACATTCTTAACGAAGAAGTGCGTTCCTGGAGTTACCTTAAATTCCCGTACTTCTCAGCGCTCGGAACCGAATTAGGTTGGTACCGCGTCGGACCGCTCGCACGCATCAACAACTGTGACGTTATCACCACCCCGCTGGCCGAAACCGCGCGTCAGCGTTTCAAAGCTTACGGAAATGGCACAGTGCACGACACATTGGCGTATCACTGGGCACGCATGATCGAACTGCTACACTGCGCCGAAGCGATTCAGGTGCTGCTGCTCGATGCTGACATCACTGGTACCGACTTAAAGGCGGATAAAGGCAATCGGCATCCGCAAGGCATCGGTGTTATCGAAGCCCCGCGCGGCACACTGTTTCATCATTATCACGTCAACGAAGAAGGTTTGATCACCCAAGCCAATCTGATCGTATCGACTACCAGCAACAACCAAGCAATGAACGAATCGGTACGAGTCGTCGCCAACCAATACCTTGATGGTCAAGAAATCACCGAGGCGCTGCTGAATCACCTAGAAGTCGCCGTGCGTGCATATGATCCATGCTTATCGTGCGCAACGCATGCGCTAGGCAAAATGCCGTTGCAGGTAGTACTGCAAGATATGGAAGGTAAGGTAATTCATCAATTGACGAAAGGGGTAGATGGCGCTATTCGGTGATGCATTACTACCCAAGCTTATACAATTTTTGAAGTTATTTCCCTTGATTAAGCTTCTCAGTCTTGAGCATTCTTTTACAAGCAGCATTAAAATCCAAAAGATTGCGAGCCGCAACATTATCTCGAACAAATCCAAGAAAGCACACTCCGTGATCTCTAAATCCGAGAACGAATAAGCGTGACATAGTTGAGGAACCGGAATTTGATCCTTTTTGATCAGGATTTTGCGCTGTTACGCGAAAAATCAAACCAGTCACACCCGTGGAGCTCGTTCTGAATTATGCTGGCGTATTTGCCAACATGAATCGCCCCGGGTTTTCTGGAGATAAGATGATTTGAGAGGAAGAAGAGATGAAGAATCAAATAAGTTATTCACCGGAAGTACGAGAACGAGTGGTAAGATTGGTATTCGAGCAACAAAGAAAGCATGAATCGCACTGGTCAGCGATCAAATCGATCGCATCGAAGATTGGCTGCACAGCGAAAACATTACGAACATGGGTAAGAAGAACGGAGGCAGATCAGGGAATTCGAGGTGGTATGTCGACATCGGACCGTGAACGGCTCAAGGAATTGGAACGGGAGAATCGTGAATTAAAGCGTGACAATGAGATATTGCGTAAGGCGTCGGCTTGTTTTGCCCAGGCGGAGCTCGGCCGCCGATCGAAATGATGATGTTATTTGTTGATAGAAACAAAGCGGAATATGGGGTCGAGCCAGTCTGTAGACAGATACAGGTTGCCCCGTCGAGTTATTATGAACACAAAAGGCGCGAACGAGATCCAGGTCGATTACCCGATCGCACTAAGCGCGAGATGAAGCTGGAACACGAAATACAACGGGTTTGGGAAGATAACTTCCGGGTTTATGGTGCTCGCAAAGTATGGCGGCAGTTGATACGAGAAGGTACGCGAGCTGCCCGTTGCACTGTCGAGCGATTGATGAAGAAGCTAGGAATACGAGGTATCAAGCGCGGCAAGAAGGGTTGGGCAACCATTCCAGATGATTCGCATTATCGGCCAACTGACA
>DJMI01000017.1 GCA_002435335.1 Nitrosomonas sp. UBA6494
ATAGGAATCCAAAATTCTGACGGCGCGCGCAAGCAATGGGATGCTATCTCCTGAAAGTTTTTCTGGGTAACCAGTTCCATCATAGTTTTCATGGTGATAAAGCACAATTTCGCAGATACTTGAATTAAGTTTCAACGAACTCAACAGTTTGCATCCCATCAGTGTACGTTGCTTAATCAACATCACTTCGCTGCCGGTTAGTCGTGACGGTTTGTTCAAAACATAATCACTAATCGATAATTTGCCAATATCGTGTATTCCTGCGCCGATTGACAGAAATTCCGTATCTTCCCGCGACAGCCCGATTTGCTCTGCAAACGCCACCGCATTGTTTTTTAATCTGAGCTGATGCCCGCTTAAATCTGGATAACGTGCATCAATGATTTCATTGACAAAATTTGAAACAATTTCGGGATCAATAGCATGGATCGCAGCGCTTGACCCAAACTCAGGTGATAAATGCTCATTTGACGCAACAGCAAAATTTCTCATTATTTTCTCCACGAATCATTAAAATCTTTATTACGATTCAAAGAAAAATATATTTTGTCGGCGTTATCTGATTTGTTAATCAGAATGTTCCAATTTTAATTGGATTCAATCGTGCAAAAGTGCGCGGAAAGTTGAAGTCAAGATCGGAATGACATCGCAAGNNACAGGGCAGTTGGTCGTTTAGATTCAGTCTCAGCATATGGGCGGAATATTCCGATCCAAGTTGTTGGAAAACACCTTGGTTTGCTACAACCCGAAGTGTCCTTCCGCTTTTTCTCAATAAACGCAGCACGATACCAAATGCATTGCGAATAGGCTGAAAAGGTTTTAACCATTCTTCAAAATCTTTGTGCCGTAGCGCTGGTTCCAGATTGAGCCAGTAGTGATACGAGGGCAAATCAAAAACGCAACAGCCGCCGGGAATTGAAATCCGTTGTTTGATCGCCATCAACCATTCGTTTTCACGCAAATGCTCACCGACTTTTCCTGGAAAATCGAGCATTTCTCGAAAAGTTGTTCTTATTTCAGTCAAGATATCGTCAAGTATGGCTTCGGATACGTCCGGATTTTTGCGTAGAGATTCCAGGATTTGTTTTTGACGTTCTAATTCTTGAAGTAGATCCGATTTAATATCCGCGCGACTGGTGATTTCAAGAACCTCAAACAGTGCAATAAGAGCAGCATGATGCTCTGCAGCGGAATCTTTACTGGAAAAGAAATCGATACGATTAAACAGATCTTCAAGTCGCAGCAGCGTGCGAATACGTTCGTTCAGCGGGTGTTCATAACAAATCACGGTAACTTTACATCCACAGAAAGGTTGGTGAAATTTGAGGAATATCCGAAATTAGATTATTTCATAAAAAAAATAATTTTCCCAAATATTTCCTAATAATTAAACACCAGCATCGGAACATTGATTAGAAAGCGAGAGATATTTACTGTGTAACCGGGCAACTTCAGTTTTTAAATAATCGGCATCTTGATTATTGGTAATTATATCATCAGCCTTTTGTAGACGTTCCTTACGGGAAACTTGTGTTGCCATAATTGACTTGACCTGCTGCTCGGATAAGTTGCTACGTGCCATGACGCGAGAGATTTGTTGTTGCTCATCGCAGTCGATAACCAGGATACGATGCACGATTGTATCGTAATCCTTTGTTTCGAAGAGAAGAGGAATTACAACGACGACATAAGGTGAATGCGCGCATGCAACTTGTTGAACGGTTTCACTAAGAATTATTGGATGCAAAATTTTTTCGAGGCGCAAACGAGCGTTTTTATCCGAGAAAATCAATCGCCGCATTTTTTCTCTGTCTAGAGCGCCGTCTTTGGTTAAGTATGAGATATCGAAAACAGTTTTTATTTCAGCCATGGCTTTTCCATTTGGCTGTGTTATCGTTCGGGCAATGACATCGGTGTCGATTACGCAGATACCCAACTCGGAAAAGTATTGACTGGCTAGTGATTTGCCGCAGCCAATTCCACCAGTCAACCCGATAACCAGTCGCATGGATTACAATAAGCCGAAATACATTTGGTTAATTTTTTCTCCCCAAAACAACGCAATAATTGCCCCACCAACCAAGTACGGACCGAAAGGAATAGGAATACTCTTATTAAGTCTGGCTGCGATAATGAGACTGATTCCAACAAAAGCGCCTACAAATGAAGATAGTAAGATGACTATCGGCAGCATATGCCATCCCAACCATGCCCCAATAGCGGATAATAATTTAAAATCTCCGTAACCCATTCCTTCTTTACCGGTAGCGAGTTTAAAGCACCAATAAATTATCCATAAAGAAACATAGCCGGCCATGGCACCGACAACCGCTGATTGAATGTCGGTTAAGCCATTATTTAGGTTAACTAACAATCCCAACCAGATCAGTGGCAATGTAATGTCGTCGGGGAGCAGTTGTGTGTCTAAATCGATAGCAGCCAGTGCAATCAATGCCCATACGAAAAATAATATCGCAAAAGTGATCAAGGAAAAACCATAATACCAAGCAACGTAACCACTCATGAATGCGGTTAGTGCTTCGACGAATGGATATCGCAGTGAAATTCTTGTATGGCATTGAGAACATTTTCCACGAAGAAAAATATAACTGATAATGGGAATGTTTTCCCACACAGCAATGCGATGACCGCATTGGGGACAACTCGACCGCGGCATTAGTAAGTTGAAACTGGGTTCGGTCTTAATGGGCTCTCCACGTAATTCAGCGCATTGCGACATCCAGCTTCGTTTCATCATTTCCGGCAAACGGTATATCACCACGTTTAAAAAACTGCCGACCATGAGTCCTAGAACAGCGATTACGGTAATAAAGAAAGTTGGTTCATCTTGCAGAATAGACAAATAAGTCATGATTTTTACGAGTGTCTGTATGAAATTGACTTAACTAACAACCATACCCATTTTAAATATTGGCAAATACATGGCGATCACCATGCCGCCGATCAGAGTACCCAAAACAACCATGATCATAGGTTCCATCAAACTGGACAGTGCAGCTACGGCATCATCGACTTCCGCTTCATAAAAATCGGCAATTTTGCTGAGCATCGCATCTAATGATCCTGCTTCTTCACCGATAGCAACCATTTGAATTACCATGTTTGGAAATACGGTTGTATTTGCCATCGACGACATCAAGCTGCTACCCGTACTGACTTCCAGTTGGATTTTTTTGGTTGCCTCATAATAAATATAATTGCCTGCTGCTCCTGCGACCGAATCTAACGATTCAACCAAAGGAACACCGGCGGCAAACATGGTGGACAGCGTTCTTGACCAACGGGCGATTGCTGCTTTGCGAATGACTTCACCGAAAATCGGCAATCTAAGTATGAGACGATCCATTACGCGTTGCATGGAAACAGACCGTTTCCATGCATACAGAAAGCCGTAGATACTGCCGCCAATCACAGCGAAAATTGCCCACCAATAAGCAACGAAGAAATCGGATATCGTCATGACCAGTAGGGTTGGCGCCGGTAATTCGGCACCGAATCCTTCAAATAAGCTTTTAAATGCCGGAATTACAAAGATCATGATCACTGCGGTGATGATGAAAGCAACCACAATAATGGATATCGGATAGAAAAGCGCTGATTTGATTTTTCCTTTAATCGCCTGAATTTTTTCTTTGTAGGTGGCAAGACGATCCAATATGCCGTCTAAAATACCGGCTGCTTCCCCAGCGCCGACCAAATTGCAGTACAGGGCATCGAAGTAAAGAGGGTATTTACGAAAAGCATCGGTTAAGTTGCTGCCGGTTTCTACATCGGCTTTAACGTCCAATATCAACTTGCTCAATGCAGGATTGCTGTGCCCTTTCCCAACAATATCGAAAGCTTGCAGCAAGGGAACACCCGACTTCATCATGGTAGCCATTTGACGGGTAAACAAGGTAATATCTTTGTCGGTTATCCTGCCGCTTCTGGATTGCGCTTTTTTGATTTTCGATACTTTGATACCTTGCCGGCGCAACGTAGAGGTGACAATTACCGGGCCGGCGGCACGCATCTCTCCTTTTATTTTTTTTCCGGTTTTGTCCGTTCCTTCCCATGCATAATTGAATTCCTTGGGTTTTTTTTCTGTTTGAATTGCCACAGTTGCCATTATTTACTCCTTAATAACCGAGTTGATGTATCGCACTTATCTATCAAAATTGTTCACTATGCGCACATGATAAGATTTGGCGATCTAACGGCACATTAAGGCGAATTGCTGAGTGTAATTTTCAAGTCTTTGGGAACGTAAATACACACCGCAATATTACCGACTGTTTATTTTTGCCGCTTGGATGCCTTCTTGCACCGTCGGATATTGCAACTTAACGCGCAATTCATTTTTCATTCTGAAATTTGTT
Organism: Nitrosomonas sp. UBA6494; assembly: GCA_002435335.1. Taxonomy (GTDB): domain Bacteria; phylum Pseudomonadota; class Gammaproteobacteria; order Burkholderiales; family Nitrosomonadaceae; genus Nitrosomonas. The sequence continues at coordinate 4,380 of DJMI01000017.1, forward strand.
ATCCTTCTGGATTCATTGATAAACGATAACATGCCCGGCGTCATTTGCTTTTGTGCTTCCGCACGAGTAATTCGAGGCGGTCGCGGCAAGTTGAAATGATCGGCGACCAGATCAAAATAAGCTCCCATTTTCAAATGCGAATCGTCACAGGCATGATATACCCTATTGGGTTTGCCGAATCGCAAGGTGGATTGAATAATCCGCGCTAGGTCGTCAGCATGGATATGATTGGTAAAGCTATCTTCGCGATCCAATATGGCCGGATGGCCTTCACGTAAACGATTCAACGGTAATCGATCTGAGGCATATATTCCGGGAACACGAAGAATCGACACTGCCACGAAATTTCGTCTGCCCCAATTGCGTAATTGTTTTTCTGCATCGACACGCCGTACTGCGCGGTCATTTTCCGGATGTACGATGCTTGTTTCATTTATCGATCTGCCAAAGCAGTTTCCATAAACACCGGTGGTACTGATATAGACAAGCCGTTGTGGTAAAATTTTGGTTTGTAATCTGCTGTGTCTGCTTATAGCTGACATTAAATGCATGGTTCGTGGATCCCGCAGACCTTGATTGGGCGGGGGTGCTAGGTGCAAGATCAAATGGGCAATACCGGCGATTCTTTTTAGCGTTTTAGGAAAATCAAGGTTTCCATAAATCGGAATAATGCCATGAGCCCGCAACCGGCAAGCACTTTCCGGATCACGGTATAAGCCAAGAATCCGAAAACGCTTGTGCAGCAACGGTGCAGTCCGTAGAGCTATATCACCGCAACCGGCAATAAGTATTGTTTTTTTTTTCATACTACTCATTTCCAATCATCCTATTTTTGTCGGCTTCTCAATGTCGTATCGAATTATTATCAAGCCAAGTGAGCATGTTTTACAAGCTGGAGCAGATGAAACTATCTTGGAAGCAGCTCTACGCGAAGGATTTTCGTTACCATACGGCTGCCGCAATGGGTCTTGCGGGGTTTGTAAAGGTAAAATCATAGAGGGCAAGGTGGATTATGGCAGTTACAGTAAAGAAGCGTTAACCGATGATGAAAAGTATAACGGTAGTGCGCTATTTTGTTGCGCATCGCCACTATCCGATTTGATCATCGAATGTCACGAAATCAGCGCTACTAAAGGTATAGAAATTAAAACATTGCCTTGCCGCGTTGAGAAACTCGAATTGGTTGCACCCGATGTTATGATTCTTTCCCTAAAGTTGCCTGCCAATCAACGACTACAGTTCCTGGCGGGGCAATATATCGATATTTTGCTGAAAGACGGAAAACGCCGCAGCTTTTCTTTAGCCAATCCGCCCCATAATGATGAATTTTTGCAACTTCATGTGCGCAATTATCCAGGTGGAGCTTTTACGGAATATGTTTTTAATGGAATGAAAGTTAAAGATATGCTTCGTTTTACCGGGCCGCTCGGGTCGTTCTTCTTGCGTGAATCCACACAAGATACGGAAATCATTTTCCTGGCCAGCGGAACTGGCTTTGCACCGATCAAGAGTATACTCGAGCATATCTTTTACCAGCAGGGAAATAAAAATAAAGAACGCAAAATGACGCTTTACTGGGGTGTTCGTGTCAAAGCGGATTTGTATATGGCCGATTTAGCCAACAGCTGGGAAAAGCAGTATAGCAATTTCAAATTCATTCCCGTACTTTCCGAGCCTTTGGCAACAGATAATTGGGATGGGAGAACTGGTTTGGTGCATGAGGCAGTGATGCAGGATTTCCAGACCTTGGAAAAACATCAAATATACGCTTGCGGGGCGCCTGTCATGGTTAAAGCTGCATACCATGATTTTATTAGCTTCCGGCATTTGCCTAAAGATGCCTTTTTCTCGGATGTTTTTACACCGTCGACCAGTAACCCCCAAGTTTCCATAGAGACATAGGGATACTGATTAATTGACTGTACGAGAGGATCGCGCCGTTGCGCGGTACATAATATTATGCACCGCAACTTGTTGTTCCATGCGCTTCGTACTTTATCTCGTCCGCCGAATTAATCAGCATTTCCCTTATTCTCTATCCGAGATGCCTCAGAGTTAACTCAAGACCTTTATTGTAATGATCCATTGCTAATTCATGTTTACCCAATTTCTCATGCAGTTGCGCTATCGCAAAGTGTGCTTTTTGTCCCGGTGCCACAGAAACACTGGCTTCCAGATAATTCTGCGCTTTACCCCAGAGTTCACAATAGGTACAAAGTTTACCCAGCGTCAATAGCAGTTGTGCATTATTAGGTTGTGCTTTAAGCCAAACTTCGGCGCATTCGATTTGTCTGCTGACATGATTGCCCAAGCATGCCGAGTATAATTCAATCAGTTCATCATCCCAAGAATAAGGCAGATTTTGTTCAATGATTTGATTGGCCATGGCACAGTTACCTAATGCAATGTATGCACGAGTGGCTGCAGCACAAAGTTTGCTGTCCATTTTTTCCAATGGGGAGATATGCTGCCAGTATTGATTCAGAGCTTGCACGTCTGATGCTTTGGCTCTAATGTTTTCGATTTGCGCCGCATGTCTGAGCTGTCTTATCTCGGCTTTATTGGTTGATGTGCGCTTCTCCAGGATTTCAGCTAACTCTATTACCGCATCCCAATTGCCGGCTTGCTGCTGTGCTTGTAGTTCGAGCATTAAGGCTGCGGATGATTGTAATCCACCTTCGGAATAAAGTAGCTGCAAACTGTCGAGTGCTTCGTGATATTGCCCCTGATTTAATTGGAATTCCGCTTTTGCAGTTAAGCATAATGATTTTTCATCAGGTGCTGCGCTTATCGCGTTATTGATATGCTGGTCGCGTGCTGTGGTATCGCCTAGCTTTTGTGCTGATCGCGCTGCAATCACCGCACTGATTGCTTTAGCTGTAGACGAATCAGCCAAATTAAGCGCGATGGCAGCATTTTTCTGGGCTTTGATAAAATCACCCTCGAAATAAGCCTTCAGTCCGGACAACAGCATTTCATCTGTTTTTTTATGGCGGTGTTTTTTACTATAGCCAAAAATCCCTAAAATGAAACGAACCAAGACATAGAAAACAAAAAAAGCCGCCAATACACCAACAATAAACTCATTAAGCGGGAGCTCCAATTGATAGGGCGGCATCGTTAAAGATGCATGCCCGGTTATATTTTTAGCGGTCAGTGTAACAGCTACAGCAGCAGCGAATAGCGCTAATAGCCAAAGTATCAGTTTCATATTTTCTCCTCATTGCAGTAGAGTCGATAGTCATTAATGCTGGTTAACCACGATTGTTAATCACAAAACAACACAATCAAGTCGATATGCGGCACTATTGAATTCTTGCCGCAACCTATTCAGTTCTCAGAAAATAATGCTGCAAACTTTCAAGCAACCCTTCATCGCCGGCAGAGGTTGCTGTGACGATTTTTTCCAATCCCAGTTTTCGGGCTGTTTGAGCAATACGCTCATGAACCGTAAAAACTGGCGTTAACTTGAGTAATTGTTGGCCAAGCTTGCCTATTATGTCAAATAAATTATGTAATCCTTCACTGCTGGTTATGATCACGGCGTGAATTTCGCCACAAGACCATGCATTCAGTATCGGTTCAATATCGATAGTAGGCATCTTGCGCTGATAGCACTCCGCATATTCAAGCAATGCGCCACGCTGCTTAAGCGTATCACCCAATAGCGGTCTGCCGCCGTTGCCGCGAAATATCACCACGCGCTTTCCGGTCATGTTTTGTAACTCTATGCATTTGAGCAATCCTTCACTATCCGATTGTTCAGTAGGGATAAGCACATCATGAATCCCGAATTGCCGCAATGCATCCGCGCTGCCTTTGCCAACTGCGGCTATTTTTAAATGCGATGGCATTGCACGGTGCTGCGTAATCAGATGCATCGCTTTGTTAACGGCATTGGGGCTGACAAAGATTGCCCAATCAAACTGATCCAATCGATTAATGAGATCAATCAAGGAATTGGGGTCGCTGATATCCGTTATTTCGAGTAACGGCATAAGAATGGGCTTGCCGCCGAAGCAGCGAATTTTGTCCGCAAGAAATCCTGATTGGTGAATAGGCCGTGTAACCAACACATTGATTCCAATTAAAGGCTGATTGATAGACAAACTATTACCACCCTTGCGAAGGAACGAGTGTCGCCAAAATTTCATTAGCGCCTTGTTTGATGAGTTTCTCAGCGAGTTGTTTACCCATTTCGATACCCGAGGAAGGAGTGCCCTCAAGTGTATCGCTAACAACTCGTTTTCCATCCGGTTGTGCTACAAAACCACGTAATCGTAGAGAATCATTGATAATTTCCGCAAATGCCCCTAAGGGTACTTGACAGCTGCCCCCTAATATTCGACTGACTGCACGCTCGGCTTCTACGCAGTAAGCGGTTTCACGGTGATGCAAAGGCTGCAGCATTTCGATCAAATCAGCGCGGTCAGCACGGCATTCGATTCCCAGCGCTCCTTGCCCGACAGCCGGAAGGCTTTGCTCAGGATTTAAAAGAGCTGTGATGCGATTTGATAATTCAAGTCGCTTCAACCCGGCAGCGGCTAGGATAATTGCTGCATATTGTCCTTCATCGAGTTTGCGTAACCGGGTTTGCACATTGCCGCGCAATGGTTGTACCTGCAAATGAGGGTAACGTGCGCGTAATTGACTTTCCCGACGCAAGCTGGAAGTTCCTACGACACTACCTGATGGTAATTCGTCGAGATATTTGAAATGATTGGAAACAAACGCATCACGGGGATCCTCTCGCTCAGTGATGGCAGCCAAAGCGAATCCTTCGGGCACATTCATAGGCATATCTTTCATGGAATGGACCGCGATATCTGCCCGGCCGTCTTCCAATGCCTGTTCGAGCTCTTTGATGAAAAGTCCCTTGCCCCCGATCTTTGACAAAGATTGATCCAAGATCTGATCGCCTCGAGTGGTCATGCCGAGTATGCTGATTTCAGTTTGCGGGTATAATTCAGCTAAGCGTTTTTGAATGTGCTTGGCTTGCCACATCGCAAGCAAACTTTCCCGTGATGCGATGACAATTTTTCTTGGGATTGGAAATGTATTGTGCATTAATGATATAAAATAAAAAACGTAAAAAATTTCTAATATTAATCATTTTATCATGACCAGTATTAACTTGGTTTGTTGCAAGGGGATACTGGATTTATTTTGTATGTAGGTACGTAAAGCAATGAGCGATGCAGTTCCAGAAAAAGGTGAGATAAAAAATAAAATTGTAGATGATAAAGATTTGCCTTTACGCGAAGATATCCGGTTTTTAGGTCGCATGCTCGGAGACACGCTGCGAGAACAAGCTGGCGATAGTGCTTTTGAGCTGGTGGAAAATATCCGGCAAACCGCGATCCGCTTTCATCGCGATCAAGACCAGAATGCAAGACAAGAATTGGGCGTGATGCTTAAGCAATTGAGCGATAAAGATTCTTTGCCTGTAGTACGTGCCTTCAGCTATTTTTCGTTGCTATCGAATATCGCGGAAGACGTGCACCATAATCGTCGTCGTCGCGCACATCTTCGGGACGGATCTTCTCCTCAAGCAGGCAGTGTCACATTAGCGATCGAGCATATCTTAGCGAGCAGTTCCGACGCGAGGGCAACGCTTACTGATTTTTTCAAAAAAGCTGTGGTATCTCCCGTGCTGACAGCGCATCCGACAGAAGTTCAACGAAGGAGCATTTTGGATTGCCAGTTGACGATTGAGCGTTTGCTAAAAGAGCGCGCATTAATTGCGCTCACGCCGAACGAAGAACGTCATAACGAAGAGAATCTGCGGGCTACCATACAACTGTTGTGGCAAACGCGCATGTTGCGGCCTTCTCGCTTGTCGGTCTACGATGAAATCGAGAATGGTCTGGCTTATTACAGTTATACATTTTTGAATGAAATTCCCTACATTTATGCAAAAATCGAGGACTTGCTCGAACGTCGCTTAGTGAATAATGCGCCGGAAGTATCATCATTTTTGCGCATCGGTAGCTGGATCGGAGGCGATAGGGACGGTAATCCTTTTGTAACCCATGATGTAATGCTCAAAGCGGTGGAACGGCAATCTTCGGTGGCATTGGATTACTATCTTGATTGCGTGCTGAAAATCGGACGCTCGATGAGCTTGACCGAACAGTTGGTGCAAGTCAGCGATGAAGTCAGGCAGTTGGCGGCTACCGCACCGGATATACCTAACCGATCCGATGAGCCCTATCGGCGCATTTTTGTCAGTATTGCCGCACGTTTGGTAGCTACCGCACAGCAATTAGGTCATCACATTACACAATACACACCGTCGGAAACGCAAGCGCCTTATGCTAATAGTGCGGAGTTCTTTCACGAACTGGATGTCATTGTCAATTCTTTGAAACAACACAAATCCGCGTGGATAGCGCGAGGTGCTTTGCGTAATCTGCGCCGTGCCGTGGATGTTTTCGGTTTTCATTTGGCACCGTTGGATATGCGACAACATAGCAAAATCCATGAACAGGTGGTCAGTGAACTGTACGAACATAAAACCGGCAATAAAGGCTATACGCAATTGACTGAGCAGCAGCGAATGGATTGGTTGCTCAATACAATCAGTCAACCCTGCCCGATGCTGGAATCGTTCACCGGTTTTTCTGAGTTGGCACAATCGGAGCTGAACATTCTGCAATGTGCTTCCGAAATTCATCGCCGTTTTGGTCGCGCTGCGATGACCAATTACATCATTTCGATGACGACCGGCACTGTTAATGTGCTAGAAGTGGCATTTATGTTACAGCAGGTTGGTTTGTTACAAGCAGGCGAGAATCCGGTGCTGCATCTCAACATCGTTCCGTTGTTCGAAACCATTTCCGATCTTCGCAGTTGCAGTCATATCATCGATCAATTGTTTTCACTGCCATATTATCGCAAGCTCTTAAAGTCCCGTGGCAATGTGCAAGAAGTCATGCTTGGATATTCCGACAGTAACAAAGACGGCGGATTTATTACCTCGAATTGGGAAATCTACAAAGCGGAAATCGAGCTCACCAAAATTTTTGCCAAGCATCAGATCGGATTGCGTTTGTTCCACGGTCGCGGTGGAACCGTTGGTCGAGGCGGCGGGCCAAGCTACCAAAGTATTTTGGCACAACCGCCAGGCAGTGTTAATGGGCAAATTCGTGTTACCGAACAAGGCGAAGTCATCAGCAGTAAGTACGCAGAGCCGGAGATCGGTAGGCGTAATTTGGAAACCTTGGCTGCAGCAACAATGGAAGCAACATTGCTGAGCCATGATACGATCGGCGCCAATGCAAGTCGTTATTATCCTGTGATGGAGCAGCTTGCTTCTGCTTCTTATGCGGCGTACCGGAATTTGGTGTATGAAACACCGGGATTTAAACAATTTTTTCTTGAATCGACATCGATTCGGGAAATGGCTGGATTGCACATCGGAAGCCGCCCTCCATCACGCAAGAATTCCGACACAATTGAAGATTTGCGTGCAATTCCCTGGGTATTTAGTTGGAGTTTAAGCCGAATGATGTTGCCTGGCTGGTATGGTTTCGGTCATGCGGTAGAAGCTTTCCTTGGTCAGTATGGCGAAGGGGAAAATGGACTAGCGTTGCTGCAAGAAATGTACCGAAAGTGGCCATTCATGCAAACACTGTTATCGAATATGGATATGGTTCTAGCCAAAACGGATATGGGCATTGCGTCACGGTATGCCGAATTGGTTGAGGATGTTACATTACGTAAGCAGATTTTTGAACGAATTCAGGAAGAACGAGCAAGAAGCGAAAAGTGGTTGTTTGCCGTGACCGGTCATGCTGAATTGCTAGAAGACAATCCAACGCTAGCTCGCAGCATTCGTAATCGTACCCCCTATATCGATCCGCTCAATCACTTACAAGTGGAATTATTGCGCCGCTATCGCTCCGGTGAAGACAGTGAAGAAGTCAAACGCTCGATCCATCTCACCATCAACGGTGTCACAGCTGGATTACGCAATAGTGGATAATCGACAATGACCAGCCATAATTAGTCGAACACCGATCGTAAGTGTAGATTGTAAATTGCTGCAGAAGAAGAATATGCTGAAGGAGTCTTTCGTGCTGTTAAAACGTTTTATTATTCCCCTGTGGATGTGCTTTTATTCACAATGGGCATTGGCTTCTCTTCCGATTGAGCATTGGCAAACGACTTCCGGGGTGCGAGTCTATTTTGTTGAAAGTCATGATTTACCGATACTGGATATCAGCGTTGAATTTGCAGCGGGTAGCGGACAAGATACAGCAAGCCGATCAGGGTTGGCTAATCTGGTGCAGCATCTGATGAGCCTTGGTGCCGGAGGTCTGACAGAAGATCAAATTGCTATGGGTTTGGCCGATGTCGGTGCACAATTGAAAAGCAATTTTGACCGAGATCGTGCCGGGGTTTCGTTACGTACTCTTAGCAGTGAAAGTGAACGCAAGCAGGCATTGGATATTTTCGCACGTATCATTCAGCAACCGGAATTTGCACAAGATGTAGTACAGCGCGAAAAAGCGCGCGTGATCGCAAGTATCAAGGAAGCAAGTACGAAGCCGGATCAGATCGCCGAACGCACTTTGATGCAGATGTTGTACGGTAGCCATAGCTACGGATTCAACGAAGATGGTGAGATAGAGACATTAAGCACATTGCAGCGGGACGATTTGGTCAGCTTTTATCGCACCTATTATGTGGCAAAAAATGCGGTTGTCACCATCATTGGCGATGTTACCAAACCGGAAGCAGCTGCAATCGCAGAATCGCTGACACAAAAATTATCTTCCGAAGCGCGAGACATTCATTTGTCTCCGGTTTCTATACCTGTTGGAGAAATCAAACGGATTGCNNCGATTGATGGAAGAAGTGCGTCAGCAGCGCGGCTTGGCATATAGCGTGTATAGCTTCTTTGCCCCTTACCAAGAGCAAGGGCCTTTCCAAATCGGTTTGCAGACCAAAAAGGAACAATCAGAAGAAGCGCTTGCACTGACACAAAAAGTGTTAAAGGAATTTGTGATGCATGGCCCGACCGATGCAGAGTTGGTGGCGGCCAAACAAAACATTATCGGCAGCTTTCCATTGCGCATCGATAGCAATAGCAAAATTCTGACTTTTCTTGCCATGATCGGTTTTTATCAATTACCGCTGACTTATTTGAACGACTATTTGGAAGCCGTCGAGGCGGTAACTATCGAACAAATTCGGCAAGCTTTTCAGCGGCGCATTCAACCTGACGCAATGGTGACGGTAGTGGTTGGCGCAAAAGAATAAATGCTGGTCGGTATATGGCAGTAGCCAGAGGAAAGGTGCGAATTATCGGCGGGCAATGGCGCAGCAGGCTATTGTTTTTCCCTGAAATACCGGATTTACGACCCACCTCGGATCGGATACGTGAAACCGTTTTCAATTGGTTGGGACAAGACTTAAGCGGCTTAACTTGCCTTGACTTGTTCGCAGGCAGCGGCGCTTTGGGGTTTGAAGCCGCATCACGAGGCGCGATTTATACCGTAATGATTGAATCCGATATTCAAGTTTTTCGTGCATTACAGGAAAACAAGTTTAAATTACAAGCATCGCAAGTCGAACTGATCCATGCGAATGCACTGAGTTTTTTGCGTTCCGATACACGTCAATTTGATGTTATTTTCTTGGATCCACCGTTCCGGCTTGATTTGATACCTGAAGTGTTACCGCTGCTACCGCTGCATCTTGAAAATAACGGTTTAATTTATATTGAAACCCAACACGCTTGGCGTCCTGAGCCACGATGGCGCATCATGCGAAACGCAAAAGCGGGGGCGGTACATTACCAGCTATTGGAGATGACAACTGATGAATCAAGTAATTTATCCGGGGACGTTTGACCCCATAACACGGGGACATGAAGACCTGGTAAGACGCGCATCCCGTTTGTTTGATCAAGTCATTGTGGCGGTCGCTGCAAGCAGCAGTAAAAAGCCTTTTTTTACCCAAGATGAACGCGTTAAAATGGCTCAGGAAGTATTATCCGATTGCGCCAATGTTAAAGTTTTGCCATTTACCGGTTTGCTGATGAATTTTTTGCAGCAACAGGGGGTGCGAATTATCCTGCGAGGATTGCGTGCGGCTTCTGATTTTGAATACGAATTCCAAATGGCAGGCATGAATCGCGGCATGTATCCCGATGTGGAAACTTTGTTCATGACCCCTTCGGAGCAATATATGTTTATATCGGCAACCATGGTGCGAGAGATCGCCATACTTGGCGGCAATGCGGATGCTTTTGTGCATCCTTTGGTTGCACAAAAATTACGTGGAAAAATAGCCAATCAAGCTAACACCTAAATACTGCGGCACATTGCGCAGAAAATAATTGATATTATGATTTTAATGTTTTTATTGGTGTTTGATGGTTGCGTTTCGTTACCTCATGAGCGGAATGTGAAAAGCAAATATTTTTCCATGATCAACTACGGTTTTTAGGACAAATTCTAATGGCGCTCATCATTACCGACGAATGCATCAATTGCGACGTCTGCGAACCTGAATGCCCAAACGGGGCAATTTCTCAGGGCGAAGAAATTTATCGGATCAATCCAAAGCTTTGTACTGAATGTATCGGACATTATAACGAACCGCAGTGCGTGGAAGTTTGTCCGGTGGATTGCATCAAAAAAGACCCTGCGCATATAGAAACCAAGGAGCAATTAAAAGCCAAGTACCAGTCGCTTATTGCAAAGTAAGCACGTTTGCTAACGCGCTACAAACAGACTCAAAATGCTCATTCATTAGGCATAAACCGCGTTTTTTCACCTGTTTTGCCTTGCATCGGCTGTGTCGAAAATGTTTTGCAACGACCTGTTAATCTGAAATCCGTTACTTTTACCTTTTAAATCCTCAGAATAAATTAGATCCTTTTGGTTTAATCTAGCCAGTATTTGCTTTGTCTTTGTAATTATTAGCTAGACAAGGTTACTTTGTTGATTATATTTAGACTGAGGGTTAAATGGATCCAGGTTCGATTGCAACGAAAGTCAGTACGATTTTTTCTCTTCCGGAAGCAGTGTTGCGTGTCAATGAATTGATCGACTCGGGTGATGCTTCCAATGCGGAAATAGAACAAGTCATTTCGAGTGATCCTGCATTGACGGCAAAATTGCTGAAGTTCGCAAACAGCAGTTACTTCGGATTTTCTGGAAAAGTTGAAACCGTACTCAAGGCAATCGCAATAATCGGTCATAAGGAATTGCGTAATTTAGTCATTGCAACTTCGGTAACATCAACATTCAAAGGCATTCCAGCCGAGTTAGTGGATATGGACACGTTCTGGAATCATAGTATTACTTGCGGTGTAACAGCTCGATTATTGACCACAAACATCAGCAGCAGAGAACGGTTTTTTATTACGGGTTTGTTACACGCTGTAGGACGCTTGGTGCTGTTCATTCAGTTTCCCAAAGAATCTGCAGAAGTATTGAGTCATCGGCTTGAAGGCGAAGAAGCGATGATTAGCGCCGAGCGCAAAATATTCGGTTTTTCTCATGCCCAATTAGGTGCCGAATTGCTTAAGCAATGGAAATTACCGTCCAATATCTGGAAAGTGGTCGAAAATCAATCCGAGCCGACGAAAGAGAAAGAATATCGATACGACACCAGCACATTGAGCGCAGCCATTGGTATTGCCAATGTCATTCAGCCTTGTGTCAATGTAACGGAATCGATAGAAGAGATCCCGAATAACACGCTTGAGACATGGAATTTTCTTGGGCTATCGGCCGAGATCATTGATTCCGTAATGACAGTAGCAAAACTTCAAGTCATTGAGGTTTATAACGCAATTCGATAACACGGGATAAATCACTCGAAAAGTAGAAATTGTATGAAAGAGGTTTATCTTGGCCGACTGCCGATTCCCGACTGCAAGCAAAATTTGGTTGCTTATGAACTTTTATTTCGCTCGGATGCGCAAAATGCAGTTACTGTAACCGATCAGGCAGCCGCTACCGCCAATGTCATTGTCGATACTTACGCAGAGTTAGGTCTTGAAAACGTCATTGGAAAGCGGCGTGGGTTTATTAAAGTCGATGCGTCTTTTCTGATGGATGATTCGATCAATCTGTTGCCGAAGAAACATGTGGTTTTTGAAATT
>DJMI01000158.1 GCA_002435335.1 Nitrosomonas sp. UBA6494
CACAAAAGTTCTTACACTCTCCAATGACGAGCAGTCCTTGGACGAAAATCGTCTTGAAGCGGAGAGGCTGCTTTATCCCTAAGTTGGTGAATTGTCTCTATTTCAACCAGGAAAAGCAAAAAAGATTGCATCCGGTTTGAATTCCTTTGTATATTGTTTCATTGTTTCCATTTTTTCTCCAATTAAGACTATTTTCTCTTAACAGGAGTATTCAGGTCTATTAGACCACGTCAGCGAATGCATCTACAAATCACCTGCAGGACAAGATGTGCGTTATATTATTGCCCCTAAACTTTCCTGATTTATATTTAAATTTGTGAGAATTACGATGTCAGAAGAAAAGAGTGAAGTTTCTGAATTTATTAACAAATATTTCTCATATTGTTATCAAAATGATCAGGATATAATCGCGTTCCAAAATAAGATCGATAAGGCAATTCATGCCTATCTCGATTCCGAGAAGATTTCCAGTGATGTGCTCTTGGAGAATTTAACACAGCATTTTGTTAATTCTGATATACCTACTCAGCCAGCCAGTCTCGATAGCTATATGGATTTTATAAATGGCATATTGCTACCGAATATAGTGAATGTTTGTAAGCCTTCTTATTTGGGGCATATGACTTCCATGATTCCAGTTTTTTATCAATATTTGGGGCAACTAATCACTCAGTTGAACATGAATGTTGTCAAAACCGAGACCTCGAAAGCCTTGACATTACTCGAACGTCAATCAATTGCAATGCTGCACCGGTTGGTTTTTCAATACCCTGAATCTTTTTATCAGAAATGCATACAAGATCAAAAAACCAACATGGGACTGATCGTATCCGGGGGTACTATGGCAAACATAACGGCCTTATGGATCGCAAGAAATAATGCATTGAAAGAAGATAGTGGCTTCAGGGGAGTTCAAGCTGAAGGAATGCAAAAGGCATTGAAGCATTACGGATACCATGATGCGGTAATAATCGGTTCCGGGTTGATGCATTATTCTATGGAAAAATTGGCTTCTCTGCTCGGATTGGGATTGGAAAACATTATAAAGATTAAGTTGAATGAGAGCGGTGCTATTGATGCAGATGAATTGAGAAAAACCGTTGTTCATTGTAAGGAAAGTAAGAAATTGGTTATTGCGATCATCGGCATCGCAGGAACCACGGAAACGGGAAAAGTTGACGATCTGCAATCAATGGCGAAGATTGCAAAAGAATACAACATTCATTTTCATGTGGATGCCGCCTGGGGATGTCCAATTTTGTTTTCTGATAAACATAAGGATATTCTCAAAGGAATTGAATCGGCAGATACGGCGATTGTGTGCGGACACAAGCAGTTGTATTTGCCACAAGGAATCAGTGTGGTGCTCTGCAAAAATCCAGAGCAAATCGACAGCATAAAATTTGCTACACGATATCAAGCGCGAAAAGAATCTTTTGATCTTGGCAAACATTCGCCAGAGGGATCGAGACCGGCATTTTCTTTGTTCTTGCATGCCGGCTTGAGTTTGATCGGAAAGAAAGGATATGAGTATTTGATCGATGAAGGTATCCGAAAGGCTGCATATCTAGCTGATTTGATAAAAAACAATGACGCTTTTGAATTGATTGAGGAGCCGCAAACCAATATCGTAGTCTATAGGTTCATTCCCGAAGAATTAAGAGAAAAATGCAAAAAAGGTATGCTTACTTTTGAGGACAATTACGTCATAAATTCTATCAATGAGGTTTTGCAGGATGAACAATTTCACCAAGGAAGAACTTTTATTTCTCGTTCAATTCTCAGGCAAACTTCGTATGGCGATATGGATATAGTGATACTCCGGGCGGTCATCAGCAATCCGATGGCAACAGAAAAAGAAATTGAGGAATTGCTGCAAGATCAAATGGAAATCGGACGGTACATATTAACAAAAAGGCAATTTTCTTTTCCTGAAGTAATCAAATTACTGTATCAACAAACATCCAGCTATTATCGGCAATAATTGTAATGGTTTTGCTAAAAGCACAAAGAATGAGAGCTACAATGAAAATTTGCCGGTTAGAAATAGTTTCAGATACCGCGAGTAATTTTTGTAAACACTCGTAATAATTTATTGAAGTGCTTGGTATAATATTCACGCATTTAGAGCAATTTATTAGTTTTTTTTTTAGGAGAACATCAGTATGTCGCAAAAACACCCGGTTATCGCGGTTACCGGATCTTCAGGTGCAGGTACTTCAACAGTAAAAACCAGCTTTGAACATATTTTTCGCCGTGAGCAACTTAAAGCAGTCATTGTTGAAGGGGATAGCTTTCATCGTTATGACCGAGAGTCGATGAAGCAAGCTGTTGCCGAATCAGAAAAAAATGGCGGTAGACCAATTAGTCATTTTGGTCCGGAAGCTAACGAATTTGAGAAGCTTGAAGCTTTATTTAAAGAATATGGTGAAAGCGGTACCGGTCAAACGCGGCTATATTTGCATAACGATGAGGAAGCTAAACCATGGCAGCAAAAAGCAGGCACTTTTACACCTTGGTCACCGATTCAAGCTGGTTCTGATTTGTTGTTTTATGAAGGACTTCACGGCGGTGCTAAAAGCGATACAGCCGACGTTGCCAAATATGTCGATTTACTCGTGGGCGTAGTACCAATCGTTAACCTGGAGTGGATACAAAAGATTTTTCGCGATACCAATGCACGGGGTTATTCTACTGAAGCGGTTACACATACCATACTGCGTCGTATGCACGATTATGTGCATTACATAACACCGCAATTTTCGCGTACTCACATCAATTTTCAGCGCGTACCAACAGTTGATACATCCAATCCATTCATTGCTCGGGAAATTCCGTCATTGGATGAGAGCATGGTTGTGATTCGTTTCAGAGATCCTGAAGTTGTCGATTTTCCTTATTTGTTAAATATGATTCATGATTCTTTCATGTCTCGCCCAAATACCATTGTGGTTCCAGGAGGTAAAATGGGGATGGCGATTGAACTAATACTGACACCTTTGATTTTGGATATCGTAACTAAAAGCAGAAAATAACCTATCTGCCCAGTGCGTTATTAGCGGCAAAATTTCATTTGCCGCATTGAGAAGTAGCAAAAGCACTCTTACGGTGCTTTTATTTAGCGCGTATGGGTATATCTGCTTTGCCTCAATTGAGACGTTATCAAACTGCCATGACATCGTTGTTTTCCGAGTTAAATCCTGAGCAGCTTGCGGCAATTACATTACCGCCCCAGTCAGCTTTAATACTGGCTGGGGCGGGTAGTGGTAAAACCAGAGTATTGACCACTCGTATTGCTTATTTGATTCAATCCGGTCAAGCCAATCCTCATCAAATCTTGGCGGTTACTTTCACCAATAAAGCGGCAAAAGAAATGTTGGTGCGCATTTCTGCGATGTTGCCGATCAATTTGCGAAATTTGTGGATAGGGACATTTCACGGAATTTGTCACCGCATGCTGCGAATGCATTACCTTGATGCTGGCTTGCTTCAAAATTTCCAAATTCTGGATTCCGCTGATCAATTGGCATTAATCAAACGAATTCAAAAAATTCTGGCGGTAGATGAAAAAAGATTTCCGCCGCGTCAAGTGCAATGGTTTATCAATAATGCGAAAGAATCCGGGTTGCGTGCTGCTTTTGTTATCAGCGACGATGCATATTCGCGTCGCATGCAGGAGATTTATCATGCGTATGAACAGCAATGTCAAAAAGAGAGTGCCGTTGATTTTGCAGAATTGTTGTTACGTTGCTATGAATTGCTTAGCCGCAATGAAATTTTACGTCAACATTACTGTGAGCGTTTCTCTCATGTCCTGATTGATGAATTTCAAGATACCAATTCATTGCAATATCGATGGTTGAAATTGCTAGCCGGTATTGGAAGACCTGATGCGGCAGCCGTGTTTGCAGTGGGTGATGATGATCAAAGCATCTACTCATTTCGCGGTGCTTGTGTCAGTAATATGGTCGATTATGAAAGAGAATTTGGTATTGCAAAAGTAATCAAGTTAGAGCAAAACTACCGCTCTCACGGTCATATTCTCGAAGCAGCAAACGAATTGATCAGAAATAATCCGCAGCGTTTGGGCAAAAATCTTTGGACATCGGAAGGTAAGGGAGAGCCTTTACGCATATACGGCGCAGTCAACGATCATGAAGAAACTGCTTTTGTCGTTGAAGAAATAAAATCGTTGCATGTGTCCGGTATTGCATTATCAGAAATTGCATTATTGTATCGATCAAATGCGCAATCGCGCATACTCGAACATGGTTTGTTCAACGCCGGGATACCGTACCGAGTATATGGCGGTATGCGTTTCTTTGATCGCCAAGAAATCAAGCATGCATTGGCTTATTTACGCTTGATTGCAAATCCGAATGATGACAGCGCGCTACTGCGAGTAATCAATTTTCCGACGCGCGGTATCGGTGCCCGAAGCTTAGAGCAATTGCAAGACGATGCCAAAGAATCCGGAGCAAGTTTGTGGCATACGGCAATGCAGAAAAGTGGTGGTGAAACTGTATTGGCGCACGATTTATCTAAACCACTGAGAGGTATTGCGGGATTCGTGCGATTAATTCTAGCAATGCAGCAAGCATGCCAAACTTTGCCGTTACCGCAAATTATTGAACATATACTTGAACACAGTGAATTGTTAGCGTTTTATGGCAAGGAGCGAGATGGTGCGGAGAGGCTGGAGAATCTGAATGAATTGATCAACGCGGCAACCAGTTTTGTCCATGAAACCGACGATGACAGTTTGACCGAATTTCTCGCACATGCTTCATTGGAAGCGGGTGAGCATCAAGCGGGCAGTGGTCAAGAGGCGCTGCAGTTGATGACAGTGCATGCCGCAAAAGGACTGGAGTTTCATAGTGTTTTCTTAAGCGGGTTGGAAGAAGGGTTATTCCCGCATGAAAATAGTATTAATGAAATAAACGGCTTAGCTGAAGAAAGGCGACTGATGTATGTGGCTATGACACGTGCGCGCCGGCGTTTGTATCTCAGTTTTGCGCATAACCGGATGCTTCATGGTCAAATTCGATACAATGTCGCTTCACGCTTTATCAGTGAAATCCCACAGAATTGCATCAAATGGTTGAAGCAATCTTTTTCTAACTCAGCACACGAGAACGAATCACGCAAATCGATATTTTCTCAATCATTTACAGGAAATCAGCAAGGCTTTTCGTCCAACCATGATTCGTGGAAAATAGGCCAGAATGTACTCCATGCCAAATTCGGCGCAGGTGTCATTATTAATTGCGAGGGTAGTGGCAGTGATGCACGTGTTCAGATCAATTTTGCTCAAAGTGGATCAAAATGGTTGTTATTAGAATATGCAAAATTGACTAAAGCTTAGATCTATTCAAGAGTATTTTTAAAAGAAACAGCAACCTATATACGAGCGCGCAGTAGATAACTTTAAGCTATCGAGCATATTTAATTACTATCTGGCTTACTATCGATTTGATGTAGTTCACGATGCTCTTCGTTGCAGTAGAATTTTCCCTGTTCCGTGATGGCCTCGTTACGTTGGATTGTGCGTTTACAGTGTGCGCATTGCACGGTTTCTTCCAATTCATCTTTGTTTTGAGTATTCGTAGTTTGATTTTCGGTATCGGCCCAATTGGCTTTCTGGTAATCGTTTTTCAATTCATTATTTTTAAAACGCAGTGGCTCGCCAAGAAAAATGTCCTTGTAACTGACATAAATTGAAGCAAACAATACAGGAATCAAAATAACTAAGCCAACACCATACGGCATCAAGCAAATGATCGTTAAAATGACGAGTGTAATACCATATACTTGAAACGGTATGATATTGCGCAAACAAGCATAAAAGCTGCGCTTCATGGCAACAACTGAAGGAAGGTTATGAAAAACCACCAATAATGGTGCAAACCATGTTGCCATCATTAACGGTATTGAAAGAGTCAACATAATAAGTGATGACGTTAGAAAGCTACTCATGACACCCATTAATTCACTTTCGTCGACTCTTTTGCCGTAAAGCATCATGTCCGTCATTTGCGACCCACCGATCAGTATGACTAATCCGATAATTAAAATTTGACCGATAAGATAAAAACCGCCAATGGCAATTAATGGAGCCGGGTTCTCTTTGAAAGCGCTGAATAAATGTGGGATTTCTAGTGGTTCACCTTGTTCCAATGCTTTGCAGCCTTGCATCAGTCCGGCTAAAAATACCGGTGAAACCAATGTAAAAATAAATTTTCCCAATATTGGAATCATTGACATTACCAAGGCAATTATCATGAATGTAAAACAAACGATAAACCACGGAAACGGTGCTTTCTTAAATAAATAGAAGCCACTTAGAATCCACTGTAATCCTTGTTTTGCATAAACTTGGCGAATTTCCATTGATGCTGCTCCAGTTAATTTCAGTAATCGGTTTAATAATGTGTTATATCCAGAGTTGCTGCAGTTTTGCCGAATTGCACACATGATTTCTTAGTATTTCTTTGAAATGCACCGGATCTTTAGCGTGCGTCAATTCTCCCGGTCTTGGTAAGTGGTAATCATACAAACGCGAGATCCAAAATCGCAATGCTGCAGCGCGCAACATTGCTGGCCATACCTGGTGTTCCGCAGCAGTGAGAGGACGTATGGCATGATAGGCTACGATCAATGCAAGTGTGCAAGACTCTTCCAGGGTTTTATTCTCGGTCATGCACCAATCGTTGACTGTGATTGCCAAATCATACAAAAACGCATCGTTACAGGCGAAATAAAAGTCGATAATCCCACCGATTTTGTCATTCACAAACAATACATTGTCTCGAAATAAATCAGCATGTATGACTCCGCAGGGCAGTATTGCTTTTTGCTGGTTTACTTGAAACTGCAATTCGGTTTCAAATAGTGTTTTTTCTTCGTTGCTCAAGTAAGGTGCTATTTCAGGAAATTTTGCTTGCCACCATGAAAACCCTCGAGGATTATTCATTGTACCCGGATAGGATATTCCTGCTAAGTGCATTTTGGCTAGAATTTGCCCCACTGCAACACATTGATCTCGAGTTGGATATTCGATTGAATGTCCGGGCAAACAAGTTACAATTGTTGCGGGTTTGCCGTTAAGTTCTCCGAATAACGTAGTGTCACAGCGCTGAATCGGTGCGGGGCAAGGAATATTGTGCTGTGATAAGTGCGCCATCAAATTTAAATAATAAGGCAGTTCTAATGGCGTCAGTTTTTCAAATAAGGTTAATACGAATTTTCCTGTTGTTGTCGTGACAAAATAATTGGTATTCTCAATCCCCGAAGAGATACCTTGCAATTGGATTAACTCACCTAAGGCATAATTTTTCAACCATGCGGAAAGTTGATTTTCAGAAACAGGGGTAAAAACAGACATGGATTGAAGACATGAAGTCTACTGGTAATGAAAGTTCAGTGAGTGATAGTAAAGACTAAAATTTTAATAACTGCCACATCGGTGGACTGACATCGATACCGACTTCATTCGGATGATTGTGGTAATCTCTGATCAGATTCTTTTTTAAATAGTAAGGTGGACCGATACGAGGAATTACTTTAATCATCAGTAATTCACCATTAACACGATGTTCTTCAATAATGTCTTGTCCGCGACGAATGATTGTGACTTCCGCTTCCGGTATTTGCTCCGAATCTGCTTGAATATCTGCTGCACGCTCAGGTGGTTCGCTTAAATCACGTGGCGGTTCCGGAATCTCCGGCAACGGAATTAAATTGTCCGGTTGCTTTGTTTTCTTGGATTGCTTAGGCTGTTCGCTTTCCGCTAAAGTTGGGATTGCTACACTAAGCAATAATATCAATATCAATCGGTGCAAGTGCATGATATGTTCGGGTAGATCGGCTAGTGTTGTATTCTACCTAAAATAATAAGCCAACGTTATAAATTAAGCTGAATTTCTCGTTCGGCAGCAGTTGGTTCAAACCCACTGGTTTCGTAATACTGA
Source organism: Nitrosomonas sp. UBA6494 (assembly GCA_002435335.1). Classification (GTDB taxonomy): domain Bacteria; phylum Pseudomonadota; class Gammaproteobacteria; order Burkholderiales; family Nitrosomonadaceae; genus Nitrosomonas. Next base: position 7,971 of record DJMI01000158.1, read on the forward strand.
AAAATTGCATTGACGACTTCCGTTGGTTCATCAATTACTTGAATCAAGTTCATGTCTTCGGGAGAAATCAATCCTTCCTCGACAAGGGCGTTCTTGAACCAATCGAGCAGCCCTTGCCAGAATTGAGAATAGACTAGAATAATCGGCATTTTTCGAGTCTTTCCGGTTTGTACAAGGGTTAATGCTTCCATCAGCTCATCCAAGGTACCGAATCCGCCAGGCAATACGACATAGGCGGTTGCGAATTTGACAAACATGTATTTGCGTGCAAAGAAGTGGCGGAACGTTTGACTGATATCCTGATAAGGGTTGCGATGCTGTTCGTGCGGTAATTGAATATTTAATCCGATACTAGGTGATTTTCCGTAATAGGCGCCTTTGTTGGCAGCTTCCATGATTCCAGGTCCACCGCCTGAAATAACGGAAAATCCGGCATCGGATAATTGCTTGGCAATTTGTTCGGCCAATTGATAATGTGGACTGCTTGGAGAAGTGCGCGCACTACCGAAGATACTGACAGCAGGTTGAATGGTATCAAGACGTTCCGTACCTTCAACAAACTCTGCCATAATTCCGAATAAACGCCAAGATTCTTTGGCAGACCAAGGCTTCTCTACTGACATATGTATTGTTGGTTTATCATGTAAGCTCATAGGAAAACCTTATCAATGAAAACATTATTACTGGTTGACGGCTCATCTTATTTATATCGCGCGTTTCACGCGTTGCCAGATTTGCGCAACCGACATAACGAACCCACGGGTGCGATTCATGGCGTTCTTAATATGTTACGACGTTTGCACAAAGATTATCACGCCGATTATAGCGCGTGCGTATTTGATGCAAAAGGTAAAACGTTTCGCGATGAACTTTATCCAGATTACAAGGCGCACAGACCTTCCATGCCGTCGGATTTGGTCGCACAAATCGAACCATTGCATGCTTGTATCCAGGCGATGGGGTGGCCAATGTTAATTATCGACGGTGTCGAAGCGGATGATGTGATCGGTACTCTTGCCAAGCAAGCCGAAGCTGCAGATATGCGGTGTATTATCTCGACCGGCGACAAAGACATTGCGCAATTGGTCAACGAAAAGGTTACTCTGGTCAATACCATGAACAATGAAACATTGGATGAAGCGAATGTATTGGCTAAGTATGGCGTGCCACCATCTCGAATATTGGATTATCTGATGCTTATTGGCGATACCTCGGATAATGTACCCGGTGTCGAAAAGGTTGGGCCCAAAACAGCGGTGAAATGGCTGATGCAATATGGTTCATTGGAAAATATCATCGCACACGCGAATGAAATCAAAGGCACTGTCGGTGAAAATTTACGTAGTAGCTTGAATTGGTTCGATACGTCGCGTCAGTTGATCATGATTAAATGCGATGTTGCGCTACCGGTGAAAATAAACGATCTTACGCCGCAACCACCAGATATCGAGCGTTTGGTTCAATTGTATGAAAAATTGGACATGAAATCTTCGTTGCGCGATTTATATCAGCAAATGGCAAACATCCAAACCATTCCGGTGCAGAGTAAGTCAGAAATTAATAAACTCTCAAATGGAACTCAATCGCAGTTTTATCAAACGATTTTTACTGATGCGGAATTGAGTGAATGGTTGCTTCACCTTGACGAAGCGCAATTGGTATCGATTGATAGCGAAACGACGAGCCTTAATCCGATGCAAGCAAAATTGGTTGGGCTTTCATTTTGTATCGAGAATCGACCGGCAGCCTATCTTCCGTTGAAGCACAATTATGTTGGCGTTCCAACGCAGTTGGCGTTGGTCGATGTATTGAATCGATTGAAACCGTGGCTAGAAAATACGGAAAAACCTAAATTAGGACAAAATTTAAAATACGATAAGCATGTTTTTGCCAATCACGGCATTCACTTGAATGGCATTGTGCACGATACTTTGCTGCAGTCTTATGTGTTGGAATCGCATCAGCCACATAACATGGACAGCTTAGCATTGCGTCATTTGAACGTTAAAACGATTAGTTATGACGAAGTAACCGGTAAAGGTGTCAATCGTATCGGTTTTGACGAGGTTACAATCGATGTTGCCACTCGGTATGCTGCAGAAGATGCGGATATCACATTGCAGTTACATCAGACTCTCTATCCTCGCATCGAAAGCGATGAGCGGCTTGATCGTATCTACCGCAAAATTGAAATGCCTATTTTGGAAGTATTGTTTCGCATCGAACGTAACGGCGTGCTGCTGAATTATCAGCTACTTCATCAACAAAGTCGTGAATTGGGTGAAAAATTGCATGCTTTGGAGCAGCAGGCATATGAAATTGCGGGGGGTGTTTTTAATCTGAATTCCCCAAAAAAAATTCAGGAAATTCTGTTCGGTCAACTGAAATTGCCGGTTATTAAGAAAACCCCCACCGGTGCACCATCAACCGACGAGGAAGTTTTGCAGCAATTGGCTTTAGATTATCCATTGCCAAAGTTATTGCTGGATTTTCGCGGATTAGCAAAGCTGAAATCGACCTATACCGACAAGCTGCCTCAGATGATGAATCCTGAGACCGGTCGCGTGCATACTAATTATTCGCAAGCAGTCGCTGTAACCGGGCGATTGGCAAGCTCGGATCCGAATTTGCAAAATATACCTGTACGTACCGCTGAGGGCCGCAGAATTCGCGAAGCATTTATTGCTCCACCTGATCATTGCATTATCTCGGCAGATTATTCGCAAATCGAATTGCGTATTATGGCGCATATTTCTCAAGACGATAGGTTATTGCACGCATTTGCCGCAGGTGAAGATATACACCGAGCCACGGCTGCCGAGATTTTTGGCGTATCACACGATCAAATTAACCAAGAACAACGCCGGTACGCCAAGGTAATTAATTTCGGCTTGATTTACGGAATGTCTGAATTCGGTTTAGCTGCACAATTAGGTATTGAACGCAGTGCAGCGCGTGCTTATATTGAACGATATTTTGCGCGCTATCCAGGGGTAGAGCGGTATATGCAAGAAACGCGAGAAAAAGCGCGCAAAATGGGTTATGTCGAAACTGTACTCGGGCGGCGCTTGTGGTTGCCAGAAATTAATCACACTAACGGCAATCGACGACAAGCTGCAGAACGTGCTGCCATTAATGCCCCGATGCAGGGAACTGCGGCTGATATCATCAAGCTTGCGATGATTGCAGTGAATAATTGGCTAAAACAGGAAAAACTGCAAAGTAAGCTAATTATGCAAGTACATGATGAATTAGTGCTGGAAGTTCCTGATCAAGAAATAAAAATCATACAAAGCATATTGCCGGAATGTATGTGCACCGTATTGAAACTGGACGTGCCGTTGGTAGTAGATATTGGTGTGGGCGACAATTGGGAACAAGCGCATTAACGGTTGTGAATATTTTTGATACACCCAAGATGAGTTTAAGGCACTCTTTATTCATAAAAAAGTGTGCCTTAAGTATTTTTATTCTGTACAAATGCAGAATTTCTCAATAGTTTTTTGATTACGCGAAATTAAAATCAAATAGACTCATTCGCGTGTTTCAATTTGCATCAATGGCTCGGAAGATACAGTGACCGTTTCCTTAACTTTTCTTCTCGATCGTTTCGGAGTTACGACTTCTTCGCTTGTTGCCGCAACTTTTTCGGGCGGTGTTTCAACCATAATCAATCCAACTTTTGTAAGATCCGGAAGTTTCTTGATGCTCGGAGTAAATTCAGGTTCTTGTTTAAAAGATGGCTTTGTTTCAGATTGATCATGCAATATTGTTTCCGATGTTGCTTTCCTGCCTGTTTTCTTGCCGACGGCTATAGGTATTAATGTTTCATCAATTGGATTTTGTGAAACATTGTCAGTAACAAAATCACTTGCATCGTTTGTTCTTGAATAAATATCGTCTATGGTGGCATCGATTTCAATGCTTTGATTATCGATTTGTTTTTTTTCCTGTGATGATTGATCGCGCTGTCGATTACCGCGCTGCCGGCGAGTACGCTTGCGCACGTTTGCTTTCGTATTTGGTTCATCGGGGTTTGTTTTTTCTATCGCCGATATTTCTTCGATGGCAAGTTTCTCGGTTTTAGTGGCTGTCGGTAGTTCTAATGCATTGTATTCGTATTGAAGTTGACCATGCGTGTCAGACAATACCGGCTGTTCGGTTTCGCTATTGGTATCGGCTACATCCAATCTTTGTTTGTTTGGCTTATTGCTGCGATCACCTCGGTTGCGCGTACGGCGCCCTCTTGAACGGTTTCGTTCCTGTGATGTTTCGATTTTCTCAATGGTGGCTTGTGGTCTTTCGTTAACCACACTCTTGATTTCTTCATTGCCGGAACTTGGTTTAAACCAACTGAAGAATTTATCCAACAGCGAAGTGTCTCGTGATTTATCCTCGCGCATGGGAGCAGGTTGGGATGGCGTAATACCATGAACTGCAGCTTGTGGTCGAGTCGGTTTGTTTTTATGCTCACTTACAACCGGATTAGTTTCTTCCGCATTTTTTTCGACCAATTTATAACTGACTACATTTTCGTGTGATTTGACATCTTCATGTCTGATACGTGTCACATTATAAGCTGGTGTTTCAATATGAATATTGGGTATCAATATGATATTGATTTTTTGACGAACTTCAATATCATAGATTTCAGCACGCTTTTCATTAAGTAAGTAAGTGGCGACATCTACTGGCAATTGAACATGCAATGCACTAGTATTTTCTTTCATTGCTTCTTCCTGAATTATTCTCAGTATATGTAAAGCAGATGAATCGGTTCCTCGAATAAATCCAGTGCCTTGGCAACGCGAACAAGGTATGTAATTACTTTCGCCGAGAGAAGGACGCAAGCGTTGACGGGATAATTCAAGCAATCCAAAACGTGAAATTTTTCCTACTTGAATGCGGGCGCGATCTTGTCGTAACGCTTCGTGCAAGCGAGCTTCAACTTCACGCTGATTCCGTTGCAAATCCATATCGATAAAATCAATAACGATTAATCCGCCTAAGTCTCGCAAGCGTAATTGTCTTGCGATTTCGTCTGCTGCTTCCAAGTTGGTGTTTAATGCTGTATGTTCAATATCAAGGCCTCGAATAGCCCGTGCAGAATTAACATCAACGGAGACTAGCGCTTCGGTGTGATCAATGACGATAGCGCCGCCGGATGGCAATGTAACTTGTCTTGAATAAGCGGTTTCAATTTGATGTTCAATTTGGAATCGTGAAAACAGAGGAACATCGTCATGATAGAACTTGAGTCGATCGACATTGTTAGGCATGACATGAGCCATAAATTGGCTTGCTTGCTCATAAATATCACGACTATCAATTAAGATCTCACCAATTTCTTGGCTATAGTAGTCACGAATTGCACGAATAACCAAGCTGCTTTCCTGGTAGATCAAAAAAACACCGTCTTGGTTATTGGCCGCTTCTTCAATAGCGCGCCACAGTTGCGTCAGGTAATTCAAATCCCATTGCAATTCTTCGGCGCTTCGGCCGATACCGGCAGTTCGAGCGATAATGCTCATTCCTGTAGGAACTTCGAGGTGTGCGATCACATCACGCAACTCATTGCGTTCCTCTCCGGTGATGCGACGCGACACACCGCCACTGTTCGGATTGTTTGGTATGAGGACTAAATATCTACCGGCCAAGGAAATATAGGTGGTGAGCGCCGCCCCTTTACTTCCACGCTCGTCTTTATCAACCTGGACTATTAACTCTTGACCTTCGCGAAGTAAATCCTGAATGCGATCATTCGATGTTTCACTTTTTGATATGCAAGATGTCGCAATTTCTTTAAATGGCAAGAAACCATGACGTTCACAGCCATAATCGACAAACGCTGCTTCTAAGCTAGGTTCAATTCGTGTAATAACTGCTTTGTATATATTGCTTTTGCGTTGCTCTTTACTAATCGATTCAATATCAAGATCTATTAGCGTTTGACCATCAACTATAGCAACTCGAAGCTCTTCAGGCTGAGTTGCGTTAAATAACATTCGTTTCATTTGCTAGCCTTACGTGTTTATTTAATTACAATATCCATTTATCTTATTTGGATGGATATTTTAGGAATACGTAATTGAAATGACGAGGATTTTTTTGTGTGGTATATTTTATTTATTATCAACTATATATCTTATTCAGTAGTGGTTGTTATTATTTGTTTTTCTTTACAGCTAAAATTACTATACTTAAGTGAAAGAGTCTATAATGCTTTCAAAATGGTTTCCTTAAGTTAGCAGATTTTACATAAAATTCAAAACACATCTTTGTATTCCATAACTACTCATCGCATTGTTAAGCATATCAGTTAATGGTAGTGTCGTATTTTAATTCGCTGTAAATCATAAAAAATTTTCCATGAAACTTTGTCAGAGTTGTTGGCACGTAAAATGACATCTACTACGAGTGTAGTATCCGTTTCCGAAGAAAAAATCGAAGAAAGTAGTCATGACCAACGGATCGATAATTTTTTTCTCCGAAAGTTTAAATATGTTCCAAAAAGTCATATTTATCAATTGATCCGAAGCGGTCAAGTACGCGTTAATGGTAAAAGAATCACCGTTAATTATCGTTTGCAACTTGGTGATTATGTGCGTATTCCACCTATTAAGTTATCGGAGAACATTAATACGCGACAGCAAACACATATCTTATCCGATAATTTTTTTTCTTTTGCGGTTATTTACGAAGACGATGCCATTTTAGTGATAGACAAACCCAGCGGTATGGCGGTTCATGGCGGCAGCGGCATAAGTTTTGGTGTTATTGAGCAACTGCGTGCACAAAATCCTGACTGGAAATTTCTTGAATTGGTGCATCGCCTGGATCGCGAAACTTCGGGCATGCTGTTACTGGCAAAGAAACGCAGTGCGCTGGTTGAATTGCACCGGCAAATTCGCGAAGGTTTAGTTGAAAAACATTATTTAACGATGGTGAAAGGGCAATGGCTGAATGCGCGGCAGCATGTGAAATTTCCGCTTAACAGATATGTAACGGCGTCGGGAGAGCGCCGCGTTGCTGTAGCAACAACAAACAGCGATGAAGCTAAGGTATTGCATGCGCATACCATTTTTACCTTACAAAAAAGCTGGGGAAATTTTAGTTTGATGGATGCTGAAATTAAAACTGGTCGCACGCATCAGATTCGAGTTCATTTGGCTCACTTGGGATACCCCATAGTCGGCGATGATAAATACGGTGATTTTGAATTAAACAAGCGCTTGGCCAGAAAGGGAGCAAACTGTTGTAAAAAATTTGAGCGGATGTTTTTGCATGCCTCCAGTCTGCAATTTATGCATCCGATTTCGGGTAACATGATGAAATTAGAATCCGTTCTGCCAAAAGATTTAAAATTATTTATCGCTAGTCTTGATGCTAAATAAACAAGAATCATTTTTGCAGATTACTTCGTTGCAGACGATAATTGCTTAGCCTCCAGATGTAGCTTCTCGATTTTCTAGGTTAATTATGCTTTGCATAATTTTCCAAACGTTTTCGACGATAATTTCCTGCGCTGTTTCGTTAGGGTGGATGCCATCCGATTGAAAAAATTCACGTTTTTCACCGAATCCGTCCAATAAAAATGGAATTAATTTCACTTGATAGCGCGTTTCTAATTGTCGAAAGATTTCTTGAAACTTCTGAGTATAATTTTTGCCATAGTTGGGTGGTAATTGCATGCCGGCAAGCAAAATAATGGCATCGTTTTTTTGGCAGAATTCGATGATGGTGGCAAGATTATTGTAAATGGACTGTATGGTAGCACCTCGTAATCCATCGTTGGCTCCTAATGCCAGGATGACGATTCCCGGTTGATGCTCATTGAATACTTGTTGTATCCGATTACGTCCGCCTAAAGTGGTTTCACCACTGATGCTGGCATTGACGACCCGATAATCTGTAGACTTCAATAGTAGCCGCTGTGTTAGCAGCGAAACCCAACCGGCTTCAATTGGTATGCCGTAATTGGCAGAAAGACTATCGCCAAAGATCAATACGGTTTTTGATGACGCAATTGCATTGTTACTATAACAAGAAATAACCAGCAGAATAATCAGGGAAAATTTTTTCATGTCAGAAAATATCGTTGAATCATCTATTTTATGGGCACAATCACTTACCAAGCAAGTCAATACCGGAGAGACGCAACTGACGATATTGCAGGATATCAATTTACAGATAAATGCAGGCGAAGCGGTCGCGGTTATCGGCGCTTCCGGTTCTGGAAAGTCAACATTGCTCGGATTGATGGCAGGGTTAGATTTGCCAACATCTGGAAAAGTTCATTGGGATCAGGTTGATATTTTCAGTCTTGATGAAGATAGTCGTGCTGCGCTACGAGGAAAAATGTTGGGTTTTGTGTTTCAATCGTTTCAATTGTTGCCGGCGTTAACCGCACTGGAAAATGTTATGCTGCCGCTAGAATTGATAGGACAAAGCGTCAATGCAGAATCGATTGCGCAGAAATTACTGAATCGGGTCGGATTGGCTAAACGTTATAATCATTATCCAAAACAATTATCGGGTGGCGAACAACAGCGAGTCGCCATCGCGCGTGCATTTGCCACCGAACCGAAACTGTTGTTGGCCGATGAGCCGACTGGGAATCTCGATTCGACAACTGGTTCTCAAATCATCGAATTGATGTTTGAATTAAATGGCGAACATAATACGACTTTGGTACTGGTAACGCATGATGAAGCGTTATCAAAACGTTGTGATCGGCAAATTCGTTTGGCGGACGGAAAACTGGTTGAGTAATTTTATCTATTGAAAATATTTCACATTCCTATGAAGCCTATTGGATTATCGATCAAAATGATTTTTCGCGATTGGCGTGCTGGCGAACTCAATGTGCTGGTATTGGCACTGATAATCGCTGTCTGCAGCATGACCACCGTCGGTTTCTTTTCCGATCGCGTTGAATTGGCGCTGGCACGCGAAAGTAATCAGTTGTTAGGAGCCGATTTATTAGTTATTTCGAATCAACCCATACCTGAACATTATGCTCAAGAAGCAGTGCAGCGCGGATTGTCGATTTCGACATTGACTAAATTTCCAAGCATGATTTCGACCGGTGATGGCAATTTATTATTGGAAATCAAAGCTGTTACCGCAAATTACCCGCTTCGTGGGCGTATAGATTTAGCGCAGCAATCATTTCAAGATTCAGTTGTGGCGCCAGCCGAAATCGAAACAAACAAAACCATTCCGCAACCCGGTACCTTATGGATCGATGAAAAAGTTTTGACGCGCCTTGAATTACAAGGTGGGAATTGGGTCGATATCGGCGCCATTCAATTAAAAGTAACCGAGTTGATAATGCGTGAACCAGACTACTCGGTTGGATTTATCAATATGGGGCCGCGAGCGATAATGAATGCGGAGGATTTGCCGGCATCAGGATTGATACAGGAAGGCAGTCGGGTTTCTTACCAATTATTGATCGCCGGTGATGAAAAATCAGTACAACGATACCGTGATTGGATTAAACCTCAACTCGGCGGAGGACAGCGTATCGAAGGGATTCGTGATGCTCGCCCTGAGATTAAAGCTGCGCTTGAACGCGCAGAAAAGTTTCTCAGCTTGGCTGCTTTGGCCAGTGTCGTATTGGCTGCCGCTGCAATTGCTTTGGCGGTACGCCGGTTTACTCAACGTCATCTAGATGGTTGCGCCGTAATGCGAAGTTTGGGAGCCAGTCAAAAACAAATATTTTCATTGTATCTGCATTATTTTTTTGTTTTGGGTATCGTAGCAAGCACCATCGGATGCTTGCTTGGGTTTTCGGCTCAGCAAATTTTAGCGCATTGGTTGTCGGGAATCGTGGATACTGAATTGCCATGGCCAGGGCTGTTACCGGCGGTGCAAGGTTTTTTGGTTGGATTGGTATTACTTGTCGGATTTGCTTTACCGCCCGTAATGAATTTGCGTAGTGTTCCAGCTTTACGGGTATTGCGTCGCGACATTGGATTATCCAACGCGCATAGCATGGCTGGTTATTTGTTGGGGTTGTTCGCAATTTCATTGCTATTCATTTGGAAAGCCCAAGAACTGAAATTAGGCCTCTATATTGTGACCGGTTTTGTGTTGGCTATTTTGCTTTTCGGAGTTATCGGTTGGTTGTTGGTTAACTTATTAACTGGTTTGCGGCATCAGGCTGGCGGTGCGTGGCGCTATGGTCTGGCTAACATCAGGCGACGCGCGGTATCGAGTGTTTTGCAAGCAGTCGCATTGGGATTGGGTTTAATGGCATTGTTGCTGCTGACGTTGATTAAAGATGATTTGATCAAAGATTGGCAAGCGAGCTTGCCGCCAAATGCACCGAATCATTTTCTGATTAATATTCAGTCAGATCAATTGCAACCACTGGAAGAATTCTTTCAACACCACGAGATGGGGCAGCCGTTCATGTATCCGATGGTGAGAGGACGTTTGATCAAAATCAACGGCAGAAATATTTCTCCTGAAGACTATGCGGATGATTTGCATGCAGAGCGACATATTCGACGCGAATTCAATCTAACCTGGAGTAGTGAGCTTGCCGCTGATAACGAAGTCATACAAGGACATTGGTGGGGGGGAAACAGCAACGAACCGGAAATGTCGATAGAGGCGGGTATCGCAAAAACCATTCGAGTCAGACTCGGGGATAGCTTAACTTACGATATTGCCGGCGCACAATTTTCCGCAAAAATTACCAGTATCAGAAAAGTTGATTGGGATACTTTTAAGGTGAATTTTTTTGTGGTTGTGCCTCCTGGTTTATTAGAAAATTATCCGAGGAGTTATATCACCAGTTTTTATGTGGCTCCTGGTGATATATCTATGATTAACGATTTAGTCCGGACTTTTCCGAATGTTTTGGTTGTTGATGTAGCGACAATCATTAATCGGGTGCAACAAATGATTCGTCAGGTTTCTGAAGCGATCGAATTCGTATTTGTGTTTACCGTGTTGGCCGGTTTTGTTGTGTTATATGCAGCAATTGCCGCCACGCAAGACGAAAGGATTCATGAGGCGGCTATTTTCCGTGCTTTGGGTGCGAAGCGCGAACAATTATCCCGTGCTTGGGCGGTAGAATTTGCTATTCTGGGCGGATTTGCCGGCTTTTTCGCATCTGCAGGAGCTACCGCGTTAGGATATGTCATCGGTGAACATATTTTGCATCTGGATTACACGTTTAATCCGTGGATCTGGGTCGTTGGCATCCTCATCGGAGTGATCGGTGTTTTGTGTGCCGGCATATTGGGTACGCGTTCTGCATTATCCAGCCCGCCGCTATTAACACTGCGAAAAATCGGATAAACGTGTTAGTTTTACCTGTGCCAAAACTAAAAGCGCTGCCGCCGCTGGGCTTGTATATTCATATTCCGTGGTGCTTGAGAAAATGCCCTTATTGTGATTTCAATTCACATGAGATTCGTGGAGAGAACGGTCAGGTACCCGAAGAAGCGTACGTGGCTGCTTTGATTCGCGATCTGGAGGCTTCATTATCCGATGTCTGGGGGCGTCGCATCAGTAGCGTGTTTTTTGGCGGCGGCACACCGAGTTTGCTCAGTGCACAAGCAATGGGTTCGATACTGACCGCCGTGCGCACTTTATTTCCGCTGGAGCATTTTGCCGAAGTTACACTGGAAGCTAATCCCGGCACTTTCGAAGCACAAAAATTTGGCGATTTTCGACAAACCGGCATCAATCGGCTGTCAATCGGCATCCAAAGTTTCAATCCAAAACATTTGCGCGCATTAGGCCGCGTTCATAACGACCTGGAAGCAAGACAAGCAATCGAAATTGCATTAAGAAATTTCGATAACATCAATCTGGATTTGATGTATGCATTACCAGAACAAACATTAGAGGATGCGCAAGCCGATATTGAGATCGCTTGTGCACAGGGAGTGCCACATCTTTCCATTTATCATCTGACACTTGAACCGAATACACTGTTTTATCGTTATCCGCCGAAATTGCCGGATGACGAACAATCGAGCGCGATGCAAGATGCCATTGAACAAATCACAACGCATCATCAATACCGGAACTATGAAACCTCCGCATTTGCACGTGCAAATAAGGAATCGCGTCATAACATGAATTACTGGCTGTTTGGCGACTATCTCGGTATCGGTGCAGGTGCTCATAGCAAAATCAGTTTTGCCGATAAAATCGTGCGCCAGATGCGTTACAAACAACCGAAAGAATATCTCACTAAGGCTAAAGCAAACGAATCACTGATTCAAACACAACATGAATTGACCTCAGAAGACCGTGGTTTTGAATTCATGATGAATGCGCTGCGGCTCACAGGCGGATTTGAAACAGCCTTGTTTCAAGAACGCACCGGCCTGCCGATCACCTCTGTGCAAACACAACTCGATGAAGCCGAACAGCGTGGATTACTGGTGCATGATATTCATCGTATAAAACCCACCGTGTTAGGTAGACGTTTCCTCAACGACTTGCTGCAAATCTTCTTGCCGGAAAAAAATTCCATCGGATAATGCGCTAAAATCGCAGCCTCGAAATTGTCATCGGAGAAAGTGATATGGCCTACGTGAAGCCGGAAGAGATCGTCGAAAATATGCTGCAAGCCGGTGCTAAAAAAGCAAACTTGCCGGTTAAGCAGCTACTGATTCGTGGTTTTTTATCCGGTGCTTTCCTGGGTTACGCGACCACACTGGCGATTCTGGCGGCAACGCAAACGGGTTGGGGCATTGCTGGTGCTTTGGTGTTTCCGGTCGGTTTTGTCATGATCGTGCTGCTCGGATTGGAGCTCGCCACCGGTAATTTTGCGCTGATCCCGATTGCCGTTAAAGACAGAAGAGCGCCATTTAACCGCCTGCTCGTCAATTGGACCTGGGTGCTGATCGGTAATCTGGTCGGTAGCGTTACCTACGCCTATCTCTACTGCATCGTAGCGACCAAAATGGGTTCTATCGACCCGGCCACTATCCCGGCATTGCAACGCACTATAACCATCGCCGAGGTCAAAACGCTTGAGTACGCCAAACTGGGCTTCGATGGTACGATCGCCGCGTTTACCAGCGCAATGTTATGCAACTGGATGGTGACACTGGGCGCCGTCATGGCATTCACTTCGACTGCCACCATCGGCAAAATTGCCGCGATGTGGCTGCCAATCATGACGTTCTTCGGCTTAGGCTACGAACATGCGATCGTCAATATGTTCTTAATTCCCGCCGGTATCTTGCTTGGTGCGGATATCACCATCGCAGACTGGTGGTTATGGAACGGATTGCCGGTGATTGCGGGAAATTTGTTTGGGGGAATGCTGTTTACCGGGTTTATGTTGTATTGGTGTTATCACCGCACCGACCAACAAAATATTGATTGCTAGCGATGCCTCGTACTGGCGATTTGCTGATTCTGTCGCGGGAACACCATGCCGCTTTGGTGTTGGCCCGTAAAGCCAAAAAAGCAATTGAGCATGATGACGCATCAATCGCACAGGCAACTATTGCAAGTATAGAGGCTTATTGGCGAGATGTAATGGCGCAGCATTTTGCAAAAGAAGAGCAATTGCTGCAGGCTGAGCCCAAGAAACTAGATGAAAAAGCGATAGCGCGCATTTTTTCCGATCATGCAGAATTGGAAATGCTCTGTTGTCATTCGTCTGAACTGGACGCTATGGAGCGCTTGCAGCGGTTTGCGGATCTTATGGTGTCACACGTCCGATTTGAGGAACGCGTTATTTTTCCGCAAATGTAAGAATTTCTATTGTTGCTCACAGCGAAGAATACTCACTGCGATGCTTTTGCACCAGACGAATTGTTCGTTCTTTGACTTCGGGGGAAAATTTATTTGATTTGTTTATGACTCCATTCGCTCAAGATTTGGAACCTCCTCAAAACCCAGGGCGATTCAATAAGATTCTCGATCGTGCTGGGCTGGAAGCGGCTTCCTGCGAATGCTATCGGATGGAAAAAATACTATACGAAAGAATTTTAGGCTAAGAATCAATCCGTATCACGATGATATGTGCGGAAACGTACAGATTTATATCAAGAGTAGGAGAAAAATAATAAATTGATGGGGCTGATAAGAAACATGCACTCGATTTCGATCGTATTATCGCTTGCAGTTCTTTTATAACATCTATGTCTTGATAATATATGAGGATTGATGAAACAGATCATTTTCTGTCGTACACAGTTCTTAAGGACTTTGCCAATCGCATTGTTTTTCTGCTTTGCTATGATTTTAGGATGCGCGGATTCAATTTCG
>DJMI01000100.1 GCA_002435335.1 Nitrosomonas sp. UBA6494
GTCGATTTCAAGAATACCGTGATCGTGATGACGTCCAATTTGGGTTCGCAAATGATTCAAGAAATGACGGGCAATAGCTACGAAACGATTAAGCACGCCGTCATGGGCGAAGTAAAAACGTATTTCCGCCCCGAATTCATTAATCGCATTGATGAAGTGGTGGTGTTTCACGCATTGGATAGCCGGCATATTCAATCGATTGCAAAAATACAGTTGCAATACCTCGAAGCAAGACTGGCCAAGTTGGATATCCAACTGGAGGTGAGCGACGCGGCATTAGCGGCGATTTCGCAAGCAGGTTTCGATCCGGTGTTCGGTGCACGCCCACTGAAGCGGGCAATTCAGGCGCAGATTGAAAACCCGTTGGCGAAAGAAATTTTGCAAGGAAAATTTGTTGCCAAAGATACGATAATCGTTGATTGCAGGGAAGATGAAATTGTATTTACCAAGAAATAACTTTGCGCATCATCAAGCGGTGAAATTGCTTCAATAGTATCAGTTTCGGGTAAAATGCTTTTTTTTCACTGGATGAATTGTTATGTTCAAAGGTAGCTTGGTTGCTATCGTGACCCCGATGGATGAAGAGGGAGGACTGGATTTAGATCGCTTCCGTGCACTGCTGGATTTCCATATCGAACAAGGAAGCGACGGTGTCGTCGTGGTTGGCACCACAGGTGAATCACCGACGGTCGATTTCGATGAGCATCATTTGTTGATGCGTACGGCAGTCGATCATGTCGCCGGGCGCATACCCGTCATTGCCGGTACCGGTGCCAATTCGACGCGGGAAGCAATAGATTTGTCGATCCATGCCAAGGATGCAGGCATTGATGCTTGTTTATCGGTTGCGCCTTATTACAACAAACCGACCCAAGAAGGTTTATATCGGCATTTTAAGGCCATTGCGGAAGCCGTCGACATTCCGCAGATTTTATATAACGTGCCCGGCAGAACCGTTGCCGATATTGGTAACGATACCGCATTACGGTTGGCGCAAATTCCCAATATCATCGGCATTAAAGATGCGACGGGCGACATTGGGCGCGGAAGCGATTTGTTATTACGCGCACCCGCCGATTTTCTTGTGTACAGCGGAGACGATGCCAGTGCTTTGGCATTGTTGTTGCTGGGCGGTCATGGCGTTATTTCCGTCACAGCCAATGTCGCACCCAGATTGATGCACGATATGTGCGCAGCTGCTTTTGCCGGTGATCTCGATACCGCACGTAGACTCAATAACAAACTGCTGGGACTGCATACCGATTTGTTTGTCGAAGCCAATCCCATCCCGGTAAAATGGGCGGTTTCTCAGATGGGATTGATCAATTCGGGTATTCGTTTGCCACTGGTGCCATTGTCCACTCAATACTATTCACTGATCCGCAACGCAATGCGGCAAGCCGATGTCACGATTTAAAGAGATAACATACCGATTATGCAGTGGCGTAAAGTAATTCTGCCGGTTTTAATTTTTGCTCTTGCAACAATCATTTCAGGTTGCAAAACATTCAATTTTTTTCCTGAAACCAAAACCGTCGATTATAAATCGGCTGGCAAATTGCCGCCTTTGGATATTCCGCCCGATTTGGTTCAGCCGGTCATTGACGAGCGCTACTCGATTCCCGAGCTGATGGGACCGACCAGCACAACCTACTCCGCCTACAGTGGCGAGCGCGGCATGCAACAAAAAGGTGGTGGATCTGCTTTTTTGCCGTCGTCGATTCAGAACGTGCATATCGAACGTGCCGGTACGCAACGCTGGTTGGTAGTACCGCAACCGCCGGAAGCCATTTGGCCGGTAATCAAGGAATTCTGGCAAGAATTGGGTTTTTTGATCAAAATCGAAGTTCCCGAGGCTGGCATTATGGAAACCGATTGGGCGGAAAATCGCGCCAAAATACCGCAAGATATTTTGCGAACCTTGTTTTCCACGTTCCTGGATAGCATTTACTCGACGGCTGAACGGGATAAATTCCGTACCCGTTTGGAACGTAACGAATCCGGAGATACCGAGATTTACATCAGCCATCGCGGCATGATCGAAGTCATCGAAGGCGGCAATCTGAATCGTTCGGTTTGGCAACCGCGCCCTGCCGATCCCGATCTGGAATCGGAAATGCTGTCGCGCTTAATGATCCGCTTCGGCGTAGAAGAGCATAAAGCAAAACTGGAATTGGCATCAGGTCGGAGTACCGGTCAAGATCGCGCATTTATCAATCAAGATGCGCTGAATGTTAACGAGGCATTTGACCGATCATGGCGCCGTGTCGGCTTAGCGTTAGATCGGATCGGTTTTACCGTTGAAGATAGAAATCGCGAAGAAGGTATCTATTACGTGCGTTACGTCAGCCCGGAAAGCGATAGCAAGAAGCAAGGCGATGACGAGGGACTGCTGACAAAACTCCGTTTCTGGAAAGGAAATAATGAAAAAGACAGCAAGCCCAAAGCCGAGAAGGAAGGTGTTTTGTCCAACATCATGTTTTGGCGTGAGAAAGATGGCGCCAGAGCAGCCAAATACCGTATCTATGTGCATAGCACCGGCATGAACACCAGCAAAATTACGTTGTTAAATGATGACGGTACGGCTGTCAGTGCGACGACATCCAATCGGATTTTGCAGTTACTGCACGAACAATTGAAATAATGGGTCGTTTTTTTTGAGACTCGAAACCATAAGTCATAAGTCTAAAAAAAACCGCCTATTTAGGCGGTTTTTTGAGCTTTGTTGCTTTCTTTCTAATTGCCGAATTTTAGCATAGCGACAATTGAAAGCTTATTTATATTTATTATCTGCAAGCGCCGTTGCTGTCCATACCGTTTGGACATTCTTGCTCTTCACCCCTCAGTGCTTTTTCGTACGCTTCTTGTTCGGTTGCAGGCAGAGCTTGGTTTTTTGCGCCGCCACAAGCAGCCAGGGTTGCGATTAATAAGGCGATTGCCAGAAGTGAGTATTTCATTATGTAGTTTTCCTTTTTAAAAGTTCCTAACGAAGTTCAGCAGTATATAACGAATTTAGTGGACCATTCAAGCACATTTCTTTATCGCTATTCGCATGCTTCATGCGATAAACCGCTTGAATACCGATCAAAATTCGATTACATACTTTTTTCTGTTCCCTTGCTTACTTTACTTTTAGTATTGCGCGCACAGAGTTCAGTGGTGTGATCGACATGAAGATATTTTCTCTCAGTATCGATCAATAAATCACAAACTCTCGCTTGGAGAATTTGTGATTTAGAAAGCCTATCGCCTTAGCGTACGGCCTTAGAGTGCGGTTACAGGACTTACCTATATTTTCACCGATTATTTTTTCAATTCATCAGGTTCGGAGTCTCTTGGCGCATAGGCGGAAGGAGGTGGTTTATCCATTGGATAACCATCCAAGCTTTTCTTTCCTTCACAAGCAGTTAACGTGAGTATAGCGATTGCGGCAATCGCCAAAAGTGAAAATCTAAACATGTAATCTAATCTCCAAAAATTTGCATTTAATGTGCACCCGATAGCATAATCGAACTCGGCTGATTATACAAATTTGTATCACCCCGCAATATTGAGATAGCCGCTGAGATACCATTGATAAAGCGTTTCCACAGCTTCGTCTTCAATCGCTTCGGCAGGTTCCAACCGGTAATGATCCGCCAGTTTTGTCAGGATTTGATGCGCAGTGGAATTGACTTTGATCGCCTCACCGTTGATAAACAGTTTATCGTTGCTGCTGAGCAATCGGGTTTTTAAATCGAGTACTATCCCGTATTTCTCGGTGCGACGCTTAAACGTTGCCGCATCCATCGGTTTGCGCGGTGCTGCAAAGAAAATATGCGACTTGGGCTCCGAAAGATACATGCCGAGAAAATCCTCGATCAAGGATTTGTCCCAGTGGATTTTTTTGAGCGCCATACCAACCTGCGCTTTCATCGCGGCACTGATTCTCGACGGATGGCGTTGCATGCGTAAATCGGGATCTGCGTACCATCCCGCAACTTGCAAATGATCCTGCAGATAAACCAGAAACTGCGAGACCAATTCCTGATGACTGGGCGCACGAAAACCGATGGAATACGTCATGCAATCATCCTCGGCGATGCCATTGTGCGCATAATGCGGCGGCAGATAAAGCATGTCGCCGGGTTGCAAAACCCATTCTTGCTGCGGATAAAAATTCCGCAAAATTCTAAGCGGCGCCCCTTCTATGAATTGATCGTCCTGCTGCGCGGAAATCTGCCAGCGGCGCGATCCCATGCCTTGCAGCAAAAAAACGTCGTAAGAATCGAAATGTGGCCCGATGCCGCCGCCTTTCGGTGCATAGCTCACCATCAGATCGTCCAAACGGGCATGTGGAATGAAGCGGAACTGCCCCAGTAAATCGCGCGCCGACGGTAAAAAATGATTGATACCTTGCACCAATACCGTCCACTGTTTTTTGGGCAAACGGTCAAAATCGCTGTCGTCGAGCGGGCCGTG
>DJMI01000092.1 GCA_002435335.1 Nitrosomonas sp. UBA6494
AGGGGATAATGACGTCGTCCTATATTAACACCAGGTGTATTGGTAGGAATCAATGCTAATGTAATACCAATTTCTTCATCGTCACCTAAGAGACGCTCGGGATCGTACAATTTAAACGCCAAGCCTAGAATTGTAGCAACCGGCCCGAGGGTTATATATCGCTTTTCCCAGGTAACCCGTATTCCAAGTATATCGGGTTTACCTTCAAATTCAGCACGGCACACTATGCCAAAATCCGGCATCGCACCGGCGTCAGATCCCGCTTCTGGCGATGTCAGCGCAAAGCAAGGTACTTCCAAACCTTTCGCTAAGCGTGGCAAGTAATATTCTTTTTGCTGCTCGGTTCCATAATGTAACAGTAATTCCGCAGGCCCTAAGGAATTCGGTACCATAACGGTAACTGCTGCTGTTCCACTGCGAGAGCCGATTTTCATCACAACTTCCGAATGTGCCAGCGCTGAAAATCCGTAGCCACCGTATTTTTTGGGAATAATTAAACCAAAAAAACCGTTTTCTTTAATAAATTGCCAAACCTCAGGTGGTAGATCCTTTAATTCATGCGTTATCTTCCATTCATCAAGCATTGCGCATAATTGCTCAACCGGTCCATTGAGAAAAGCTTGCTCTTCTTCCGTTAATTGTGGTTTCGGATAAGCCAGCATTTTTTTCCAATCGGGATTACCGCTGAATAAATCGCCATCCCACCAAACAGTTCCAGCATCCAACGCTTCTTGCTCGGTTTGAGAAACCTGCGGCAACATTTTACGAAAGATTTTGAGAATTTGACCCGTCACCAAGCGACGGCGGATTGCAGGTATACCAACAACCGTAGCAACCACGACAATCACAAATACAGTTACGGAGAAGAGAAACAGGAACATGGCGATTTTCCCCCTAATGAGTTAAAAGCCCGATTATGTTCATACGTGCAAACCCATTACACAAAATATGAATCAAGCGTGTAAAATTCGGTATGAACTCAAAATAGCTTGCCTTACACAATCAAATTTACATGATAATCCTGCAAATCCCTACTCTGCACTGAAATTTCACCAGAGCCTTGTTGTGTAATTCATACACTCACTACATTTTATTCGTCAATTTTTTATCATCTGAGGAAAATCATGTCCAATGCCACATTAGCGCTTGCACAAAAATTGATAGCCCGCCGTTCACTAACTCCATCCGATGACGGTTGCCAGGAAATCCTGATTGATCGTTTGAATAAATTAGGTTTTCACATCGAAAAAATGCGTTTCGGAGATGTTGATAATTTATGGGCACGCTGCGGCACCACAGCTCCGGTGTTGTGTTTTGCCGGACATACCGATGTGGTTCCTACCGGCCCAATGGAGTTATGGAATAGCCATCCATTTGTTCCAACCATATGTGACAATAAACTATACGGTCGCGGCTCGGCTGACATGAAATCTTCTTTGGCCGCATTTGTTACCGCAATCGAAGCATTCCTTAATCAATATTCAAATTTTCAAGGATCCATCGCGTTATTAATTACTTCCGACGAAGAAGGTGCCGCAGTCAACGGTACCGTCAAAGTGGTTGAAACTTTAAAAGCGCGCGGCGAATTGCTGGATTACTGCATTGTCGGTGAACCAACTTGCACCGACAAACTTGGTGATACCATTAAAAATGGTCGCCGTGGATCGTTATCCGGCAATCTCACTGTAAAAGGTATTCAAGGCCATATCGCCTATCCGCACTTAGCGAAAAATCCGATACACATGTCCGCGCCGGCCATAGCGGAATTAGCGCAGACCGAATGGGATAAGGGTAACGAATACTTTCCACCAACGACATGGCATATTTCCAATATTCAGGCCGGAACCGGGGCTACCAATGTAATTCCGGGCACGCTCAATATATTGTTCAATTTTCGCTTCTCCACCGCAAGTACTGTAGAGTCGCTCAAGGCACAAGTTCATCAAATTCTGGATAAACACGCATTAGAATACGACTTACAATGGGAGTTATCGGGAAAACCTTTTCTGACACCCAAAGCAGAATTGGCCAATGCGATGCGCAATGCCATTCTAAGCGTTACTGGCATAGAATCTCAGCTTTCCACTTCTGGCGGCACATCCGATGGACGCTTCATCGCGGATATCTGCCGTCAAGTAATCGAGTTCGGTCCTTGCAACGCAACCATACATAAATTGAATGAATATGTTGACGTCGATGATCTTGCGCAATTATCCAATATCTATTTAGCAACAATGGAAAAGCTATTAATTAAACGCTAGAAGATTAAGCCATTAAAACACATTTTTGATACGCAATCTCTTATCCTCATTCGATCATCTAATATTCAATATCATACATTTCCAAAAACATTTATTACTCTATCCACTGCCACCTTAACCTCACTCTCAATCGCCGGAATGTTTCAGCATCTAGGCTGTCTGGCAATAACACGATACTGTACGTTCTCCGTTTTTCTTGCGGTTGAATGAGTATTAACGTCAAATAGGGTGAAACAAAGGAATTGGCGAGTAAGCTACCTTTAATGATGGTACCGGAACACGTTGTAATGATGCACTTTTGCTCTGCAGTTAGTGTAAACACCGTTATCGCAGCATCGGATGTCAATAAGGCATCCTGTCGAAGATAATAAATGAAACTTATGATTAGTAGGCCGGTAATCATAACTTTGATCCATACCGGTACGGCAAGTGGCCATAACAACCCAAATGATCCTATATGCACGATGAGCAGCAACATCGCGAGCTGACGCGAGGGCTTGCGTAGCAGAACAAAGTCAGCGTTATCGTTCATTGTGCAATTGGAAAAAGCAATATCGTATAATCCGCTTCATTTAAACATAACAACATAGTATGAATTTAACATGGCATACTTTTTTGCGTGATCGTCACGCCATTTTTGATAATGATCGTATTTTACATTTCGACAATATTGCCGCTGAGCGAAAATCGATGCAAGACGAGATTATCATCACCGATCTTTCATTATTTGGCTTGATTCAGTTTTTCGGCGATGATGCTGAAGATTTTTTACAAAAACAATTAACATGCGATGTAAAAGAAGTTGACCCCAAAATGGCGCAATATGGTGCATATTGCACAGCCAAAGGCAGAGTCTACTCTACATTCACGTTGTGGCAGCAAGATGACAGTTATATGATGCAATTGCCTGCCAATTTGATCACTTCAATCCAGAAACGTTTATCAATGTATGTGCTACGCGCAAAAGTACAGTTGACAAATGTTAGTGACGATTGGGTGCAAATCGGTTTAGCAGGTGTTACAGCAGCTGCGATGGTCGAAAAAATAAGCAATAAGCAGTTTGTTTACGAAAGATCATTGCAAATCATCGAGTGCGATAACATTCGGATTCTCTGCTTGTCACCTCAACGCTTTGTATTGATAGTATCTCCGGAAAATGCACCTGAGTTATGGATTCGTCTTAGTGAACATGCTGCAGAAGTTGGAACAAACTACTGGGAATGGTTAACGATTCAGGATGGAATACCGGTCATCCTACCGGAAACACAAGAGCTATTTATTCCACAAATGATCAATTTAGATGCCTTTGGTGGAGTTAGTTTCAAAAAGGGTTGCTATCCCGGCCAGGAAATTGTGGCGCGCGCACATTATTTGGGGCAACTCAAGCGTCGCATGATACTGGCTCATATCGATACTGCAGAATCTGTCAAACCTGGAGATTTATTGTACAGCGAAGATTTGGAGGATCAATCCAGCGGCATGATCGTCAACGCAGTATCCGCTCCACAAGGCGGAGTTGATGTACTCGCTGTAATTCAACAAAGCAGCATGGAAAATTACGATTTACACTTACATTCACTTGCGGGATCGACGCTGGTTATGAAACCGTTACCGTACGCATTGCATTCATCTGTATAAATCCCGCAAACGGAATTCAGTTTTTTTCCGTAGTCTGCTCCGATTTCTGAGTCTGTTTTGAAAAACGCACATTCTCGGGAGCATTGGTACCGCCGGTTACTACAAAGGTCATCGCTTCCTCTGTGGTCCAGTCTGTCAGGATAACATCATCCATCGGCAAAATTTCGATATAACCAGATGTCGGATTCGGCGAGGTCGGTACATAAACGACAGCCAATTGCCGACTACTTTCTTTGTCTCGTATGATTTTGGTTATAAATCCAACTGCTTTCATTTCCGAGGATGGAAAACTGATCAATACCACGCGTTGACCGGTAACCGGCGGTTGGCTGATCGTGTGCAAAAATCGTTTGGATGCACCATAAATACCTTGCACCAATGGTAATCGCGCCAGAATGTTTTCAAACACGGCGATCAATTTCTTACCGATAACTACCGATGCCAGTAACCCAATGCTGTACAAACAAATGATTGTTATCAAAGCAGCAACCGCTGTTTGGAAATTCGAATCCAATAACCAGCTAGCCGTCGTATCGGAAAATGGCAACACCGCATTTGCTGTCGCTTTCAATAGCGGATCGCCGATACGCGCCAACAAATTAAGTAAAAAATCAAAAACCAACCAAGTAATCCATAATGGCGCAACGGTCAAAAAACCGATAAAAATATAGCGGCCAAAATGCTTTGAATGCGTTTTATGTTGCTCTTCATTGTTGTTTATGTTTGTCATATGCTCTGTGCAATTAACCTTACTACTTTTCTAAAGTAGTTTTATTCAACGCAGCGAATGGATATCTGAAATTTGTTCATCGTCAAACCGGCTATGTTAATATTATTCGCCCTTGGATCGCCACAAATATAAGTAGAAATGAGTAGAGACTTCAAGTTATTGGTAGGTAATCGGTCAATGCATATCACCCGTGCACTAAAGTTTCGTTGAAGATGCACATTGATAAAGATAAAAAGGAATCGTTATGTCATACAGCTCGACACAAATTAACAAATATTTAAAAAGCCTACAAAAACATCTTGCTGATGAGCATCCTGATAATCCGACACTTGCGAATGCGGTTAAAAGCTTCAGAAAAATGGATTACGTGGGTCATAGCATGGGTTTGCTGAACAAAGACGAATCTTATGCAACCTGTGTGACATGGTGGCCGATGATTGCCGTGCTAGGTACATTTTCTGCTGGAAAATCTACTTTTATCAATTCCTATTTGGATACTAAGTTACAGCGCACCGGCACTCAAGCAGTAGATGACAAATTTACCGTGATATGTTTCAGTCGCCACAATGAAGCGAAAACGCTGCCAGGTATTGCACTTGATGCGGATCCACGTTTTCCTTTTTTCCAGATCAGCCGTAGCATCGAGGAAATTTCAGAAGCCGGCCAGGAGCGAATCGATGCCTATTTGCAGCTGAAGACCTGCCCTTCAGAAAATCTGCGCGGGAAAATCATGATCGATTCCCCCGGATTTGATGCGGACAATCAGCGTGCTTCAACGCTACGCTTGACACAACATATCATTAATCTTTCCGATTTGGTTTTGGTATTTTTCGATGCTCGCCATCCGGAACCAAAAGCTATGCAAGATACCCTCGCCTATTTGGTTTCTGCCAGCGTCAATCGTGCTGATGCCAACAAATTCCTCTATATATTGAATCAAATAGATGTGACCGCTCAAGAAGATAATCCGGAGGAAGTTGTATCAGCATGGCAACGCTCGCTTGCGGAAGTAGGCTTAGTCAGCGGACGTTTTTATCGAAGCTATAACCCAAGCGCAGCAGTGCCTATTGCCGATCCTCATGTCCGAGAACGATTCGCCAAAAAACGTGAAGAAGACATGGCCGATATCAATGCCAGAATTCATCAAATTGAAGTAGAGCGTTCATACCGCATTGTCGGCAAACTGGAACAAACTGCAAAAGGGATCAAAAACCATATCGTTGTAAAGCTTAGCGATATGTTAAGAAAATGGAAAAGTAAAGTCATGCTATTTGATGGCTTAGCGTTTGGTACGATGGCAGTCGCTATCGGCGCGCTGCTGACCACGACCGAATCCTGGGGTATGCTAAAAACTTTTCCAGACGAAGTGATTCAAGGAGACACGTCATCAATTGTCATTGCTGCATTTTTATTGTTTTCTGTCTTTTTTACGCATTTTTCAATTCGCCGAGCGGTTGCCAATAGCATATTGAAAAAGCTGGCTGTCGAATTTAGTAAAGATCAAGACACCTATAAGCAATACATGCAGGCTTTTAATAAAAGCACGGCGGCATACCGTCCGATGTTTCTAAACGGGCCGGCCGGCTGGAATGATGTGGCGCAGCAAACGATTGACGAGATTATCAATGAAGCGAATGATTACATCCAAGCACTGAACGATCAATTCACTAATCCTTCCGGGAATGGGAAAGAAAATTCACAGATATAATTCAAATAGTTAATTTAAGTCATTGCTAATTTTAGCATTATCAATCAAGAAAAAATTTTTAGCCACGAAAAACACGAAGAATTATTTCGATAATTTATTTTTAATATAATTTTGTATCGAATTATTTTTGTCAAAACGGATTTGCCCGTAATCTGATGTGATTTGGACAAGAATCAGATTAAAGAGTAAAATTCGCGTTTTATTTAATAATACCGGCTAAAATTATTTGGAGAAACTTATGTCAGTCTCAATTGACCAAAAAGCACAAGTAGTGAGTGATTACCAGAGGGCCAAAGGAGATACCGGGTCACCGGAAGTTCAGATCGCTCTTCTTACAACCAGAATCAATGACCTAATCGGTCATTTTAAGACGCATGTCAAAGATCATCACTCCCGTCGCGGATTACTGCGTATGGTTGGTCGTCGCCGCAAGTTACTTGATTATCTTAAGCGCAAAAACAACGTTACTTATCAAAAACTCATTGAACGTCTTGGAATACGTAAATAGTTATTTGCGTTTACCGGCAGTTTAATCATGGACGTTGTTGAACGGCTACGGTGCAATGTCCAAGTTTCGTATATATCCGAAAGTATTTAACAAAACAAAAGGAAAAAAGGATTGTTAATTGAAACCAATTAAAAAAAGTATTACCTACGGACGCCATCAACTTACGCTGGAAACCGGTGAAATCGCAAGACAATCGCATGGTGCCGTAATGGTTACAATGGACGATACTGTTGTACTTGTTACCGTAGTTGGTGCCAAAAATATTAAACCGGGACAAGATTTCTTTCCACTTACCGTCGATTACCAAGAACGATCGTATGCTGCTGGCAGAATACCCGGCAGCTTTTTCAAGCGGGAAGGCCGACCTTCCGAAAAAGAAACACTGACATCACGATTGATTGACCGTCCGATTCGACCGCTTTTCCCTGAAGGTTTCTATAATGAAGTTCAGATAGTAGCAACCGTATTATCAGCCGATAACGAAGTTGATCCTGATATTCCATCGATTATTGGCACATCGGCGGCGCTGATTCTTTCCGGAATTCCCTTCGACGGTCCCCTCGGCGCAGCACGCGTTGGATACATCAACAACGAATATGTGCTTAACCCGACCACATCAGAACTCAAAGACACGCAGCTCAATTTGGTTGTTGCCGGTACTGAGCAAGCAGTTTTGATGGTCGAGTCCGATGCCATGGAGCTTTCTGAAGAAATCATGTTGGGCGCAGTGGTTTACGGTCATGAACAAATGCAAGTCGTCATTAATGCCATCAATGAATTCGCAGACGAAGCAGGCGTCACGGCATGGGATTGGGCACCACCCGAAAAAGATTTTGCTTTTGAGGAAAAGATTGCCGGTATGGCGGAAGCCGATTTGCGTCAAGCATATCAAATAAAACAGAAACAAACCCGATCCGAAACGCTGGAAGCAATCAGAACGCGTATCTCCGAAGAATTGGGAGTTGGTACCGAAGAAGGTCCTGAATTACAAAAATTCATGGAAACTTTCTTTGCTCTGGAAGCCAAAATCGTTCGCAATCAAATCCTTGACGGTGAGCCGCGCATCGATGGACGCGGTACTCGCACCGTTCGTCCCATCACGATTCGCAGCGGTGTCCTGCCTCGCACTCACGGTTCGGCGTTATTTACACGCGGAGAAACACAAGCACTGGCTGTTGCGACACTTGGCACCGCACGTGACGAACAAAAAATCGACTCTCTGCAAGGTGATTACAACGAACGATTCATGCTGCATTACAACATGCCACCTTACGCCACCGGCGAAATAGGTCGCGTCGGCACACCGAAACGACGAGAAATCGGCCATGGACGTCTTGCCAAGCGTGCTTTGATTGCAGTATTGCCTTCACCCGAAGAATTTGGTTACTCATTACGCGTCGTTTCGGAAATTACCGAATCGAACGGTTCGAGTTCAATGGCTTCGGTTTGCGGTGGTTGCTTGGCGTTAATGGATGCCGGTGTACCCCTGAAGGCACATGTTGCTGGTATTGCAATGGGATTGATCAAGGAAGATAACCGCTTTGCGGTACTGACTGATATTCTCGGTGACGAAGATCATTTAGGCGATATGGATTTCAAAGTCGCCGGTACCGAAAAAGGTATCACCGCATTGCAAATGGATATCAAAATCCAGGGCATCACGAAGGAAATTATGCATGCAGCACTGATTCAAGCACACGAAGGACGCATGCATATCCTGCAAATCATGAAACAATCGATGCCTTCAACACGGGAAGATATTTCCGTACACGCACCGCGAATTATCAAGCTAAAAATTAACCCGGAGAAAATTCGTGACGTGATCGGCAAAGGCGGTGCAGTAATTCGCACACTAACCGAAGAAACGGGTACCACCATCGATATTACTGATGACGGTCAAGTTACCATTGCCTGTGTTAATGCCGAAGGTGGCGAACTTGCTAAGAAGCGCATTGAAGATATTACTGCTGAGGTCGAAGTTGGCAAAACCTACGATGGCATAGTGCTCAAGCTGCTTGACTTTGGTGCTATTGTCAGCGTACTTCCAGGCAAAGACGGTTTATTGCATATCTCTCAAATCGCCAACGAACGCGTCAATAATGTTGCCGATCACTTGAGCGAAGGACAGCAAGTCAGAGTCAAGGTGTTGGAAGCCGACGACAAAGGCAGATTACGTTTAAGTATGAAAGCACTGCTGGTCGATGAAACCGGCGTCGATTCCGAGCAACAAGAAGAAACTTAAGAAACATAATTAAAAAGACCTGTGAATACTTCACAGGTCTTTCCTTTAGTTTTCGCTACAACAACATTAATTTACTTTGCGATTTGCCGTTCGCGCATTTCATCCAAGGTCTTACAGTCGATGCATAACGTAGCCGTAGGGCGCGCTTCCAATCGTTTCAATCCGATCTCAATGCCGCAACTGTCACAGTATCCATAATCTCCCGAATCTATTTTTCCAATAATTTCATCAATTTTTTTGATAAGCTTGCGCTCACGATCACGGTTACGCAATTCCAGTGTCATATCGGATTCCTGACTGGCTCGATCGTTCGGGTCGGCAAAAACAGTCGCTTCATCTTGCATCGTATGAACGGCGCGATCGATATCTTGCCCCAATTCTGCTTTCATATCTTCTAATATCTTACGAAAATGCGCCAGTTGGCCAGGACTCATATATTCCTCACCAGCCTTTGGTTCATAGGGAGTCGCTAGTAGCTTACTTTGCAGCTCATTTGGCATCTTGAAGGCTCCTCTTTCTTTCCTGTAGCAAATTAAATCGAACACTTTTATCAGAAAATCCGATGCAAAACAAGTAAATTATTGCAACTTTATTCCGAAAAAAATTCACGTGCTTTGTCCATCCATGATTTGGCACGCGGACTATGCCGTGAACTGTCTTTCTGACTAATGTCTTCTAATTCCTGCAACAATTCTTTTTGTCGGGCAGTCAATTTTACCGGGGTTTCAACTACCACATGACAAAGCAAATCCCCTTTCTCATGACTGCGCACCCCTTTAATTCCTTTGCCACGCAAACGGAAAATTTTTCCTGTTTGAGTTTCATTGGGTACTTTGATTTTTGCATGCCCATCCAATGTCGGTACTTCTATTTCGCCACCCAGTGCGGCAACGGTAAAGCTGATCGGAATTTCACAATGCAAATTATCACCATCGCGACGAAAAACCGAATGGGCGGCCAAGTGAACTACCACATACAAATCCCCTGGTGGTCCGCCATTGATACCCGATTCACCTTCCCCGGAAATACGAATGCGATCGCCATCATCAACACCTTCAGGAATTTTTACCGTTAACGATTTATGCTGCTTGACGCGCCCTGCACCGTGGCATGATGCGCAAGGACTGGTAATGATCTTGCCATTGCCTTGACACTTCGGACAAGTCTGTTGAATGGAAAAAAAACCTTGCTGCATTCTAACTTGTCCATGACCATTACAAGTCGGACATGTTTTCGGCGCGCTTCCCGGTTTTGATCCGGTACCTTGGCACGGCTCGCACTTTTCCATGGTCGGAATGCGTATTTTTGTTTCAGTGCCACGGGCGGCTTGCTCCAGCGATATCTCCAAGTTGTAGCGCAAATCGGAGCCGCGATGCACATTTGATCTTCCTCCACGGCCACCGCCAAAGATGTCGCCAAAGATATCGCTGAACGCACTACTGAAATCTTGCGCACCACCACGGCCAGCCGCATTAGGATCGACACCCGCATGACCGAATTGGTCATAAGCAGCACGCTTGCTCTGATCGGTCAATATTTCATAAGCTTCTTTGGCTTCTTTAAACATTTCTTCCGATTTCACATCACCCGCATTTCGATCAGGGTGATATTTCATCGCCAGCTTGCGATAAGCCTTTTTAATCGTAGCTTCATCGGCATCACGGCTGACACCGAGAACTTGATAGTAGTCGCGCTTACTCATATTAAATTCCTGTTCACATGGAAATTTGTATCGCTTAATGAAAAATTTTAAGATTTATCAGACGCCAAAACGCAGAGCGAACAGAAAAAACAGTGTTTCTTCTGCGGCTCTGCGCTTTGATTACAACAAAAATTATTTTTTGTTCTTAACTTCCTCAAACTCTGCATCGACCACTTCGCCTTCGACCGGCTTTTCAGTTTGATGAGCTGAAGAATCGCCTGGTTTTGCTTGTTGCTGGCTTTGTTGGTCTTGCTGCTGGTACATTTTTTCAGCGAGCTTATGAGCAGCTTCCGTTAATGCTTGGGTTTTAGCATCAATCGTATCCTTGCTGTCTGATTTCAAAGCTTCTTCGGCTTCTTTCAGCGCATTTTCAATTTTGCTTTTTTCATCTTCACTTAATTGATCGCCATGTTCTTTCAGCGATTTTCTAACCGAATGAATCATAGCGTCGCATTGGTTGCGACTGGTTACCAACTCCATCGCTTTATGATCTTCTTCAGCATGCGCTTCGGCATCTTTTACCATGCGTTCGATTTCATCTTCCGACAAACCTGAACTTGCTTGAATCTTGATCTTGTTTTCTTTCCCGGTTGCTTTATCCTTTGCTGATACGTGCAAAATACCGTTGGCATCGATATCAAATGTCACTTCGATCTGCGGCATGCCACGCGGAGATGGTGGAATATCGCTCAG
>DJMI01000056.1 GCA_002435335.1 Nitrosomonas sp. UBA6494
TAAAGTTAAGCGGGTGCGTTTATGTATGTTCATCTACAGTATTCTCCCAAATACTGTAAAAACGCAAGAAATTCTTGCATTTAAGTTTAACAGTATTGTGATTTAATGAGAATCTTCGAAAGTCGAAAATTTACTCCGGAATACGTCAAGTTCCATTCTTATCAGTCTCTTCGTGCAACCATACTGATTCGATCTCTGCATCATTTGACCGTGGATTCAATTTTGAGGCACATGGTTAATCTGCATAACCAAAAATTGAGGAAATATGAAGTGTTATCCCATTGGCGTAGTAGATTAGCTTCAAATCCGACAGATTCCTGACTTTTGAGATTTGTTTTTCCCTCCCTTTTAATTTACGGACAGTCAGAAGAAATAATTTATGTGGTTGCTATTATGTATTAAAAAAGAAAGTCCGGTTTTTGATGCATGCGAGCTACAGAATAAAATGCAAATTGCCTGGTTAAGCTCGCGCCTCAACATTAATTGCGATCTTTTTCCTGTTTCCATTGCTCGGTATATAATGCGCATCAATCTTCTGAATAAAATGACAATGCGCGAGGTTTTGAGATGAAAAAGAAAAAAGTGGTTACACAACAACCGGCAGCGGTAACTGAAACGCCAACGCCGGTTTCTGAGCCGACTACGTCACCGGATGTGACGCCAGCAGCATCGAGTTTTGCCGATAATTCGTTGCTGGATTCCTGCATCACTCATGCGGAGGAGGTTAAAGCCGATCAATTGGAGCGAATTAAGAGCAAAGGTTACGATTTTGCGCCTGAATTTCGTGATTTGACGTTGCAGCTCTATTTGTTCGGTGTCATGTGGAAATTTGCCGAGCAGCAGGGTAATGTCAAGGATGCAAGGGATTTGGCCTTTTCCGCGTTAAAAGTGATGTTGATGCAGCAAGGTCTTAAAAAGGCTCGAGTAGAGAAGCGCATGCAGTTTTTGCAGAAAATGTCTAAGATTGACGAGAATCACAATGCTCTGGCTGTTGCGATCGGCTATGAATCAGAACTTGGCGACAATAGTCTGGCGGAGCTATTCGATCATTACGTTGATGATATACAGGTATCGGGTGATTTCTGGCGATTGTACGATCGCGGCAAGAAGATCATGTTGTATGGTGGTCTAGGTATCGCGTTCATCGTCATTTGGTTTGTCACACTGTTTTTGCCAGGCAATAGCGCTATTTCGATTCTTGCAGCCGGTTTGGTTTCCGCTGCGTTATTCGTTGTGCCGGTATTCTTAATCGGGTTGTTTATTTATCGTTTAAAGCTTAAAAAAGCCAAGCAGGCTCAGAGCTGATTTTTTATTGTTGCATGTGAATAATTACCAATTCTTTTGTTTTTATAATGACTGATACCGGCGCAGGTGCACAAATAATTGATGGTAAAGAAATAGCCAAGCTGGTACGGGCGGAATGGAAATTGCGGGTTGATCGATTGCTTCAAGCCGGGGTGAAGCCGGGATTAGCTGTGATTATCGTCGGCGATAATCCGGCATCGGCGATTTATGTCAAGAACAAAGTCAAAGCTTGTAGTGATATTGGTATTTATTCAGAAGTTCATAGCTTTCCAAAGGATGCGAATCAGCAAGATGTGCTGGATTGCATTCGCGCATTGAACGACAACCCGCATATTCACGGTATCCTGGTGCAATTGCCATTACCACCGCAGTTTGAGAATAATCGAGTCATTACTTCCATTGCGGTTGAGAAGGATGTGGATGGTTTCCACTTATATAATGTCGGTGCGTTAGTCACGGGAAATACTATTTTTGCACCGTGTACGCCATTTGGCGTGATGGTTATGCTCGATCGCCACGCTATTCCAATTGAAGGTCGCCATGCAGTCGTCGTCGGACGCAGTAACATTGTTGGCAAGCCAATGGCGTTGATGCTGCTGGAGCGTGGTGCTACAGTGACGATTTGTACCTCCAAGACGCGTGATTTGGCGCAATTTACGAGAAATGCCGATATTTTGGTAGTGGCAACCGGTAAGTCGCGAATGATCAATGCCGGTATGGTGAAGTCAGGTGCGGTAGTGATCGATGTCGGCATCAATCGTCTGTCTGACGGTACTTTATGCGGTGATGTTGATTTTGATTCGGTCAAGAAGGTGGCAGGTTTTATCACACCAGTTCCCGGTGGCGTCGGTCCGATGACGATCACCATGTTGCTGTGTAATACCATTCTGGCAGCGGAGCGTGCTCTCGCAGGCGCCAAAATTCAATAATTTTTATTTGTGAGTATCCGCGATATGGAACAGCAGCCCGATATTGATCCGCAGGAAACACAAGAGTGGCTGGATGCGTTGGATTCGGTGATAGCCAATACAGGTGGTGAGCGCGCCCATTTTTTATTGGAAAAATTGATCGAAAAAGCGCGTCGTTCTGGCGCCTATCTGCCGTACAGCGCTACCACGGCCTATATCAATACCATACCGCCGGGAAAGGAAGACCATCCGCCCGGCAGCAATAGTGCGATAGAGCATCGCATCCGTTCGTACGTGCGCTGGAATGCGATGGCGATGGTTCTTCGTGCCAACAAAAAAACCAATGTCGGTGGTCACATCGCGAGCTTTGCCTCGGCGGCGACGCTGTATGACGTCGGTTACCATCATTTCTGGCATGCGCCGTGCGAAACGCACGGTGGCGATCTGGTGTATGTGCAGGGCCATTCATCGCCCGGTGTTTATGCATATGCATTCCTAGCCGGAGAATTGACGCAGCAACAATTGGATAATTTCCGGCAAGAAACCGGTGGCAATGGTTTGTCGTCTTATCCGCACCCTTGGTTGATGCCGAATTTTTGGCAATTTCCCACGGTTTCGATGGGATTGGGCCCATTGATGGCGATTTATCAAGCGCGTTTCATGAAATATCTGAGCAGTCGCGGTTTGATCAACGCCGACGGTCGTAAAGTCTGGGCGTTCATGGGCGACGGCGAAATGGACGAACCCGAGTCGTTAGGTGCGATTCCGCTGGCCTCACGTGAAAAACTGGACAATTTAATTTTTGTCGTCAATTGTAATTTGCAGCGCTTGGACGGTCCGGTACGCGGTAACAGCAAAATCATCCAGGAATTGGAGGGCGCTTTCCGCGGCGCGGGATGGAATGTAATTAAAGTCATTTGGGGTTCTTATTGGGATCCTTTGTTGGCGAGGGATACCAAGGGGTTGCTGCAAAAGCGCATGATGGAATGCGTNNGACGGCGAATATCAGAACTTCAAGGCGCGCGACGGTGCATATGTGCGCGAGCATTTTTTCGGCAAGTATCCTGAATTGTTGGAAATGGTTGCCAATATGTCGGATGACGATATCTGGCGCTTAAATCGCGGCGGGCATGATCCTTATAAAGTGTATGCAGCATATGCTGCGGCGGTAAAACATACCGGCCAGCCCACGGTAATTCTGGCCAAGACCATCAAAGGGTACGGCATGGGCGAAGCGGGCGAGGCGCAAAACATTACCCATCAACAGAAAAAAATGGGCACCACCTCGCTGAAGGCGTTCCGCAACCGGTTCGGTTTGGATATTCCCGACGATAAGATCGATGAAGTACCGTATCTTACCTTCGCGGAAGATTCACAGGAATTCAAGTATTTGCGTGATCGTCGTCAGGCATTGGGTGGGCCGTTTCATCGCCGTAAATCCAAGGCTCAACCGCTACCAGTACCACCACTGTCGGCGTTCGAAGCATTGTTGAAAGCCAGCGGAGATGGGCACGAATCGTCAACTACGATGGCTTACGTGCGCATTTTGAATGTCCTGGTCAAAGATAAGCAAATCGGTAGGCATATCGTGCCGATCGTTGCCGACGAATCACGTACATTCGGTATGGAAGGCATGTTCCGGCAATTGGGGATTTGGTCGTCGGTAGGGCAATTGTATACGCCGCAGGATGCTGAACAATTGATGTTCTACAAGGAAGACAAGCACGGGCAGATTCTGCAGGAAGGTATTTGCGAAGCCGGTGCCATGTCGTCGTGGATCGCTGCGGCGACGTCGTACAGCACTCACGGCATTCAGATGATCCCGTTTTTTATTTTTTATTCGATGTTCGGTTTTCAACGTATTGGCGATTTGGCTTGGGCAGCCGGAGACATGCGTTGTCGCGGCTTTTTGCTTGGCGGTACCGCCGGGCGTACTACACTCAACGGTGAAGGTTTGCAGCACGAAGACGGGCATAGCCATATCGTAGCATCAACGATCCCGAATTGTGTGTCGTACGACCCGACTTTCGCTTATGAATTGGCGGTGATCATTCAAGACGGTTTACGCCGGATGTATCAAGAGCAGGAAGATATTTTTTATTACATAACGGTGATGAATGAGAATTATCCGCATCCCGAAATGCCGCCCGGTGCCGAGCAAAATATCATAAAAGGGATGTATCGGCTGCAATCTGTTGACGGGAACAACGATGCGCCTCACGTGTGTTTACTGGGTGCAGGGACGATTTTGCGTGAAGTGATTGCTGCTGCGGAGATTTTGCGGCAAGAATACCGGCTCAATACAACGATCTGGAGTGTAACCAGTTTTAATGAACTCAGGCGCGAAGCACTCGATGTCGCACGCTGGAATATGCTGCATCCTGATCAACCTGCCAAGCAATCGCATGTCGAGGTTTGTTTGCAGGGGAATAATGGTCCGGTGATCGCTGCGACTGATTATATGAAAATCTATGCCGATCAAATCCGTGAGTTTGTTCCGGGACCTTATCACGTGTTGGGCACGGACGGTTTCGGGCGCTCTGATACGCGTGAAAAGTTGCGGCATTTTTTTGAAGTCGACCGTTATTATGTCGTGGTCGCTGCACTCAAAATGTTGTCAGACGAAGGTAAGATTGCTGTAGCCCTAGTAACTGAAGCGATGCAAAAATACCGTATCGATCCCGATAAGCCGAATCCGGCGGTCATCTGAGCAAAATCATGGCAGAACTAAAGACAGTTACAGTACCGGATATCGGTGATTTCAAGGATGTGCCGGTGATCGAAGTGCTGGTCAGAGCAGGAGATTCCGTGCAGACGGAGGACTCGCTGGTAACGCTGGAATCGGATAAAGCAACCATAGATGTTCCTTCGCCTTATCAAGGTATAGTGAAAGATATTTTGATCAAAGCTGGAGATAAAGTTTCAGAAGGCTCGGCGTTATTAACATTGGAAGTATCCAACGAGCATTTGCCAGTTATTGAGCCAATGACGGAAAAACCGCCACAACCTGCAACACCATCATCGCATCAGCCACCAATTCAACCTGCGAGTGTTTCGCCTCCCGTATTACCTGTTGTGTCCACAATTGGAACAGTCTCCGCTAAAGCACACGCCAGTCCGTCGATCCGTCGTTTAGCGCGTGAATTTGGAGTGAATCTTGATTTGATTACTGGTAGTGGACCTAAGCACCGCATTCTGAAAGAGGACGTACAAGCGTATGTCAAAAGCGAATTGTCAAAAAAACGCAGTAGCGGGCTGGGTAGTACGCTTGATTTGTTACCGTGGCCGCAAGTCGATTTTGCCAAATTCGGTCCGATAGAGTTGAAATCGCTGACGCGTATTCGGCAGATTTCCGGAGCCAATTTACATCGCAATTGGGTGATGATTCCGCATGTTACGCAATTCGATGAAGCCGATATCACAGATTTGGAAGCATTGCGCAAGGATTCGAATGAGCATGGCCAAGACAATCGCACAAAATTAACTTTGCTAGCTTTCCTGATGAAAGCACTGATCGCGCCGCTAAAAAAGTTTCCCGAGTTCAATGCTTCACTTGACAACAACACGGGTGGTGAGTTGAGTTTGATCGTGAAGCATTATTATCATATCGGTTTCGCTGTCGATACGCCGATCGGATTGATGGTCCCGGTTATTAGGGATGTTGACCAAAAAGGCATTATTACCATTGCCGAGGAATTGGCGCGATTATCGACCTTGGCGCGCGATGGCAAGCTAAAACCAACAGATATGCAAGGGGCGAGTTTTACCATTACCAGTCTAGGCGGCATCGGCGGTATTGCATTTACGCCGATCATCAACGCGCCAGAAGTTGCGATTTTGGGTGTGTCTAAAGCAACGATCAAACCGATTTATCGGGAGCATCAGTTTGTTCCGCGTCTAATGCTGCCGCTGTCGTTATCATACGATCACCGAGTGATCGATGGTGCTACGGCTGCTCGTTTCACTGCGCATTTGTCAGATGTGTTGACCGACATGCGTTTGGCATTGTTATGATTAATACCAGAGATTGAGTGCAGAGTAGGGCACGTGCAACGCCAACACTTTTCTCTGATTGGTATTTATGGTGGGACATTCGATCCGATTCACTATGGTCATTTGCGTATTGCTGAGGAATTGTCGGATCAGCTAAGCTTATCAAGAATGCTGTTTGTTCCATCCGGTGAGCCGCGATTACGCGCGGCGCCTGCAGCGTCAAGGATGCACCGGGCTGCAATGGTGAAACTGGCAGTGCAAGATAATGATCGTTTTTTGCTCGACGAACGTGAAGTTAATCGCCCAGGTATCAGCACCACCGTACAGACATTGCAAGAATATCGCTGTGAATTCGGGTATGATACTGCGCTCTGCTGTATCGTCGGCATGGATGCTTTTATAAAAATCGATCAATGGGTTGAATGGCGTAAATTGTTTACGCTGTGTCATTTGATTGTTGTTCCAAGACCTGGTTATGTAAGTAATGACGAACAAAACATAACCCCGCCGATCAAAGCGGAATTAAATGACCGACGTACTGTAATTGCAAACGAACTTGCAAACAGATCAGCAGGGTTGATTTATTTCGCTGCAACATCACTGCTGGAGATATCAGCTTCCCGGATACGTTCATTATTGGCATCCGGAAGAAGTGTGCGATATTTATTGCCGGATTCTGTCCATGCCTATATCACAACCAATCGTCTGTACAACAAAGATGGAATCTGAAAAATTGATCAATATCATAGTCGATGCACTCGAGGAGATTAAAGCCTACGATATTGATGTCATTGATGTTTCAAAAATTACGTCACTATTCGGCACTATTATTATTGCGAGCGCAGATTCGACACGGCAAACCAAAGCTTTGGCCAATAATGTCCAAGTAAAAGTTAAAGCTGCTGGTGGCAATGTTTACAGTGTTGAAGGTGAGCAAAGCGGGGAATGGTTATTGGTCGACTTAGGAGATGCGATTGTTCATATCATGTTGCCTTCGGTACGAGAATATTACAATTTGAAGGGATTGTGGTCAGGACGTAGTGCATAATTAGCTTAAATTTTTACTGTTTTATTGCGATGAAATACTTCATTGTTGCAGTCGGCAATAAAATGCCTGACTGGATTTGTGCTGGTTATAATGAATATATCAAACGTATACCCCGCGAAATATCGGTTAATCTGATCGAAGTGAAGCCGGAGAAAAGGGTGACCGGAAAAACGATAGAGCAGTTATTGCTTACCGAAAGCCAGAGAATTTGTTCGGCCTTACCTGTGAACTGCAAAACCGTTGTTTTAGATGAACGTGGGCATCAATGGGAGACGAATCAGTTTGTACAATCGATGAAGGAATGGACGAATGATGGGGGCGACGTGGCATTTGTGATTGGCGGTGCAGATGGATTGCATCACGAAATCAAACGTAAATCGCATACAATGATTGCATTATCCAGGCTGACTTTACCGCATGGGTTGGTTAGGATTTTATTGGCCGAGCAGTTGTATCGTGCAATATCAATTATGAAGAATCATCCATATCACCGAGCCTAATACGGTAGTTCATATGCGTGAGATTTTGTTGCTTGGGTGATTTGATTTGCAATGCTTTTATGTATTATGTTATCAGAAAACCGAATATATCTGGCATCAAGAAGTCCTCGGCGACGAGAGTTGCTTAAACAAATTGGCATCAAATATTCTGTGCTTAAGATGCGAGAAGCATTAGGCCGCGTTGTCGATGTTGATGAGCAACCGCATGAAAATGAAATACCTACGGATTATATTTACCGCATTACGCACACGAAGGCGACTGAAGGATGGAAGCGGATTATTCAGCGCCGATTGCCTATTTATCCTGTGTTAACGGCAGATACGATTGTGACCATTGATGGTTGTATTCTTGGAAAGCCAGAAAATAACGAGCATGCGGAAGTTATGTTGAGAGCTTTGTCGGGTAGATCTCATCAAGTATTGACCGCGATTGCTGTGTGTATCCAAGATAACGTACAAATGCGATTATCGACCTCTACCGTACAATTTCGCGATCTAAGCGAACCGGAAATTCGTAATTATCTGGCACGCAATTATATTCTTGATAAAGCGGGAGCTTATGCCATTCAAGGAGTCGCAGCAATATTCATTACGAATATCGTTGGTAGCTATAGTGGCATTATGGGGTTGCCTTTATTCGAAACATCACAATTGTTGCAAGAAACTGGTTTAGAAATCTTGATTAATGAAGGTGTGCAATACGAATGACTGACGAGATTCTTGTCAACATTACACCGCAAGAAACCCGAGTAGCCATACTGGAACAAGGTGTAACGCATGAGCTGCATATTGAAAGAACTAGTGGGCGCGGCATCGTCGGGAACATTTATAACGGACGTGTCAGTCGGGTCTTACCAGGTATGCAGTCAGCTTTTGTGGATATCGGTTTGGATCGTGCGGCTTTTTTACATGTGGCTGATATTCGAGATTCTGAGCAAGCAGGTAATACCGCTAAACCGATTGAAAAATTGCTGTACGAAGGTAATAGTATTTTAGTCCAAGTTATTAAAGATGCCATCGGAACCAAAGGTGCTCGGTTATCAACTCAAATAAGTCTGGCAGGACGTTTATTGGTTTTTTTGCCGCAAGAATCACATATTGGAATTTCACAACGTATCGAAAGCGATAAAGAACGCGAATCGTTACGGGAAAAATTGCAGCAGCTATTGCCTGAAGAAGATAAAGGTGGATATATCATCCGTACAATGGCTGAAACGGCTGATGAAAATGATATGCGAGCGGATTTAGAGTATCTGCATCGATTATGGGAAGATATACAACAGAAATCCTTGACAATAGCGGCGCCAATGTTGCTTTACCAAGATCTCGATCTGAGTCATCGCGTGTTGCGGGATTTTGTCAGCGAAGAGACTGCAAGAATTTTGGTCGATTCCCGTGAGAATTATCAAAAATTAGTAAAGTTTGCAAATAGTTATATGATATGCATTGCTGAAAGGATAATGCTATATACAGGAGATCGCCCACTATTCGACTTATATGCAGTAGAAGATGAAATTAATAAATCGTTAGCCAAGCGTGTCAATTTAAAATCAGGAGGGTATGTCATCATTGATCAGACCGAAGCACTGACAACTATGGATGTAAATACCGGTGGGTATGTCGGTGTCAAAAATTTTGACGATACTATTTTTAAAACAAATCTGGAGGCGGCACAGGTTATTGCAAGACAGCTTCGTTTACGCAACCTTGGTGGAATCATTATTATCGATTTTATTGATATGGGTTCCGAGGAACATAGAAATGCCGTATTGTCCGAATTGAATAAAGCGTTGTTGAAAGATCGTACACGTATTACCGTAAATGGATTTAGCACTCTCGGGTTAGTGGAAATGACACGGAAGCGTACTCGAGAAAGTCTTGCGCATGTTTTGTGTGAATCATGCCCGACGTGCCAAGGGAGAGGTGAAATTAAAACTGCACAAACAGTTTGTTATGAGATATTGCGTGAGCTTTTAAGGGAAGCCAGGCAATTTGAAGCGAATGAGTTCAGAATTCTAGCATCGCAGCAAGTAATCGATTTGTTTCTTGATGAAGAATCTCAAAGTTTGGCGCAGCTTGGTGATTTCATCGCTAAGCCGATCAGTTTGCAAGTAGAAGAATCATATACACAAGAACAATATGATGTTATCCTGATGTAGTGTAATTTGCAGTGATTTGAGGTGTGTATTTATTATAATTATCGTTATTAATTAACATCATGAGGTTTTTTTTGTTTATCTAAGACAATACTCGTATAATCGAAGTTATCAACTTTTGGGTAGCTACATGGGTAGCTATAGTGATAGCTACCCATGTATTTCGAGGAGTCGTCTTGGCCAAAATTCAAACTAACCTTCTGAGCGATATTCAGATTCGCAAATGGATACGCGCAGGTACTCCGCTTGCAAAGTCTGATGGCGGCGGACTGACCTTTACCTTGTCGGCTGCTGGCGCTGCAGTTTGGGTACTCCGATTTAGACATGGCGGTAGAAGACAGGAGGTAACTCTAGGTCGTTACCCGGATTTGTCCCTTGCCGCAGCACGTTTGATAGCAACAAAAAAACGCCTTGCCTTGGTTGAAGGCGTTAATCCGGCAGATGAGGTGCGCAAGGTAA
This sequence comes from Nitrosomonas sp. UBA6494, assembly GCA_002435335.1. Lineage (GTDB taxonomy): Bacteria > Pseudomonadota > Gammaproteobacteria > Burkholderiales > Nitrosomonadaceae > Nitrosomonas. The sequence goes on from DJMI01000056.1 coordinate 10,370, forward strand.
AAAGTCATCGAGACTGGACAGTTCGGGAATTGATTCGCGACTACAAGGAATTGGTTTTGAGTACTCTGTCGGAGAGTACTCAGCGGAGTTACGGCAGAAATCTTAAGCGCATTGAGAGCGGCATGGGTGCCATGTCAGTTCAGTCGGTTGCTCCTTTGGACATTGTTGCACAAATCGAACGAGTCAAGGCTGGCTGGGTTGAGCTGTTCACCCTCTGGTGTGCACTACGCGGCATCTTCAAACATGCCTCCGGCAAGAAACTGATCGTCGTGTCTCCGTGTGCAGGCATTCAACTGGAATCAATCATTGGTAAACGTCCGGAGAAGCGAAAGCGGTTGATGCTCACTGATGACGAAATCGCGGTACTTATGAATGCCGAAATGAACCTAGAGAATCTGCTTTCAGTGCGAATTCTCTTGGCAACAGGTGTCCGTATTTCTGAACTGAACAATGCTTTGAAGGCCAATGTTCACCTTGAAGAGAAACGGTGGTATATTCCCAAAACAAAGACAGGAAATGCAATTGATATACCCCTTTCGAAAGCTGTTGTGGAGTGGTTTAGCACCTTGATCGATATTGCTGGAAACTCGGATTACGTGCTCCCAGCTCGTTCAAGAGCGCGCATGGCCCGCCATGATGGCGATGCTTCAGTTTCGAAAGATGCAATGCGAGAAGCTATCGACTATTGGATTAATCAACACTCACCCAAGATAAGGCGCTTTACTCCGCATGATTTGAGAAGCACGATGAAAAGCCACCTGAGAAAGCTTGGGATACCTCGTGAAGTGTCTGAAATGTGCTTGAATCACAAGCTGCCAGGGATCGAAGGAATCTATGATCAACATACCTACTACGACGAGCGAAGAATCGCACTGGAAAAGTGGAACAACTTCCTGGTCGATTCGTTGCAAAAGCAGACTTATTTAAAGCACTCGGTAAATTAAAACTCATAAGGCCGTCATGATGAGTAAAGCTACGCATTCTTCTAAAAATCCTATTCCTGACGATTTTGACCCTGAAAAATACTGCTTTAGGGAAGATTTCACGCTCTGGATGCGCGCTCTGGCACGTCGCGTTGCAGTAAACAAAGATATCGAGTTCCTTGATGAACTGCAGCCTAGGAACTCGCGGGATGACTATTCGGAGTCACACTCGATTCTATATTCAGCCCTTCGATTAGACTGTCAAAACAAAGTCATGGATTTGATAAGTGAACCAATCCCTGTCAATGAGAAACCTTCTGAGGCGTTCGAGATTGGTGTAGCTTGTAGCAAATCCAACGGAGAGGAAGGGTGGTATCCGCCAGTCGATGGCGGATCGGATTGCCCATATTTTACTTGGAAAAATGAATTGGCTGATCGCGAGAGCTATTTAAAGAAACACAAGCCCATCGTCGATACGACGGTTTATGATGGAGGAATTTGGCCGACATCAACTTTTCGCGCGCTGATTTCTCCAGAGAAAGTTAGCTTGCAGGTTAACCTCTTTTATAACGACGATGTGCTTTGCAGAAGTTTTTCGGAATGGCTAAAGGAAACGAGGGAAACAGAAGATTTTCCGACGGCAAAAAAAACGGTTGTAAATTTGAAGAACCTAAAGAATTGGCACCGAATGCGCGTCTTGCCTTACATGGATTTATGGCTGTACGAGCAAGTATTTGATGTGCAGTTTGATCGAGAAGATATCGCCAATTGCCTGTTTGAAAATGATAGCGATGGGGATCGTGGCATGGATTACCTAGAAAGGTTAGATAGGACCAAGGAGCGTGCAGAGGCTCTCATACTGCCGTCCGTCTTTTTCTCTCTTCGCTATAAGGAAACCTGAAAAACAGGGGGCGGCATATTTTCATGCCTTGCTGCCATAATCTTGATCCCCTGATATTGGACATTCATTGCGGTACAGTAAAGCTGCTGTCCCTTACAGCAATAACTTGATGTGATGCACATTTAATATACATCTTATGTTATACGTTAGATTTGTAGAGGAGATACGTGTGAAAAGTTCATTGTTAAACCTACTATATACAAGTGTTTTCGCTATCACAATAACGACTACAGTGGTTCGAGCTTCAGATGTTTTTGTTCATGATATTTTTTCTCACGCCGTACTGAATTTGCCTTTTGAGTTCAGAAGCACTGAACCTTGGGTTAGGTTTATCAGTACGCAGGAAGAATGGGAGTCATTTTATACTGAGTTAATTTATGGCAATTTAGGAAATACTGAATTCTTACTTCCAGAGATAGACTTCGAGAATTATCAAATGATTGCTGGAGGAGTGGGATTTCAGAGTACAGGAGGATTCCAATTAGTAATTGAGAAAGTATATGAAAATAGTAATGGCTTATTTGTGGATATTCTTTTTGTTACGCCAGGAAAATATTGTGGAGTAACAACGGCATCTAGTTACCCGTCTGCTGCCATTTTAATTAAGAAAACAGATAAACCATCAAAGATTTCTGTTACAAATATCGTTAAGGAGTGCCCCTTTTAAGCTGAATTATTTCTAACTTCAGGATTGGCTTGCTCTGATAATTAGTGCAATAAAAACATGTTGTTACTTTCATTTCTGGGTTTGAGTATTGATTGAGTTACATGCAACAATAAATACTCTTATGATAAATAGGGTAAGATTCTCAAATTATCTGAAGTGTTGAATTTCATGGCTTTTTTGAGATAGATCAAATTAGCCGTTTTTCTAACTTTGTATTCTACTGATTGCCTCATAGGACTCATAGTAACCCAGTCAAACTGATCAAAAGCGATTTCGGTTAACCAATTATCCAATAAGGAGTCGGCTGTATGACACAAGAAACCAAGCAACTCACCACAGTAATGCACGAGCTATAATTTGACGCTCAACATCATTCTCTTCTGTCACGGGATACTACGCGAAAAAAGTCGCGCGTCGCAGGTTAGCATTGGATATTAAAAATAAGGATTAATAAATATGATCATTCCTACCCAACAACAAATGTCTATCCTTCAGCTTGCTCAGGCAATGTTCAATGCTGCCCCTGGTTCTGTATACTTAAACGAAGGCGATTCCATTCTGACATCTGGCACTCAGTTGTCTTCATTGGCTCAGGCCTTGGCTGGCAGCATGGCATTTTTTGGCAGGGATTACTCTAGCACACTTACACCTACTCAATTTTCTGAAGCGTTGGCTTATGACTTGGTGGGCGACTCTGTATCTACAGAAAATAAATCTCTGCTAATTAACTATATCATCAACAAAATAGCCACGGGTTCCACTAAGGACGGGATAATTCAGGAGCTTATACAAGCTCTTTATTCAGTCCCTACTACAAACCCTGATTGGGGAGTGGCCTCTGCAAATCACATTAAAAATAGCGTTACCAAGATCGTTGAGAACTTGGTGGAAAATACAGTTCTACCGCAAAATAAAGATCTTGTAATCGATTACATTTCACAAGAAATAATTGCCGGGAAAAGTTTTGGAACAATGATTGGATGGAGCATATCTGCTCTTGATAATATAAATCATGATGATCCTATCTGGGGCGATGCAGCAGCGTTGTTTGACAATCGCATTGAAGTTTCAAAGTACTACTCCATAGAGAAGGGTGGCGCAGTCACTGATTTGGCTATGCTGCAGACCATTCTGTCCGGCGTGACAGCTGATGTTGCCACCGTTGCAGCAGCAAAAACTGCTATTGATATTTTGATTGATGGCCATGTGTTGGACGGGAAGGTTGTCGACGGTTATATTGCAAATGCTACTGTTTTTGCTGATGAGAATGGTGATGGTATCTGGAATGAAGGGGAAGCCAAAACCACCACCGATGAGAAAGGCAATTTCTTTCTTGAAGGTGCAAAAGGAGCAATTATTGCCACTGGTGGAACAGACATCAGTTCTGGAAAGAGTTTTGTTGGTATCCTAAAAGCTCCTGAGGGATCTACTGTAATCAATCCACTGACGACACTGCAGCAAGCTTTTATAGCTAACGGCTACACTGCCGATGAAGCAAAAAGCGCTGTTGGAAAAGCACTAGGATTCGATGTTAGCAATATCGATCTGATAACCTTCGATCCACTGGCGGTTGCATTTGATACAAGCGCCAGCGATGAAGATCGAATGCTTGCCATCAACATTCAAGCTGAAGCTACGAAGTTAATAAACTTCTTAATTGTTTCCTCAAAAGCACTGATTGGAGCGGCCGGGGGAATAGATAATCTTTCTGTGAATCAGGCTGTTGATGCTTTGCTTGAATCAATGATTAATGCCATTGAAAACAACCCTGAAGGCGAAGCTGATTTCACCGATCCAGATTTTATTGCAGAAATCATCAACGGAAGTATCGTTGCAGCAAATGATCCTGACCTGACAGCGGTTGCCGAAAAGATTGAAGATATTCAGGATGATCTTGCTACCATATTGGCTGATAGCGCGAAAAATATCGATGAAGCGCTTTCTGGAGATGATATTTTCGCAATTCTGGCTCAGTTTAGCCAGATATCTTCCTTTGCTCAGGATTCAATGGCTGAAACGATAGAATCCGCTGCTGAAGACGGTGATCTGGGTAATCTAATCGATGATTTTACCGGTGATGCCGCAGACGAAGCGTGGGCCTCAGAAACTATTTTAGATCTGGACCCTGATAGCGAAGAAGATGCCGAAGCAATCGACGATGCAAACGATCACATCGCAGATGACTCTGATACAACTGCTCCAATCCTTATTTCTAGCGACCCATCTGACGACGAAATAAATGTCGCAGTCAATAGTAACATCAGGCTAAATTTCAGTGAATCCGTCATGGCTGGTTCTGGTAATATCATTATCAGCGATGGCACCGATACCCGCACCATCGCTATAGATGATACTAGCCAGATCACCATCAGCGGTAAGACTGTACGAATCAATCCGATTAGCAATCTAAACTCAGACACTACTTATTATGTCAAGATTACTTCCGGAGCAATTACCGATACTAGTGGTAATTCGTTTGCTGGTATAAAAAATACTACCAAACTTAACTTCAGCACCACTGACACAATTGCGCCAGTATTCGATCCTTTAGGAAGCAATCCGCAAGATAATGGAACAATTGAGGTTAATGAAACAATCACGTTGTATTTTAATGAAGCCATAGACTCAACCTCATCCGATCTGTCCAAGGTTTATCTAAAAGATGTAGCAACCGATACGCTGGTTGATGCCACAATTTCGGTATCCAAAGATGGTGGCTTGTCCATCGACCCAACAGGCAATCTATCGCCGGATACCGAATACTACGTCACTTGGGATGCCGATGCGCTGGCAGATGAGAGTGGTAACTATGTCGCTGCCGTTACTGACGAAACTACTTTTAATTTTACTGCCACTGATACAACAGCGCCAGCAAATGATGGTTCTGGTTTATTAACTCAAAATGATGATGGCAGTGGTGGAACAGCCGATGCTGGCGATGATCTTGTACTGACTTTCACTGAGCCAATTGGTAACAAAACGATTGTTGAGTCATTCTTCAATACGGATGATATCTACGGTGCAACCGGAACCCGGGCTACTGTGCTCTGGTCAAGCAACGATACAATTCTGACTGTCACGTTGGGTACCGGAGAACTATATGATGCAGGAACACCGATTACACTTGTCGGCGTCGAGGATCTTGTCGGCAATGCTGCGGATATTACGTTTTCGTTTGTTTGACCATCAAAAGAGCCGAGACCAGTTTATTTTACTTAGCTTTTTCTCAAAAGTATCAGCGTTAAACGGTCAATGAGGTCAATTCTGATACAGTAAATTTCGTGAGCAATGTTGGACATCATACAAGATACCAAGCTTGAGGAATTCCCTGAGCCTTCGTGCTGGAATTTGATATTTCTCATTAAATCTGCTGTTAATACAATGCTTAAGAATACTATATGCACTTAAAAAACATTAATGGTAATTGATAAGAATTCACCTACGGAACTACTGCGCATGGCAGTGCAATGCCAGCGGCATAGGAAATTTCATGAAGCTGAGAATTTCTGCAACCAGATACTCTCCGTCATACCTTATCATTCAGAGACGCTGAATCTGCTCGCTATCATTCTTGCCCAGACAGGGCGTTATCAAGCCGCCAATAGCTACTTCACTCAAGCACTTGAACGTTACCCTGAGCGTGCCGATTTTCATGGCAACTTTGCCAATGCATTACTGGAACAAGGGAATGTTGATAAAGCGATTGAATTAAGCTGGCGATCAATCACGCTCGATCCGACTCGAGCAGAAGTCCATAATATATTAGGGAGTGCTTTACTTTCACAGAATCAAGCAGAAAATGCCATTAAAAGTTTTTATAACGCATTAAAACTTCAACCTTCTTATCCGCAGGCGCTTAATAACCTCGGAAACGCCTTGCAAAAGTTGAATCGAATGGATGAAGCAATTAAATCTTATCGACACGCACTGGCATTAAAACCTGATTATCCCGATGCTCTTAATAATTTAGGACAGGCACTAAAAGCAGCAGAAGAAATGGAGGAGGCGTATCAATGCTTTCAGCAAGCATTGAAATTGCGTCCAGATTTTTCCAAAGCAGCAACTGGTCTTTTTGAAGTTAATCCAACATGGATGATGCCACTTGAAGGATCACGGCTACTTCTACGCCGCTATGATGCACAAGATGCTGCTTATCTGCATACCTTATTTCGAGATAAGGACTTCATGATGCTTTATAACCGCACTATCTCTCATCACCAAAAATTTGAAGAGATCAGCAAAAAACTGAATCAGGCCTATAAAACTCATCCATGCAAATCAAGAACTGTCGACTGGATTATTTCCAGAAGTACTGATCAGCAAGTCATCGGTATTGCCAATCTAGTTGATATACAATTTAATCATCGCCGCGCCGAATTTATGATCGGCATCCCCAAACTTGCAGATCGTGCCAGTGGTGCAGGATTGGAGGCTTCATTATTAATACTTGATTATGCCTTTAATAAAGTAAGGCTAAATAAATTAACCACTATAGTATATGGTGATAATTTATCATCTCAGAATAATACATTGGCACTCGGTTTTGTGCAGGAAAGTCACCTCAGGGAACAGCTCTTGGAGCCCATTAGTGGGAAATTTCTTGATCTATATGGGAATGGAATGACACTTAGTGATTTTCGTGCAAACAAACGATTATCAAGGCTTTCAATGCATTTGCTTAGAAGAGACATAACACAACCGTGTTAAACGAGCAAAAATTACCGGTTTAGACTAATAAATAAAATAAGAACCAGAAATCCACATTTCAAATTGACGCCGGAACAGTAAGGAGAATCCGTTTGGGCCCCATTTGTTTTCCGGCAATTTTTGGTGCTCAATTTTTGTCATTTTGGTGACAAGACTTAATCCAGGCATTCAAGTCTTCCTCAAGAATTCCTACGCTTCTTGGTCCAAACCGATTCAACCGAGGGAATGAGGGGTCATGCCTGGAGGATTTTGGGGAAAGCTTGTCATACAGCCAACTACGAGATCTACCCCCCAAACGATGGCAGACCTCGATTATTGGTAGTATTTTTGCAGCGGTAGTGGTGTCGTTCGGCATATTTTTCTCCTATATAAAAATTGAATAATTTGTATGGAGGAGTATTTCTGATTTCGATAATTTATAGGGTTTATTATCTGTGTATAAAATTTTACTGCCAGCTCATAAATGTCAAACTAGTTCTTATTTCTTTGTCAATGTAGTTCAACTATCTGATTTGTAAGATGTCTATAAAATTTGCTTAATGCCTGAAAGTATTGGATATTAACCCAATCATTACGCATAACCTATTCACTCCCAAAGCGACCAAATTTGTATCGGCACTGATGCCAACAATCATCATTTACACCGGAATTCCGCTGGGTTACACATATAACAACTGAAAATTAGGCCAACCTGACATTCACTCGCCAAATTTCACCCATTCGAGAGCCATCGACCAATCAAAGTCGCTGGCTCTTTTCATTTTCAGGTGAAAAAACATACGTCGATGATTGATTTCTAGCTTAGAAAGCACCTTTTTTTCTGCCAAACCGCAATTTCTTTGCATTTGAATTTTTTTGAATTACATATATACAACCTGAGGGTGTACTTTCTGGTTACCTTTTGCAGCCATTCTTTCTGTCTTTGAGTGCAGGAAGCGCAGTGATGTCCATTGCTGACGATCAAGTTTTCTAACTCAATCAATCCACCCCTTCGCATTTCAAACAACAAATCATTCACCCCCCGCCTCAGCCTTGGTTGATGGCGGCTTTTTTTGCCGTTTTCGCCATAGAGAGCGGTTTTCAGTTCTAAAACCCAAGCATTACATAACAAAGGAGTTTTTATTATGAGTATTTCATGTCCGCTGTGTTCATCTGCCCGAATTCGCACTAAGAATTACGGCAGTAAAGCCGGTGCTGCTATTGGCACCGTTGCTGGCGCTGCCAGAGGTGCCGCCATTGGGGCAGCCGCCGGACCGGTTGGCATCATCGCTGGAGCCTTGATGGGTGGCTTGTTTGGCGGTGCGGCAGGTGGTGCTGTAGGTTCTCGCATCGGTAAATCAGTCGATGACAACATTCTGGATAACTATGAATGCATGGATTGCAGTTACACCTTCGGTAGGAATCGCTGATGCAGATCATCAGTCGTTAAAACCAAATCCCGCGCTTCGCCTTTGATCGCGTTGGTTTTTATATAGCTTCAATTACTTTCGTCTACTTCATCTCCCCAACACACTCCATTCTGGAGTTTTGTTCACTATAAAAAAGGAAATCAATCATGGCACATGAACTGGCAACAGCAAATGACATGGCCTATGTCGGGGAAACTCCCTGGCATGGCCTTGGCAATAAATTACCCAAAAATCAGCCCATCGAAGTCTGGCAGAAGGCCGCTGGTATGGATTTTGAAATCAAGCAAACAGAAGTATTGTTCAACTCCGCCGGCGGCAATGACGGCAACCTGCTCAATTTGCGCAGCAACCCGGATGCAACGGTACTGTATCGTAGTGACAATAATGAACCATTGTCGGTTGTGTCGAAGCGCTACAAAGTGGTACAGCCTAAAGACATACTCGGCTTTTATCGCGACCTTGTTGCTGTCGGTGGTTTTGAATTGGAAACAGCAGGCGTACTAAAAGGTGGCAAGAAACTGTGGGCATTGGCCAAAACCGGACAGGAAACGCTGCTACCCGGTCTCGACAAGGTAAAAGCCTATCTGCTGCTGGCCACGTCCTGCGACGGAAGCCTTGCCACAACTGCCCAGTTCACCAGTGTCAGGGTGGTATGCAACAACACCCTTCAAATGGCTGTTGGTGAAAACAAAGGCGCTATCCGGGTTCCGCACTCCACTACCTTCGACCCTGCTGCAGTAAAACAGGAGCTTGGTTTAGGTCTATCGTCATGGGAAACATTCATGGCCAGTATCAAGGCGCTGTCCAATCGTCCGGTGAGCAAATTCGAGGCTATGTCGTATCTCGTCAATGTGCTGGGCGATCCCGCACTGCCACTCGACGAGCAATCCAACCAGAAAGCGATCCAGGCAGTTTACGGTCTCTACTCCGGAGAAGGCAGGGGCAGCAAATTGCAATCCGCAAACGGCACGGCGTGGGGCTTGATCAACGGTGTGACGGAATATGTCGACTCGCATCGCCGCGCAAGAAATCAGGACTACCGGCTCGACAGTGCATGGTTCGGACAAGGTGCACAAATCAAGGGAAAGGCATTCGAGCAGGCGATGGCGCTGGTGGCATAACAACAAGTCTCTTTGGCCGAGCGGATTGGGACAATAAACTGACAACTCGGCACTATTGGTCTATGACCGCAACAGATCGCGCTCCGAGAGAATTTCTCTCGGGGCGTTGTTATTTCTATCGGGAGCATTCAAATGAAGCGAAGAAACGCAGTGAGACTGGTTTCGACCAAGGATATCAGTCGGCATGAATGGCTGAATGTCCGAAGTGGCGGTATTGGCAGCAGTGATGCCGCCGCCTCGGTAGGCATTTCGCCTTACAAAAGCCCGCTTGAACTATGGCTGGAGAAAACAGGGCGACAAGAAGCATCAAACCTGACAACCAATGAAGCCGTGTTCTGGGGAACAACCCTGGAACACATCATTGCCACTGTGTATGCCGAAAGAACCGGAGTGAAAATCAGGCGGCTCAATGCCGTGCTGCAACACCCCGAATACCCCTTCATGCTGGCTAATCTGGATCGTGTCGTGCAACACCCGACGGACAACAACGGGATTCTTGAAGTTAAAACCGCCGGGGTTAATTCGGCTCGATTCTGGGAAGAAGGTGTACCGGATAGTTACCAGTGTCAGGTGTTGCACCAACTCGCTGTAACAGGCAGACAATGGTGCGATGTGGCCGTGCTGATCGGAGGGCAGGATTTCAGGATGTATCGAATTACTCGTGATGAAGCCAAGATAGCAGACCTGATCCAGCGGGAAGAAAGATTCTGGCATTGCGTGACAGAGAATATACCGCCAGAAGTAGACGGATCAGAGTCCAGTGGCAGAGCCTTGGCCAGCATGTATCCGTCTGATAAGGGTGATGTAATCGATTACACGGATGATGTCGGTATGAACAAGTTATTTTCAGACTACTGGGCTTGTCGGCAGCAACGCGAATCAGCCGAAGTGCAGGAAGAGCTGCTTAAACAGAAATTTCAGGAACGGCTGGGGTTTGCCAGCGGCGCGGTATTGGGTGATATCAGGATCAGTTGGCGCAAATCGAAGGATTCCATCATGACAGACTTTAAAAAACTGGCTGATGAAAATCCCGAGTTGGTGAAACTGTATGAAATCCCAAAGCCTGGCATACGACGGTTTTTAGTGCAAATCGGCAAGTAGAGAAACATGGTTGTAATGCTGTGCCCCCGTCGAGAAATTGACGGGGGCTTTTTGTTGGTTGAATTTTAATAAGGAGAAACAAGATGATTAAAGGACTCGCAATCACGCCACCGATTATCGGGCGTATTTCGATAGGCAAGGTGGTAGAAAAGAACGGCAAGCGACTGCCGGAGAAAGATGACTGTTTTACCATCACCACGCAGGTTCAAAACAAGGATGGGTGGTTATTGCATCCGCTACATGCCACGCTGGCGGAAGGCTCAGCCAATGCCAAGATCAGAGCCATACCAGTCAAACTGCTGTTCAACAGTAGCGATCTGAACCTACGCGCTGAATACAGTATGTTCGATCGTACAACGGGCAGGCCGATGTGTGTGGGTGATGGTGAAAAAGCCAAACGAGTGACCGCTGAGGGAATTTCCGAGGTTGATTGTGAATCACCGGATGGTTGTGAATTAGCCAAAACAGGAGGGTGCAAACCTTATGGCAGGCTCAACGTGGCGATTGATGGGCAGGATGAGGAATTGTCGTCATTCGTGTTTCGCACGACTGGCTACAATTCAATTCGTACATTGACGGCGCGGCTCCAGTATTTTGAGGCAGTCAGTGGTGGCAATACGCGACATCTGCCATTGCAGTTAAAACTCAGGGCAAAATCTACCACCCAATCGCACCGCGCCCCTGTGTACTATGTTGATTTGTGCTTGCGTGATGGCATCAGTCTTGAAGACGCAGTCAGTCAGGCGCTCGCAGAAGCCACTAAAAGTGATCAGGCCGGTGTTAGTATCAAGGTGCTGGAGCAAGTGGCCAGAACCGGCCTAGGCAATGGCGCATTCGAAGATAGTGAGGAGGAATCGCCAGCCATTGTGGAGGAGTTTTATCCGGATGTCGAAGCGGGTGGTGCTTCAGGCCAGCCAGTAAATCAGACAATCGTTCCAGTCACAACCAGGTTGGTCGGTAAAGATCAGGTAACGACACTTGTCTGACAAATTGTTGCTCCCACTTTAACTCAATTTCTGTATAGGGGCTTATGAGAAAGCATTTTGCCTGTAATGGTTTAATACCACCGGACACTTCTAAAGGCAGGTTATATACTGTTAGGAGAGGTGACCATAATGACTGAGATTAAACAAAACAGACCAAAATATAATTTGGAATTCAAACAAGATGCAGCGAGATTGGTTCTTGAGAAAGGCTATAGCCAACAACAGGCTGCAGAGCATTTAGGAATATCGTTAAGTGCCCTGGGGCGTTGGGTTCGAGCGGAACGTAAACCATCAGGTATAGAAACGCTAACGAAGAAACCGGGGTTGAATTTGGCAGAGCAAGCCGAATTGCTGCGTTTGCGTAAGGAAATAGAACAATTGCGGATGGAGCGCGAGATATTAAAAAAGGCCGCAGTCTTCTTTGCGAAAGAAGCCGAATAAAGTACGGGTTTATTCAGGTGCAACAGAAGACATATCCGGTAACCGTGCTTTGTCGCGTGATGGGAGTAAGCGCAAGTGCCTATTATGCTTGGTGTCAATCTGTTGAGATTGATAGCGATGTGCGAGAAGATCAAATACTGTCCGAAAAAATTCGCCGGATTTTTGAGGAAAATAAGTGCAGTTTTGGATCTCTGTCAATGGCGGAGTAAAAAGGTACCAAATAGCGCTCGAAGAGTGTACCAATTAGGTTAATAAAAAAGAGGGATTTGACCTCTAGTTTTTCGCTCCTGATTTTCTATATTTTTAGGTTGCGCGCACTCAACGTCATTTATATTGATTAGCATCCTCCTTTGTTGGTTTGGATTGTACTGTCTGCTTTTGCCGTTTCTTGCTTGTGGCTAAGCGGTATGATTCTCCGTTCATTTCGAGGATATGGACATGATGGGTCAGTCGATCCAGTAACGCACCGGTTAATCGTTCCGATCCCAGAACACTTGTCCACTCATCAAACGGCAAATTAGACGTGACCAGGGTGGCAGCGTGCTCATAGCGGCGGCTGAATACTTCGAACAGAAGTTCTGAACCAACTGCAGTAAATGGCACATAACCCAGTTCGTCGATGATTAGCAACTTGAGTTGGTCAAGTGTTTTTGTAAGGTACGCAAACGTTTTTCATCGCGCGCTTCCATCAACTCATGCACCAGGGCTGCAGCTGTTGTGAATAAAACACTCATACTTTTCTGACAAGCTGCCAACCCTAAAGCCAATGCGATATGAGTCTTGCCAACACCTGATGGACCCAACGCAATGATGTTCTCGCGCTTATGGATCCATTCACAGCGCATCAACTCCAGTACCAACGATTTATTCAGCCCAGGTATCGCAGCAAAGTCGAAGGTGTCCAGGCTTTTAATCACGGGGAATTTGGCCTGACGTATGCGCCGTTCGGTATTCCGTCGTTCACGATCGATGCATTCCAGTTCGCACAGTCGCAATAGATAGCGTGCATAGTCAATGTCCTCACGTGCGCATTCGACACCTACTTTCTCATATTCACGTGCAAAGGTTGGTAACTTTAACGTTTTAAAGTGATTGATCAGCAAGACTTGCGGCGCAACCGTGGTAGGGATAGAGGTATCAGTCATAATGCGCCCCCGCAGCCCCCTGGTTTGCTTTGGCCGTTTGTAACAAGCTTAAGTACGCTCGTGGTTCAGTGGATTTCACGCTGGCACGGGGTAAATAGGGATAGAGCGTCAAATCGAGCTTGGCAGGTCGTTGCTCTACCGCGCACAGAATCAAATGCTTGATGGCATCAAAACCAATCGTACCGAACCCCATCGCTTGTTTGATTGCCTGCTCAACTTGCTCTAGGCTAAAATTTTCCAGCAACCGCAAGACCTGGATATATTCCTTGCGGCCCCGGCGTTCCATGCGGACTTCCAACACGCGGCGCAGCCGATCGAATGCTTCCGGCAGAACCCAATTTTGCAAGGGTGCCGCTTGATCGAGCGCACGTGGCTTCTGTTCTAACAATGCCAGGTAGTGCAAAGGGTTGTATATGAATTCTTCGCGACCATAGCTGCGCACATGACGCGCAATGATGTCTGTGCCCAGGCAAATGTCCACATGATCCACATAACCTTTGATCAATACTTCCCGGTGACCGTATTGAGTAGGCACCGAGTAATCGTTGCTTCGATAACGTACCAGTGATAATGAAGATACACGCGTGGAAATCTTATGGCAGGCATCAAAAGCAACTGCAGGTAAAGCCATCAATGCAGCCGTATCCCGTTTCATACGCTCAGCGATGGTTTCAGTTTGACTCCGCAACTTGGCCTGTTGGCGCTTGATGCACCCATCCAGCAATTTTGCATTCAGGGCATTGAAATCAGCAGCAATGGGTAGTGGCACCATGAAGTGGCGGCGGCTGTAGCCAACCATGCCCTCAACATTGCCCTTGTCGTTGCCTTTGGCCGGTCGCCCAAACTTGTCTTCAAACAGATAGTGGCTCTGCAGTTCGCTGAATGCCTTGGTACGCTGGCGTTTGCCATCGCCCAGTATCTTGGCTACTGCAATCTTGGTGTTGTCGTACAAAATCGATTGCGGTACTCCACCCAGAAACGCAAATGCAGCGACATGACCATCCAGAAACGATTCGGTATCTTCAGTCGGATAGGCTTTGACAAAGCAACCATCCGAATGCGGCATATCAAGGCAGAAATAATGGAAGCGAACCAGTTTGCCGCCAATATAGCCATCGGCTTCACCAAAGTCTACCTGGGCATGACCAGGTAGGTGCACCAACGGCATGAACATTTCTTTTTGCCGAGTTACAGCCTTGTTAACATAGTTGCGTACGATGGTATAGCCGCCGGTAAAACCATGTTCCTCCCGTAATCGCTCCAGTATCCGTATCGCAGTATGGCGTTGCTTCACATGGACTTGTTTGTCGGCTTCCAGAATGGCATCGATGATGCCAGTGAATCTAGCTAGTTTAGGGGAAGTGGGGTCTCTCTTGCGTCGGTAACCCGGCGGTACCGCATATTGGCACATCTTCTTGACAGTCTTGCGATGAATTCCAAAATATCGCGCAACTTCACGCTCACTTCTGCCTTCCACCATCACCGCTCGTCGAATCTTTACATATAGTTCCACTGTATACATCCTCATCGCCTTTCACTTCATGCTCATCGCATCAGCTTACAGGCTTCAGATTGGTACACTATTACTCCGCGATTGCCGCGTAGTTTAGTGCGCCTCAGTGGTACATTTTTACACCGCTATTTATAGATCTCGTCGAATAACCAAGCGATTGAAGAAACAAGGTGTTGCCGTTGGGCGATTTAAGGTACGCAGAATCATGCGTGAATTGGGATTGCTGGTTCGCTATCCAAAGCGGATTAAAGTTACAACCGACAGCAATCATGACGAAGCCATTGCACCGAATCGACTGGATCGGCAATTTCAAGTCACCAAGCCGAATCAAGTGTGGACCACCGATATCACTTATGTGTGGACGTTACAAGGCTGGCTGTACGTTGCGGTAGTAATCGACTTGTTTTCCCGTCAAGTCGTAGGCTGGGCGATCGACGACCACATGAAGACTTCGCTTTGCGTGAAAGCCTTGCAAATGGCGTACTGGCGTCGCAAACCCCTACCGGGTTTGTTGCATCATTCAGATCGCGGCAGTCAGTATGCAAGCCGTGAATATCGGCAGCATCTGGCAATCATGGGTATGGTGCAAAGCATGAGCCGAAAAGGCAATTGCTGGGATAATGCGCCAACCGAACGATTCTTTCGTAGCCTCAAGTACGAACAACTCAACTACGAAAAATTTAAAACCAAAGCAGCAGCAAAATTGAGCGTGATCGATTATTTGGCTTTTTATAACGGCCGCCGATCACACTCGACAATAAACTACATGACCCCAATCGAATTCGAGCGGGATTTTTTTAACAACGCTGCCTGAATAGGTGTCCGGTTTTTGTTGACCATTACAGCCTGGCTTATAACCCCTGCCGAGCTTTATGCATTATTGGAAGAAGTTTTTAACGAACTTGTCAGAAATGATTCCGATAGCCATGAACGCAGAAATGCTTTGGCTTCATTGGAAAATATTGAGAGGGAGTTTGCTTTTAAGAATTCTATCGTTTAACTTGAACATTTGAACTTGCAATTTATCGTGTCTCAGCCCACAGCATTTCTAGGTCAACGTCTTCACTATTAGGTCGTTTCGCAATATCAAGCCTATTAACTTCTAAAACCATGGGTAGATCGAATGATGTTCCCGTAACAATACAGCTTCCTTTTGCAAGATTCGGTATTAAGCTTCTGGACAGATTGTCCAAAGTACTGATCGTGTTGTCTAAAAGAAATAAATCCCGATCGTTGACCAATCGATGAATAAAGAAGTTATGGATTTGAGAAACAATCGTTGGTGAAATATCGGCAGGTCTTTGACTTGCAAGGGTAATAAACATACCAAATTTGCGTCCCTCTTTGATTATTTCTTCAAATAATTCCAGTCTATAATCTTTCCAGCTTTCATGTTCATTGAATGATTGTTGGGATAGTATGTTATGTGCTTCATCTATGATGAGATGCATAGTTTTATTTGGCGGCGTTTCAACCGTATTTTTGTGTATATGATAAAAATGTTTTGCGATCAAAAGAGGCAGCACCTTTTTCATTTCTTGATTGCATTTTCGCAAAGAAATAACTGTAAGCAGTTTGCTGTTGTCATGCTCATCTGAGATGGCAATTACTTTTTTTAGGCTTGATAGAGAAGATTCAACTCTTTTTAGAAGGGGTTGGATATGTTCGAATTGAACATATCCATGAATAAGGTCACGGATTAGCTGTAAATTAGCCCTTACTACTAACTCATCAAGCGAATCCAAGTCGTTAACCGTTATATCCTCAACTATATTACTAAGGATAGAGTTATATGCTGCTCCATCAGACTGAAACCATGTTTCAGAGATGCCAATATAAAACTTCTGTCCCTGTCCATGCCAGTTTATTGTTTGTAATCCATCACTAAGATTATTCGCCTCTAGGATTTTAGCTATGCCTCTAAGTAGATCAAGAGTTTCTGGTTTTGGCGAAGCCGCAGTAAATGCAGCTCTGAATGTCCCTTTGATGTAATTGAGAAGACTATCATCATTCCCTATATATCTTTTTCTACCGTTGATGACGCGGTTTAGAAATGGACGTTGCGTATTTGTAGTTGCCTGAAACAGAATGCTAAGCGTATCAAGATTCCAGAATTCATCTGAATGCAAAGGAAATCTGTCCTGTCCCGCTGTTTGGGTATTAAGATGCAAGATGGTTTTATAGTTACCCCCCACTAATTGGTTTTCCGTATATTCGCCGTTAAAATCCAAAATAATGAAATGACTTTTATTTCCGATATTTTCGAGCTTTTGCTCGAACAACACAGTATATAGCTTGGCTAAAGTATTTGATTTGCCGCTTCCAGTATTTCCAAAAATGCCGATATGACTGTTAAAAAGCCTTTGCCATGGCAAGGATATTGGGATTTCTTCTTTTAGCATTTTGCCGATTACAAATGCATCTGTATGGTCTCGGCTATAAATTTCGGATATTTTTGTCTCTTGTAGGAGGAAAGCAGAATCTTTTATCATAGGAAGAAATTTAATGCCTTCATTAAAAATACCATGATCAAAATATCCTATAGGCTTGGCCTCTACCTTACGGATGTAGTATGTTTTTTTACCATCTTCTTCAAATTTTCTTTCATCCAGATACTCACCTTCAATAATACAGACAATATCTCTAAAACCGCGCTGAACTGATATATATTCACGTATCGAAACCCCTTTGTATTTATCTCCATTGTAATAGAGAGTATCTTTGTTGGAGTCTTCAAATATTTTCAGCGTCACTTTTGTGCCATGCACGGCAATAACTTCCCCGATTTTAATTGTCATCCTGAGCCTCGTCGGGAGCCGATGCTACTTCCATTTGGGGAGTAGTGGTGAAAATCTTATTATTGAATGTGCTAAAATCTAAAGATCCATCTACTGCTAGATACTGAACATTTTTGTAACGCTCAAAATATTTTTGCATTGTTGACAGTTCAGTCTTATTAAAACAGCAAATAAAGAGTTGCAATGTTGGATTGGAAAGTGACCGTTTTACTAGGTTGAGGATATGTTCGTCGGCAAAGGAAAAACCAAATGTGATAAAAACAGAATTGGGTTTTTCAAGTTCATAACTAAGGAGTCGGAGCATCTGGTAGTAATGCTCTTCAAATACAGTTTCGTAGAACTTCCACTTAGTGGGGTTTACGATTGGAAGTTGCTTGTAATGTTCCCAGAATTTTTCTTTATCTGTATCAGTTAATTCAATATCTGGAAGGTCATTTATTGTTTTAGAATCATCAAGCAAAACTTCAGAAAAGCTATTTAATTTTTGAAAGAGTTTTTCATCTATGAGCCGCTTATTATTGCGATCTTTTGAATAATCAATAAGTATATTTTCATTATCCTTATACCAGTATACCGAACCATGAATGTGTATAAGATTGATCTGCGGTATATCGTTGTGATGGCGTTCAAAAATACCCGTTTGGCACACAAAACTATTGAAGTTTTTAGCCTGGAGATAGCGGCGGTTGAACCCCCTTGCACCATCATTGATAACGAAATCTAGGTTACCATTTTCCAATATTTGATCAGCTGTATAAGTAAAACATGCATCATAGTTGGTAGTAAATACATTACACTTTCTGTCAAAGTTTTTTCTGTATTGCAAAATCTTCAGAAGTGTTTCTATAAATTTTTTATAGTTGTCTAATACTTCCTGTTCTTTTGGCTGAAGATCAAAAAATTC
Source organism: Nitrosomonas sp. UBA6494 (assembly GCA_002435335.1). Taxonomy (GTDB): domain Bacteria; phylum Pseudomonadota; class Gammaproteobacteria; order Burkholderiales; family Nitrosomonadaceae; genus Nitrosomonas. The sequence goes on from DJMI01000056.1 coordinate 28,986, forward strand.
TTCCTTAGACTCAAAATCATTGGTAATTACAGGCTTAATGCACGTCTCATAATAGTGCATAAACAACAATGTATATAACGAGTTACTTTCTTTAGCTTCGTAAAAACGAGTTGCAAGCGTTTCAATAGTCTGCCTCACCCCTTTATCATCTTTTATTTTAAGTGCGAGCGTAGGAAAAAGCCCATGTGATGCGCCGGCGCCTATCAAAAAATTTATATTTTTATCGTAAATATCGTTAAGATCGATTTTTTCATCCATGATTACCTCTAAAACTCGCTATAGAATCTAATTGAAGCTACGGAAAAAGACATCTGCACTCCTAATTAACAACCGTTATGTGGGTCGTAAGCAGAATCTGCACTTCAACAAACAATCTACACTAGAGCAATGTATTTTCATCTAAAAGCTTCCTGCGACTGTTCTCTATGCCTTGAACTCATCAGCACATGCGCAAACACCATTTCAGCTTTTCCTTCTATCTCATCGTTAGCAAAACATCCTGGCAAGCCCGTTTTGTCATTCCATAGATAGTCTCTGATACATACCTTGATTTCGTCGCGTGTGCTTTGCTTAGCGGCAAAGCTCTGAATTCGTTTTAGCTCTTCATTGAGAGTTTGATATAACCCTTCGGCAACTTTCTTTAATTGGTCTATTTCTTTTTTCGATAAATCAGGTTTCAACAAAAGATCAAACAAAGTCAATGATTCTTCATTTAGCCCTTCCTTGACTGCTCTCTGTTCTTCTTCGCTCAGCGCATCTACCAGTTTGAGCAACGCTTCAAACGTGGCTTCAATGGTCACACGGTCTTTTTCTTTGTTGTATTCATGAACGATTTCTTCGTAGTGCTTCTGAAAATCAGTGCGTGTCGGATTCTGCATGAGCATTTTCAGCAGTTTCTTTTCAATGATTTCTTTCAGGCTCTGCACGGTCGTGTTTTTAGCAGGTGAACGCTCAAATTCCTTTCTGAGGCGTTCAAAGTCAATCTTGCTTATGTCGTAGAGTTTCGTCGGCTCCTTTACGCCACTGGCTGGCTCTATGCTTTCTTCGATAATGGCGTGTAGCTCACACATAATGTCGGAAATGTCGGCTTTTTCCACATCTTCCTGCAAGCTTTTATAGATGATGTTGATCGCATCATAAGAGGTGCGGTAGTTATTGATTGCTTTGATGGTCAGGCATGCCTTGAATTTCTTGAAGACTTCACGGCAGATAATTTCAAAGCGCTTGCGGGTTTCATCGTTCTGATTAACGACTTCCTTAGCATCAACGATGGCTTTGTTACGTTCAAAACCCGCCTTCTCCAGTACATCTTCAAGCCGAAAATATTTGGCATCCAAAAATGCTCGCACCGCTTCAATGGTTTCTTCAAGATCGGCTAATAACTCTTCTTCCGGCCTTACCGGATCAAGCTCTGGTGGTGGATCACCAGTGGTATTTTCACCGCCAGTATGACCAGCGAATGTGGCGAGTGCTTTGCGAAGGTTTTTCAAAATGCCGCAGTAATCGACGATCAAACCGTTATTTTTGCCTTCTGATACGCGGTTTGCTCGTGCGATAGCCTGCATGAGCGTGTGCGCCTTGAGCGGTTTGTCCAGATAGAGCGTGGACATGGTGGGTACATCAAAGCCTGTCAGCCACATGGCACAGACAATCGCTACACGGAAAGGATGGTCTTCTTTCTTAAAAGCGCTTTCCACGTCAAGGCGTTTGCCATCTGGTGTTTCAAAGCCTTCTTTAATGAGCTTGCGGTGTGGGGTAATATCTAGTCCCCACTTGCGGAATTTATCGACTTCGCCTTGCTCTTCACTTACCACCACGGCCATGATGGTTTCGCGCATCCAAGCGAGTTTTCGTTCCATATCCATGGCTGACTGCTCGTCTGGAAGTTTGGCTAGCTGCTTCTCCAGCTCCGCGATTTTGGCTTTCCACTTCTCCAAGATGATGGCGTGAATGCGAACGCAAGTAACCTTGTCGATACAGACCATCATGGCTTTACCGTTTTCCCATCCGGTGCTGTAGTGATCTACAAGGTCTTCGGCAATCTGCTCCAGGCGTGGTTGCGCGGTGATAATGTGATAATCGCGTTTTAACTCACGCTCCAGACGTTCGGCCACGTCCTGATCTTCAATTTCAATCTCTTCCAGCTTGGCTGCGATTTTCTCGTTAAGTTCATTGGTGGCAATACCCAGCTTTTCGCCCCGCGCATCGTAATAAAGCGGCACGGTTGCTTTATCTTCAACGGCGCGCTGAAAGTCGTAGGTCGATACGTAGTCACCAAACACGCGGCGGGTAATTTCATCGTCTTGGAATAACGGCGTGCCAGTGAAACCGATATAGCTGGCATTGGGCAGCGCATTGCGAAGGTTCAGCGACAAGCGGCCATATTGCGTGCGGTGCGCTTCGTCGGTGATAACGATGATGTCGTCGCGGTCGGAGTACGGCTTGCTCGGGTCAACGTCTTTATTAAATTTCTGCACCAGCGTGAAGACGTAGGATTTATGCTGGTTCAAAAGCTCTCGCAAGTGATCGCCCGATCCGGCGCGGCATGGGTCTTGATCGTTATCGACAAGACGGCATCCCGCGAAGGTGTTGTAAATTTGCTTGTCCAAGTCTTCCCGGTCGGTGCAGATCAGGAAAGTAAAATTGCCGCCGATTTTGCGGTGTATCTTGCGGGCGAAATAAGCAATGGAATAAGACTTGCCCGAGCCTTGGGTGTGCCAGAAAACGCCGAGTTTTCCGTTACGTTCTTTTCGGTTTCTGACCGCCTCGATAGCGCGGTTTACGCCCAGAAACTGGTGGTTTCGTGCGACGATCTTGGCCAGCTTTCCCTTACTCTCATCAAACAGGATAAAGTTCTCAAACAGATCGATAAAATCGCGCTTGTTACAAACGCCTTTGAGCAAGGTCTCCATGTCCACCACGCCAGCTTCTTCCTCGGCCAGGCGCTTCCAGTCGTTGAAATGCTCAAATTTGCTGGAGATGGAACCGAGCTTGGCATCCACGCCATTACCCAAAATCACAAAGGCATTGTGATGAAAAAGGTGGGGAATGGTGTCTTTATAATCGGAAAAGTTTTGCTCAAACGCATGACGGATATCTTTGTGAATAGTCTTGCACTCGACAAATACCAGAGGAAGGCCATTTACAAAACCAACAAGGTCGGCGCGGCGTCGATAGATGTCACCACGCACCCATAACTCACGCACGCACAGGAAGTGATTGTTTTCAGGATTGTCGAAGTCAAAAATCTTGAGGCGCTTTTTCTCCAGTTCGCCTTTGGCGTTGCGAAACTGAACCAACACACCGTTTTTAATCTGCTCGTACTGCTCGAAATTAATTTGCAGCGTGTTTTCGGTGACAGGCGCTTCGGTGATCTGGCGCAATGCATCTTGATAGGCAGCATCAGGCAGGCCGGGATTGAGTTTTACCAATGCCTCGCCCAAATAGCGGGTCAGCACAATATCCTTATCAGATTGCCGCCCGAGCGTGCCCTCTGCTCCGAAAGTCTCGTTGTTATAGGCGTAGATGCTTTCCCAGCCGAGCTGATCTTCCAGATAATCGGCGGTCGTGGCCTGAACTAGCGTATCTTCATTGAGCGGAGCCATCAGACTGCAATCTCCCCACTCATTAGTTTTGGAAGTAGAATGTCTCGCGCCTGCACTAACCGCTCAGTTGACACCATTAAGGTGTCGATTTGAGTGAGTATTGCCTGAACATAATCGGTAAACTCATCAACCAATGCTTTTGGTGGAACTAGAAACGGAATAACCTTGAATGTATCTTTAATGATCGCATCAAATACCGCCCCTACCGCTCGACTTTTTACCTGTTGAATCCCCGCTTGCATTGCAAAGTATAGATAGAATTGGGTTATCGGTTCTCTGCCTACCAGTGCATAGCAAGATTGATTCATTGCCATTGGCTTCTGTGCAAGATTCAGATTGCCAACGGTGCCTCTAGCGGTAATGAAAAGCGTATTCTTCGGATACAAATTGCTTGCGCACTTTTCTAGCCCAAGAGTCGTAATTGTTTTTTCAGTGGTCGATACATAAACAGAGTCAGTTGTATCTTTTGGTGTGAAGAACCCTATTTCGCCATCCCAATAGTCGGGAACGGAAGTCTTAGGTGTGCCGCCGCTTAATATATCCATTGCTTGGTCAGCGGTAGTCCTTATCCATCCCTCAGGCACGCCATCAATGATTTTGACGTGCTCATGGCCGGGGAAGCGGAATCGCACAAACCATTCTTTGTAGAGCTGCCGCGCAGACTCCTCCAGCAATTCAATCCGCCGCTTGTTGTTTTCGATGAGGTCGTCGTATTTTTCTAGAACAGAAGAAATGTTTCTTTGGGTAAAAACATCTTTTGGAAATCTAATTTTTAGATTTCTTAATATCTTTATTGGCAGTTGCGGTTGTGCAGCGCCCGATGCGGAGGAGATGAGAGTCTTTACAAACTGGGGGTTAGCTACCGCATAGTACAAAAAGCCTGCATCTATCGTGTTGTCTTTTGGCCTAAAAAGAACAAGTTGAGCGTTTATGTTAGCGCCATCATAGCTACCTGGCACCTTCGCAACTTTGCCAATGCTCCCTCTAGTTACCAATAGAACATCGCCTTTTTTTATGTGCCCCTTCACTAGTTTTGAATGATGTTCTTCTGAGATATATTTTGTGTTGTGATCGATGATTGTTCCAGATTCCAAATTGTAGGCGCTTAAAAACGGAACACCTTCTGATAAAAATTCGCTAGCCTTTGGATATTTTGATGAATAGTTGCCATCTGCAATAACTATCGGCAAATCCTTGATGCAGTTTTCAACCCAGCTCATATCCCCAACTCCTCGAAATTCTTTTGGATTTGGGCTGCGAGCAAAGCGGCTTCTTCATTCAGGCCTTTTAGCTCAATATGAATATCGCGCAGCGTTTCTTCAAAATCGAAATCTTCGTCTTCAATCTCCGGCGCAACGCCAACATAGCGACCGGGCGTTAAGCTCCAATCATTGGCTTTGATCTCGGCAATATCCACCAGCTTGACCAAGCCTTCGACATCGCGGAGCGCTGCATCAGGGAAACGCTCTTGCAGCCAGTGTGCGTGCTTGAAGATATAGCGCACCTGTTTTAGCTGCTCTACGGCAGCTTTGCGTTCGTCGTCAAAATCCTTGATGAGTTTGCTCAAGCCTTTTTCGATGATTTTTTTACCAGGCTCAGGGCTGTGTTTGGCTTGCTTTTCGGTGAGCTTATAAAGCTGGTCAATTTGTTTAATCAGATCGCGGCTGGTTTCTGCCAGTGGCTCTAATTTTTTAGAAGCGCTCAACAATCCTGCATTGTCTCGTGCCGCCTTTTCCCAGTCTTTGCCCTCGGCTTCAATGGCCTGCTCAAAGGCCTTGATGTCAGCGGCCAGCAATTCAAAGGCTTTGCTGGTTTCGTCTTCGACTTTTTCCAGCTTACCCGCCAATTTGTCGAAGGATGCAACGAACGCATCCATCGGTAACTTGGCAGCTTTGGCTTCATCGAGAGTGTGTTGCAGGTAACTTTCTACCAGCGCCAAGAAACGGTCTTTCTGGCCGCGATAGAGCCAAACGATGGAAGTCAGGTTGGCCAGTTGCTCCGGCGAGAAGTCATAAATTTTGCGCGTGACCTTGGTATAGACGTTGCGCGCATCCAACATCAGCACCTTGTCTTTCATCGCTGCGGGCTTGTTCTTGTTCAGGAACCACAGCTCGCAAGGCACGGTGCGCGTATAGAAGAAGTTGGAGCGGATGGCGATCATGCCCTCGACATGCCCGCCTTCCACCAGCTTGCGGCGCACTTCGGCTTCTTGCCCTCCGGCACTGGAAGCCTGCGAGGACATAACAAACCCAGCACGGCCTTCCTTGTTCAGGTAGCTGTAGAAATAAGAAATCCAGAGGTAGTTCCCATTGGAAACTGCACCTTTTTTATTCACACCTGGCAGACCGAATGGCAAGCGTGGGTCATTTTTGATTTTCTCCGCATCCACGTCATCGACGTTGAACGGGGGATTGGCCATCACGAAATCGGCCTTGCCGAGAAAATCGTGTGGGTCTTCGTAGTAGGAAATAGCCTTCTGGATTTTACCCTCCAGACCATGCACGGCCAAATTCATCTTGGCCAAGCGGATTGTTGTCGGGTTTTTCTCCGCGCCGTAGAAGGTGGCTACATCTTGCGGGTTCTTGTGCATCTTCTCGATGAAGTGCGCGCTCTGCACGAACATGCCGCCGGAGCCGCAAGCGGGGTCAATCACTGAACCATGATCGGGCTCGATAAAATTGACGATCATCTGTACCAGCGAAACGGGCGTGAAGAATTCGCCACCATCGTGGGCGCTCTGGTTGGCAAACTGGGTCAGGAAGTATTCATAGATACGGCCAAAGATGTCGCCTGTGGCTTTCTTCAGTGCTGGGTCATTGAAGGTGCGCAGCAGGTTACCAAGAACCGCGTTGTCCAGTTCTTGGTATTCGCTTTTGGGCAGTATGCCTTTTAGGGTTTCGTAGTCGGCTTCGATAGCTTCCATCGCACCGATGATGGCTTGGGCTCGGTCGTCCGCGTCGGTGAGGTTTACCAAATAGTCGAACTGCGCCTTTTCCTGAAGGAAGATTGCGCCCTTGCTGGAAAAGTCTTCCTTCGTCAGCGGGCGGGTAACACCGCCACGGGTAGGCAGCGAAGCTTCGATTTCTGGTTTCACAGCCAGATAGCGGCTGTAGGCATGACGAAGGAATATGAGTCCCATGACAGGCATGAAGTATTCATTACTGGCATAGTTGCTGTTTGCACGTAAATTATCGGCGCTGCCCCAAAGACGTTTTTCAATTTCCTCAATATTTTCCAGCTGAGCCATCTAATAACTATTCCTTATTTTTTTCTTGTATCCATCGCTCAATACTCTTGTACTTAAACCCCGAGCTTCCAGCAACTCCGAAGCCCAATAGTTTTTCTTCAGTAATAAAACGATGAATCATTTTCTTCAAGTATTTAAACAATACATGGAAGAGTAAAGTAAAACAAAAGAGGCGACAACCGCAAAGTCACATTGATATGACTCCATTTTCTTAAAATTTGAGAACCTCCCAAAATCCGGGATAGTTCACTCGACAATTGTGGCATCGTTCAGCGTACCCTTGCATACGATCATGTTTCTTGTCGCCAACTGATCAATAACCCGATCAAACAGCGTGTTACCGACCTGACCTAACAAGAGTCGCTGGGGAACCGTACTATCCTGGATTGCATTTCCACTTCATTATCGGAGAGGTTAAACCGCTGCTCCAGCAGCAACATCTTGAACATCACTCGCGGTGGATGCGATGGACGGCCAGTGTGAGAATACAAATTGACCAGTACCGAATCGAAAGCTTTCCAGTCCATCAAGCGACTCGATCAACTGCATCAACCAGTGATCTGTTGGTACTAGACCGGTAATTAGGTCATCACCAAATCCCACTTGTCCATTTTGCTCTCCGCACATCTCTTTTACCCCCTGTTATCCCGACACGCTTAATTTACTTCACTCAACACAAAAATTCACGAGTTTCGCAGCGGTTTCATACTCCTAATTCTTGGTAAAAAAGGCGACGGTTTACGATACTAAAAATCGCCGCAGCTTTCCTCTGGCGACTCGATTATTTCCAGTCGTTCTTCCTTGGTCGACCAGCGTTCCCCTTTTTTCTTGGAGCAATTCCACGGGTAAATGATCGTTCGTGACCGGTCTGCTTTATTGGATCAATACTCTGCTCAGCTTTGCACAGATAACCGAGGACTTTCTCATTCAGTACCGTACGCTTCGTTTCGTCGGTGTGATCGATCATGCCTAGCGCACTAGCTGGGTACTTTTCCTTATCCCGATTGCAATTGTGGTAGATGCCTTTGCCATTGGTAATCTCGTTGTTCCAATACTTCCCAATCTGGTCACCTTTGAAGGCATCCTTTATGATTTTGTGTCCGTCATAAAGGAAAATGCCATGAACATGAGGCCCTTTGTCATCGGTGTACTCGCGCTTGGCAATATAGCCGATCATATTCTCGAAGATGGTTGGTTTAGTACGACGATTGTTCAGCAAGTGAGCGAAGTCTTTGCTGATGCCATCAAGGGAAGCTTCTGTGGCATATTCTTTTTTGTACCCAAGATCTACTCGTATGGCCTGAATCTTTGAGTTGTTCTTGAAGATTTCGTTTAGGTACTTCGTCGTGCTCTTAATCATGCGTTTGCTGTTTCTGGAGTCGTTCATTCTGAATTCCTTTCGTAATTATTTGGCAGTATTGTCAAAGTATGTATACACAGAACCTTCAGAATGATGCTTGGCCGCTGTTGGGATATCCGGATGTCAATCTAATCTGTCGGGAGTAGTGATTGAATTGCACTCCGTTGCTTATGTTCTGATATTGATCATCTCGTTATTTAACTCGGATTAATAACGATAATTGATCTTATTGATGTAATTGTAATTAATTTAATTAATAGTATTAATAACCTGAATTCATATTCAGTCGTGTTGCCATGGAAATAGTTTGTATACGAACTTGTATGCCATGGATTGTCAGCATGCGTGAGATGCTTTGAGACATACAGAGTTAAGGCATGCTGATGGAGCAATCGATGGCCTACCCATGCGATGCATCAAGATCGATACGCGCTTCCTGCTGACCGGCTTTCCGATTTCGACTTGAGACTAATCGCCCGGTCATTGATTGTTGGTGGTGTCACTGCTGGTGTTACATAAAGCGCATGAAAAACCCTGCTATTTTCTGCAATTAGCAGAAAATAGCAGGGTTGAGTCCAGCTCTTATTTAGGATTGAGGCTGAGAACAGAGGAACTGAACCTGAGCATGAGTGAAGTACTGCTGGTTCAGAAAAATGAATGTTGTTTTCTTTTCATTGAATTTCCCTTCACACAGACACCCCATGGACCATAACAAGCGTAGAGCCGTATTCAACCGCATGATGTTCCTGAGTTGGTTTGGCCCACATTGGCGAACATCAGTCTTCTTAAGAACAAATTCTCCACCTGTTCGAATGTGATTGGCAAACCATCCAAGAAGAAGATTGGCATCACGCTGCTCTTGCGGCAATGAAGGAGGCTTTGAGAAGCACCTGACGAATTCGAGTGCGTACCATTTGGAAATCGAAATAGCACGCTCCAAAGTTGAAAGAGAGATGGGCCCGATATTACCGTCAAAGAAATGGAGTTGTGCTGCCATGCGAGCAATTTTGTCAGCGTGCTTTGCTCCAAAATCCTTATCGTTTGCAAGCAGTTCGCCGGGGCGCATCATGAATTGGATATTGTCGTGCTCCCATTCCCAACGGTGTTGCGCTGCTTCGTCGAAATGCAATTCGATCTTGGGCTGCATTTCAGCTGGATCGGCACTGATATGGCTTTCGAGGATCTCAACGCAGCGAGAAAAAAAACCGTTGATAACCTGGTCCGAAGCTGGTTTTGAGTGAGCGATCAATCGAAATCCGGTTGTCTCAAATGGGGCGATCACGAAGCAGCGAGCCAAAAATCCCAGCGCTCTCGCCAATTCGCCTTTGCCGTTGAGGAATGTATCTAAGGCCTCAGGTTGTGTGAAAAGCGCCAAAGTCAGACAGGGGTTATGCGCAATCAGCTCACCTTCCGTGCTGAGATCGGAGATTAAATCAGAACCATCGAAGGCCATGTTGAGCATAGCCAGGTCCGAAACTGCGTTGCTCTTAAAGACACGGTCAGCCTCATCGGAGAATAAACTCGTTGTTGGAAAGCATTCATTAAAGTTTTTTTGAAGCGCCTGAGGTGTCATACGCTCGTGGATCAGCTTAAACCGTTTCGGTTTCTTGGGCTTCCTGCGAGCGTGATATTGAAGAAGCGCTTGTTCCTCTTCGATGGGTTCTGATGCCGCCGATTTCCGTTGGATGGCTGAAAGAATGCCTTTACCTTCGGCGTCCCAAGCTCTAAACTCTGTTTCGTATTGTTGAAACTGTACGGCATAGACTTCGGTTTGCTGGTCGATAAAGGTTTGGACGCCTTTTTTAAGCCTTCTGGCGATTGCCGTTTTAAGTTCACCCGATGGCAGGACGCACATATACCACAGCGATACAGGAGATATGTGATTGTGACGTTTCCTGATACGAATCCGTCCTTGTACGACAAGGGAAATTACAGCCAGTAGGGTGGTGGCGATGGTTGATGTTGGTGCGCCGGTTTCGTGGTGAATTTCGAGAACCACGGCTTCGAGCTCGGGCCCAAGTTGCTCAGTGGGGAAGTGAGTGGGATTTAGCATCATGCCAACTCCTCCTCATGCGAGCGAACCGGGGTGTTCGCCTTAGCATTTTGCCAGGCGATGAGATACTGCTGAATCAATTTTTTCATTTTGGTCCTTACAGGATTTAATTGTGAATAAATGCTCAAGCAGACTGTATGTCTTTGAAGAGCAATTGTCATATTCCACAATGAGACTGGGCCCTCGTCTCATTAGGAAGCACATCTTTTGGTTAAGTGACTATTTCTATTTCTTAGATTCCTCCTGTTACGAGTTGAAATTGCAAGGCGGTAAAAGGTGCGTTAACATTGCACGTGTAATGTCGTTGACCTTGGTTTTCCTCCCTTATCGCTTGTTCAGTGCAGCACGCAGCTCACCGACCCTCCAGCGAGTGTGTGCTCCGAACTTGTGTGGTTGGGGCAGCTCTTTCCTACGCAGCCGCGCCCATATCGTCGCTGGTTTGCATCCAAACAGTGCGGCGACCACATTTACATCAACGTGAGCGGCGTCAGGCAGATTGTCAAATTCGAAAAGATCTTTCATTGGTTCCATGTTCTCCTATGCGGTTATAATTGACGGGAATGCATTCTTTCGGATTTTGCAATCGATATCCAGCAGCTAAATTCAGCAGAATTGCGTCTTGACAAATCGTGGATGATGTGGGTGGAAATTTGAGCGGCAGACCACCCCGAGAAAAAAGTGGTGTGGTCAGTGGAGTAAAATATGAACGTCCACGCAGTGACCGTTCAAGAAGTATCAATCTGAGGTGAGTACTATTGGGTTGAAAACGCTCTAAAATCGAAACACAGTAATGCTTGTGATATATGGGTAGCTAGACGGGTAGCTAACGGCAATAAAGCCAATCAATGTTAGTTTATAAAATTGATTATAAAGTAAAAATAATTTCTGTTTGGAGCAGTATGATGTGATTCTAATGTGATAT